>CALCBC010000089.1 GCA_937898525.1 uncultured Sphingomonadales bacterium
CGTCGACGAAGTGCCAGTACCAGGCGGCCGCCTCGAAGCCGAAGTGCTGCTTCGGAGTGAAGTGGCCGAGATAGGCGCGACGCAGGCAGACGATCAGGAAGATCGTGCCGACCAGCACGTGGAAGCCGTGGAAGCCCGTCGCCATGTAGAACGCCGAGCCATAAGTGTTGCCGCCGAAGCCGAACGGCGCGTGGGCGTATTCGTAGGCCTGGATGCAGGTGAACAGCACGCCGAGCCCGATGGTCAGCCACAGGCCCTTCTTGAGGCCGTCGCGATCCCCGTTGATCAGCGAGTGGTGGGCCCAGGTCACGGTCGTGCCCGAGCACAGCAGGATCAGGGTGTTGAGCAACGGCAGCGCGAACGGATCCATCACGGCCTCGATCGCCTTCGGCGGGAACACCCCACCGACGACCTCGGTCAGTTCGTTGGGAAACAGCGCGAAGTCGAACCACGCCCAGAACCAGCCGACGAAGAACATCACCTCCGAGGCGATGAACAGGATCATCCCGTAGCGCAGGTGCAGCTGCACGACCGGTGTGTGATGGCCGCTTTCCGCTTCCTGGACGACCTTCGAGAACCAGCTGAAGAAGGTCGCGATCAGGCCGGCGATGCCGAGACCGAGCACGAGCCAGTGGTTCGGCAGGTCGTGCATGAAGAGCACCATGCCGCTGGTGAACGTCACCGCCGAGATCGCGCCGATCAGCGGCCAGATGTCGGGCGGCAGGATGTGATAGTCGTGGTTCTTGGCGCCGGCCATGGGTCTTTCCTGATCCTTGCTTGGCGATGGCCCTTAATCGGGCGTCGCGGGCGGGTCTAGAGGGTTGGTGGCGGGTTATCGCGTCCTGTGGAAGGTGTAGCTGAGGGTTATCTGCTCGACACCCTTCATGTTCGGGTCGTCGAGCGCTTTCGGATCGACGAAATAGAGCACCGGCATCGTCACCTGCTGCCCGGGCTGCAAGGTCTGCTCGGTGAAGCAGAAGCACTGGATCTTGTTGAAGTACTTGCCGGCCTGCTCGGGCTCGACGTTGAAGCTGGCGGTGCCGGTCACCGGCACTGACGAGTGGTTCTTCGCCTCGAAGATCGCCATGTCGCGCTGGCCGAACTGGACCCTGTCGGTCACCTGCCGGGGGCGGAATTCCCAGGGCATGTCGCGCGCGACGTTGGCGTCGAAGCGGATCGATATCGTCGGCGCTCCCGCGCTGAGCTCCGCGGCACGGGCAGCGTCGGCCTCGGTCGCGACCCGGGTGGTCCCGGCGAAGCCGGTGACGCGGCAGAACAAATCGTAGAGCGGCACCGCGGCGAAGCCGAGCCCGAGCATGGCGAGCGAGGCGCACAACGCGATCAGGCCGACACGGCGGTTCTTCCGGGCGAGGGCGACGCTGGCCATCAGTCGAGCATCTTCACGATCGTGATTGCGTAGAACAGCGCGACGAACGCGGCCAGCACCAGCGCCAGCGCAATGTTGCGGCCGCGCCGGGCCTTCTTGAACTGCTCTTCCTCCTCGGGCGTCATGGTCATGGGAGCAGCATCCGGTCGACGACGAGCGCCGTGAACAGCGCGAAGAGATACAGCACCGAGTAGCTGAACAGGCGCTTCTCGGGCCTCATCCGGTCGCCCTCGCCCGCCTGGCGGAACGCGACCGGCAACGAGAGCGCGACGAACAGCGCGGAGAGCACGAGCGCCGTGAGCCCGTAGATCGCTCCCGTGCCGCCGATCCACCACGGCGCCAGGCTGACCGCGAGAAGAGCGACCGAATAGAGCAGGATTTGCCGGCGCGTGGCCGCCTCCCCGGCGACCACCGGCATCATCGGAATGCCGGCCTTGGCATAGTCGCTGCGCACGAACAGCGCGAGCGCCCAGAAATGCGGCGGAGTCCACATGAAGATGACGGCAAACAGCAGCACCGGCATCAGCGTTATATCGCCGGTCACTGCCACCCAGCCGATCAGCGGCGGGAACGCGCCGGCGCCCCCGCCGATGACGATGTTCTGCGGCGTGCGCGGCTTGAGCCAGATCGTGTAGACGACCGCGTAGTAGAGGATCGAGACCGCGAGGATCGCTGCGGCGAGCCAGTTGACCGCGAGGCCCATCGTGCCGACCGAGGCGACCGACAGCGCGATGCCGAAGTCGCGCGCATCGGTCGGGCGCAGCCGCCCCTGCGGGAGCGGACGCCCGGCGGTGCGCTTCATCTTCGCGTCGAGGTCGGCCTCCCACCACATGTTGAGCGCGCCCGCCCCTCCCGCGCCCAGGGCAATGCACAGCACCGCGGCAAAGCCTAGCACCGGATGGATGCTGCCCGGCGCGGCGAGCAGCCCGCACAGACCCGTGAACACGACCAGGCTCATCACGCGCGGCTTGGTCAGCGCGAAGAAGTCGCGCCATTCGGCCGGCAGCGGCGCAGTTCGTGTATCGGTCTGGACGGTTGCGGTCATGTCTCTGTCGAAAGGGGGCGCACCGTACCCGGCGCGCCCCCTCCCCTTATCCTGTGCGGTCCTCGCGGACCACCGCTCAATGCGCGGATGCCGCGCCCTTCGGGCCGATCGCGTCGTGGTGCGAGTGGTGGTCCTCGATCACCGGCAGCGTCTCGAACTGATGGTACGGCGGCGGGCTCGGCAGCGACCACTCGAGCGTCGTCGCCCCTTCGCCCCAGTAGTTCGCCGGAGCCTTCTTCCCCGCAAGGAACGCGTAGAGCATGTTCGCGAAGAAGAAGAGCATCGACGCGGCCATGATGTAGTAGCCGTAGGTCGAGATCTCGTTCCAGTACTGGTAGGCCGGAGTGTAGTCCGGGTAGCGACGCGGCATCCCCTGCATGCCCAGGAAGTGCTGCGGGAAGAAGATCACGTTCACGCCGATGAAGAACGTCCAGAAGTGCAGGTGCGACAGCAACTCGCTGTGCATCCGCCCGCTCATCTTCGGGAACCAGTAGTAGAACCCGGCGAACAGCGAGAACACCGCGCCCAGCGACAGCACGTAGTGGAAGTGGGCGACGACGTAGTAGGTGTCGTGCAGGTTGTCGTCGACACCGCCGTTGGCCAGCACAACGCCGGTCACGCCGCCCACCGTGAACAGGAAGATGAAGCCGAGCGCCCAGACCATCGGGCTCTTGAACTCCATGCTGCCGCCCCACATCGTCGCGATCCACGAGAAGATCTTGATGCCGGTCGGCACCGCGATGACCATGGTCGCGGCGGTGAAGTACATCTTGGTGTTCACGTCGAGGCCGACGGTGAACATGTGGTGGGCCCAGACGATGAAGCCGACCACGCCGATCGCGACCATCGCGTAGGCCATGCCGAGATAGCCGAACACCGGCTTGCGGCTGAAAGTGGCGACGATCTGGCTGATCATGCCGAAGCCCGGCAGGATCATGATGTAGACCTCGGGGTGGCCGAAGAACCAGAACAGGTGCTGGTACAGGATCGGGTCGCCGCCGCCGGACGCGTCGAAGAAGGTCGTGCCGAAGTTGCGGTCGGTCAGCAGCATGGTGATGGCCGCGGCGAGCACCGGCAACGCCAGCACCAGCAGGAACGCGGTCACCAGCACCGACCACACGAACAGCGGCATCTTGTGCAACGTCATGCCCGGCGCGCGCATGTTGAAGATCGTGGTGATGAAGTTGATCGAGCTCATGATCGAGGCCGCACCGGCGAGGTGCAGCGCGAAGATCGCGAAGTCGACCGCCGAGCCGACCGAGCCCGACGTCGCCAGCGGGGCATAGGCGGTCCAGCCGATCCCCGCGCCCGTACCGGTGCCGCCGGGCGACACGGTCGAGAACAGCAGGCTGACGAACGCCGCCGCGGTGAGCCAGAAGGCCACGTTGTTCATGCGCGGGAAGGCCATGTCGGGCGCGCCGATCATCAGCGGCACGAACCAGTTGGCGAAGCCGCCCATCGTCGCCGGCATGACCACGAAGAACACCATGATCAGGCCGTGCGCGGTTATCAGCACGTTCCAGGTGTGCAGCATCTGGTCGAAATCGGCCGAACCGTTGAGCCACATCGAGACCTGGCCGAGGATCTGGATGCCCGGCTGTTCGAGCTCGAGACGCATCAGGCCGGAGATCGCCCCGCCGATCACGCCCGCGAAGATCGAGAAGATCAGGTAGAGCGTGCCGATGTCCTTGTGGTTGGTGGACATGAACCACCGGGCGAAGAAGCCCGGCTTGTGATCGGCATCATGGTGATGCTCTTCCGCGTGTGCCTGGAAAGTGTCGGCGGTGGTGGCCATCGTATCGGGTACCCTGGATCGAATTTCAGTGTGTCAGGCGGCGGGCGCGGTGGCAGGGGCGGCGCCGGCTCCGGGCGCGCCCTCGACCGAGGACTCCGGCTCCTGCAGTGGCGCAGCGGCCGGCTCGGCGGCCGCTTCGGCCGCCCCGAGCGTGCCGCCCTTCGAGAGCACCCAGGCCTCGAACTGCTCCCGCGGTACGGCCTCGAGCGCGATCGGCATGTACGCATGCCGGGCACCGCACAGCTCCGAGCACTGGCCGTAATAGATGCCGGGCTCCTTGATCGTCAGCAAGCGCTCGTTGATGCGGCCGGGCACCGCGTCGATCTTGAACCACAGGCTCGGGACGGCGAACGAATGGATCACGTCAGCGGCGGTCACCTGAATGCGAAGCGGTTCGCCGACCGGCACGACGATCCGGTTGTCGGCCGCCAGCTGCGGCGGCTCGCCGCGCGCCAGGGCTTCTTCTTCGGGCAGCATGTTCGAGATCACTTCGAAGCCGCCGTTGTCAGGATAGGTGTAGCCCCAGTACCACTGGTAGCCGGTCACCTTGACCGTAAGGGCGTCCTCGGGCGGGCTTTCGTACTGCCGCGCGAGCAGCGAGATCGACGGCACCGCGATCGCGACGAGGATCAGCACCGGAACGACCGTCCAGATCACCTCGATCGCGGTATTGTGGCTGGTCTTGGAAGGGACCGGGTGCGCACGGCGGTTGTAGCGCGCGATGACCCACAGCAGCAGGACGAGGACCAGCAGGCTGACGCCCACCATCATCGGCAGCAGGAACGCGTTGTGCATCCACAGCGCCCACTGGCCGTTGTCCGAATACTGCGGCTGGAAACCGATGCCGCCAGGTTCGGGCTGCCCCTTGATCATCTCCGGGCCGAGCGGCGTGTAGCCGGGGGTCTCGCTCGTCGCAGCCGCCGGGGTGGAGCCTTCGGCTGCCGCTGCCGGCGCCGCGGTGTCGTCGGCCACGTTGGGTGACTGGGCGTCGGCCACCGAGGCAACGGCGCTCGTCCCTGCACCCTGTGCGGCGGCGGCCAGAGCCGTCTGCGGCACCGCGAACAGGGCCAGGAAAGCTGCGATCAAGGGAAGGATATGCAACCGTTTGCGGGCGATATCGCCAAACTTCATCTGTCTGCCGCTTTCCGTTCTTAATCCAGGCGCGCAAGGGCCATACGGCCCCGGGAAAGGGCCAGATGGGCCGGGCCTATACGCCCGCTTGCCGCATGCCTCAAGCGCTTCTAGGGAGAATTTTCGACAGGCTCGCGGCGGCTTCCTCAAGCGCCGGCGATCGCCCTCGAAACGGATCGAAAGGCCCTTCCCCAATCATGACCGAAGACGAGGTTCTCGCCGAATTCAGGGCCAGCCACGCGCTGCTCGAAGGCCATTTCGTGCTTTCCTCGGGACGCCACAGCGCCTTCTATCTGCAATGTGCGCGTGTCCTCATGGACCCCGAGCGGGCCGGCCGGCTGGCCCTCGCCCTTGCGCAGAAGCTGCCACGCGAGCTGCGCGGACAGATCGAAAAGGTCGTCTCCCCCGCAATGGGCGGAATCATCATTGGCCACGAGATGGGCCGGGCGCTGGGGGTCGAGGCGATCTTCGTCGAGCGCCCCACGGGCACCTTCGAGCTGCGCCGCGGTTTCACGATCGGCGAAGGAGAGAAGGTGCTGCTGGTCGAGGACGTTGTCACGACGGGCCTGTCGAGCCGCGAAGCGATCAGGGCCGTAACCGACGCCGGCGGCGAGGTGGTCGCCTCGGCGGCACTGGTCGACCGTACGGGCGGCTCGGTCGATCTCGGCGTGCCGTTCCACGCGCTGGTGACAATCAATTTCCCCACTTATGCCGAGGACGAAGTGCCGCCCGAGCTCGCAGCCAAGCCGGCGGTCAAGCCGGGAAGCCGCAAGTAGTGACCGGCAGGCTGCGCCTCGGCGTCAACATCGATCACGTCGCCACGATCAGGAACGCTCGCGGCGGCGATCACCCCGACCCCGTGCGCGCTGCGGAGATCGTCGCGCGCGTCGGCGGCGACGGGATTACCGCCCACCTGCGCGAGGACCGCAGGCACATCCGTGACGAGGACCTGCAGCGGATCCAGCAGGCGACCGATCTGCCGCTCAACCTCGAGATGGCGGCGACTGAAGAAATGGTCGAGATCGCCCTGCGCCACCGCCCGCATGCCGCCTGCATCGTGCCCGAGAAGCGCGAGGAACGCACCACCGAGGGTGGGCTCGATGCGGCCGGGCAGCACAACAACCTGCAACCCGTCGTCTCGCGCCTGCTCGACGCGGGCATCCGCGTGAGCCTGTTCATCGCTCCAGAGGAGCGACAGCTCGAGGCGGCGCTGCGACTCGGGGCGCCGGTGGTCGAGTTTCACACCGGCGAATACGCGCATGCCACCGGCGAACAGGTTGCGGTAGAGCTGCGCCGGATCGCCGACATGGCCGCACTGGCGGCGAAGAACGGAATCGAGCCGCACGCCGGCCACGGCCTGACCTACGACAACGTCCAACCGATCGCCGCCATTCCCCAGCTCGCCGAGCTCAATATCGGCCACTACCTCATCGGCGAGGCGGTATTCGTCGGGTTGGAGCAGGCAGTCCGCCACATGCGCGAACTGATGGATGCCGCGCGATGATCATCGGCATGGGCTCCGACTTGTGCAACATCGAGCGGATCGCGGCCGCGCTGGCGCGGCACGGCGACCGGTTCGAGCAGCGCTGCTTCACGCCGGTCGAGCGAGCCAAGGCGGCGAGCCGCCCGCACACGCGCGCCGGAACCCTCGCCAAGCGCTTCGCTGCCAAGGAAGCCTTTTCCAAGGCGGTCGGCACCGGGTTCTACCGCGGCGTCTACATGAAGGACATCGGCGTCGTGAACCTGCCGTCGGGCGCACCGACGCTGGCGCTGACCAACGGCGCGGCGAAGCGGCTTGCGGAACTGACGCCGGATGGCCATGTGCCGCACATCCACCTTACGCTGACCGACGATCACCCCTGGGCCCAGGCCTTCGTCGTGATCGAAGCCCGCCCAATATGAACCTCATCCCCGGCAACCCGACCGTGAGCGAACAGCCCGCCGATCCCACCCCGCAGCAGGAAGCTCCCGCCAAGGCCAAAGTGGATTGGCTGGCCGAGATTCGCGGGCTCGCGCTGATGCTCCTCGGCGTGCTCGCGTTCCATTCACTGGTCGCGAAGCCGTTCTACATTCCGAGCGCCTCGATGGTGCCCAACCTGATGGTCGGCGACCGGCTGGTGGTCAGCAAGTACCCCTACGGCTGGAGCTGGGTCTCGGCCTCGTTCCATGTGCTGCCGCGCGGCACCTGGCGCATCGCGCCGGCGACGCCCGAGTACGGCGACATCGTGATCGCGGTCCCGCCCGACAGGGACGAGGACTATATCAAGCGCGTCGTCGCGCTGCCCGGAGACCGCATCGCCGTGGTCGACGGACAGATCGTGCTCAACGGCAGGCCCGTGCCGCAAGAGGTCGAGCCGCGGGTGCAAATCCCGGCTGATTCGCAGATGTGCGACGGCAGCCCGTGTCTCGCTGTGTTCGAGCCCTACCGGCGGCTGCTCCCCGACGGGCGGGTTGTCTACGAACCGCCGACCTACCGCGAGACGCTGCCGAACGGCGCGAGCTATCTGATCATCGATCACCTGCGCCAGCGGCACGACAACATGGAAGAGCTCACGGTGCCCGAGGGACACGTGTTCCTGATGGGCGACAACCGCGACCATTCGGCCGACAGCCGGGCCGAGGACGGCCGGTTCGGCGGCAACGGGCTCGGCGGACCGGTGCCGATCGCCAACATCGGCGGACGCGCGGAGTTCACGACGTTCTCCCTCGACGGCAGCTCGACCTGGTGGAATCCGCTGACGTGGTTCAAGGCATTGCGCGGCGAACGCGCTTGGCTCAGTCTGCGCCCGGAGATCAGGGGGAGCAGACCGGCGAATGAGCGGGACTGACATCGACGACGAGAGCGGCATTCCGGTCGGCACGGACGACCGGTCGAGCCCGACGGTCATCGCCAATCCCGCGTTGCGCTTCGAGGCCAAGCGTGCCCTGGTCTGGGTCCTGGTCGTCGGGCTGACGATCCTCGCAGTCTACATCTCGCAGGCGTTACTGGTGATCTTCGGCGCGATGGTCTTCGCCTCGATGCTCGACGGCGGCGCGCGGCTGCTCGGTCGGGCGCTGAAGATCGGGCGAGGCTGGCGGCTTGGCATCGTCATCGCCGCCACTGTGGGCTTTTTCGCCTGGCTCGGGCAGTTTGCGGGCTCGCAGATCTCGCGCGAGGCCGCGCAGCTCCCCGAGATCGTCACCCTGCAGGCTGAGCGGCTGATCGCCTGGCTCGACAGCCGCGGCTTCGCGATCGACCCGGGCAACGTTCAGGGCATCGCCGGACAGGTAGTCAGCGGCGTCGGCGCGGTGACGCGGGCGATCGGCGGCGTCTTCGGCGCCGTCAGCACGCTGTTCCTGATCGTGATCATCGGCATCTACGTCGCGCTGGAGCCGCGGCTCTACGAACGCGGAGTCGCCTGGATGCTCCCGCCGGAACAGCGCGAAGACTTCTACATCACCGCCTCGCGCATGGGCTACACGATGCGGCGGCTGATGGCCGGGCGGCTGGTCGGCATGGTGTTCGAGGGCCTGTTCACCTGGCTCATGCTCTGGCTCTACGGTGTGCCGATGGCCGCGCTGCTCGGCATCCTCACCGGGCTGCTCGCCTTCATCCCGAACCTCGGCGCGCTGATCGCCGGGGGCCTGATGGTGCTGGTCGGGTTTTCGGGAGGCCCCGAGATGGGGCTCTACACGATCTTCGTCTATTTCCTCGTCCAGACCTTCGACGGCTACGTCGTGATCCCGCTGATCGCGAAGAAGACGGTCGATCTCGCTCCCGCGCTGGTGCTCGGGGCCCAATTGATCATGGGGCTGCTGTTCGGCATTCTCGGCCTGTTCCTTGCAGATCCGCTGCTGGCGATGGTCAAGGTCGCGCTCGAACGACGCGCGGAGGAGAACGAGAAGGACGAGCGGCGCTTCCACGCCGTCTGACGATCGATGGCCCGCAAGTTCCTGTACCTCGTCGCCGGACTGATCGTCCTGTTCCTCGCTGCGCTGTTCGCGCTGCGCATCGCGGGCGACTCGCTGGCCGAGATCGCGTTCGTCCCGTCGGGCGACTTCGTCGAACAGGAGCCGCTGGCCGACAACGCCTACGCCGACCCGGCGATGTGGCTGTCGCACCCGCGGCGCGACCGCGCTCGCGATCCGGCGCGGTGGGCTCCTCCGGACCTGCCGCCGCTTGCGGCGCCTGCACCGCCGTTCGCGGTCTTCTTCGTCCACCCGACGAGCTACCTCGAACGGACGCAGTGGAACGCGGCGCTCGACGATGCGCAGTCGCAGGCCCGGGCGCGGACCTACCTGCGTGGAATGGCCAGCCCGTTCGCCGCCGCGAGCGAAATCTGGGCGCCCCGCTACCGCCAGGCGACCTTCGGCGCGTTCCTGACGGACAAGCCCGAGGCACGGCGCGCGATCGATCTCGCCTACCGCGACGTGGCGCAGGCGTTCGATGCCTTCCTGCAGGAAACCGGGGAGGATGTGCCGATCGTCCTTGCCGGGCATAGCCAGGGAGCGGCGCACGTGGTGCGGCTGGTGCGCGAGAAGGTCGCCGGAACTCCGCTCGAGCGCCGTGTGGCGGCGATCTATGCGGTGGGTTGGCCGATCTCGGTCGAACACGACCTCCCGGCCCTTGGACTCCCCGCGTGCGAACGGCCGGACCAGGGAAGATGCATCCTCAGCTGGTCGAGCTTCGGCGAGCCCGCCGATCCCGGCCAGTGGCTCGAACCGTACCGGGCGTCGCTCGGCTTCGACGGTCAGCCCCGCGGCGATGAAGCAATTCTATGTGTCAACCCGGTCAACGGCGTGCTTGGCGGCGCCGCGTCAGCAGAAGCCAATCTCGGCACACTCGTGCCGAATGCCGACCTGACCGGCGGCGAACTCGTCCCGGGCAAGGTGTCGGCCCGGTGCGACGAACGGGGCCTGCTGCTGATCGGCGACCCGCCCGAGATGGGGCCCTACGGGCTGCCCGGCAACAACTACCACGTCTACGACGTGCCGCTGTTCTGGGCCAACGTCCGGGCGGACGTCATGCGGCGGGTCGAGGCCGCCGGCCGTGGCCGCTAGCCTTCCGGTGACCGAACGCGCGGACGAGTTCCGCGCGGCACTGCCCGAGGGCGGCGCGCTGCTCGGCCTCGACCTCGGTACGCGGACGATCGGCACGGCGTTCTGCGACGCCGGCTGGCGCTTCGCCTCGGCCGGGAAGACGCTGGCGCGCGGCAAGTTCGCGCGGGATCTCGCGGCACTGCGCGCGCTTGTGGTGGAGCGCAAGGTTGCCGGGGTGGTGATCGGCCTGCCGCTCAACATGGACGGCACCAGCGGGCCGCGTGCTCAGGCGAGCCGCGCCTATGCCCGCAACCTCGCAGAAATGCTTGGCCTGCCGGTGCTGCTGTGGGACGAACGCTGGTCGACGGCGAGCGCCGAGCGCGCGATGATCGACCAGGACCTGAGCCGGGCGAAGCGCGCCGAGCGAATCGACAGCCACGCTGCCGCGGTGATCCTGCAGGCCGCGATCGACGCACTCGCGGGGGGAGTCCTCTGATGCCGGATGAAGCGGTCGGCGAGATGGTCATGCCCGGCCCGACGCCGTTGCCGACGTTGCGATCTTCGCGGATTCCGGCCGCCGCAAGAGGCGGCGCTGCCCCTACTGGTCGCTAGTCCTGATGCTCGTGGCTTGATCGCCGTCGGCACCCATCTTGCGTTCGGGTGAAGCCAGCGCTGCCCTGCGCCGCCTCGCTTCAACAGAGACCAACCGACAACCCGACTTCTCTGCCCTTCGCCAGAGCTCGTCCCTTTCCTCCATGCCCAAGACTCCCGCTTGCGCCTCGAGCGCGGTCAGGCGCATGCGGTCGCTCGGGTGGGTGCGGGCGAGATGCTCGGCAAGATCGAGCGCCTCGGGGCTGCCCAGGCCGACGGCGATGCGCAAGAATACCTCGCTCGCGCCCGGACCGAGGATGCCCGCTATCTGGTTGCGCTCGACATCGAAGCGGTACTGGTCCAGCCAACCCTGCGCGCCGCCGGCATGCATCACGTTGAGCGAGACCGAAAGCGAATCGGGCGGAAGCTGAGAGTGCACGTCGAGGTGCGCGCGATAGTGCAGTAACCGGCCGGGCGCGAGCCGCTCGCGCCCGGCAAAGCGCAGCCCGGCGGCCTCGCCGACCGCGCCGGCGACGGCTTCGAAGTCGTATTCCCAGTAATCCGACCAGTAGCCGGGACCGAAGTAGCCGAGCGTGAGGAAATCGAAGTTGTGGTCGTGCGGCAGGCCGTAGGCGAACAGCGCGGCGCCGCTGGCGCGGAACATGGCGTCCTCGCGCGACGGCCAGATGTTGGCGCGCAGGTAAACCTCGCCACCGAGAGGTGAGAGCATGATCACCTGCGGACCGTAAGCCGTGGAGCCGTCGTCCGCGCGGTGGCGCCGGGTGAGTTCGGCAAGCATCAGGTCGGCGAGGAAGCGCCTGTCGTTGCCCAGCCGCTGCAGCCAGCCGGCCGCATCCTGCAGGCTGCCCTCGTCGCGCGGATCGAACCCGGCCGCGCCGAGCGCTGCGACGCAGGTGCCGAGGTCGCACGCGGCCGCCTCGCTGCAGTTCAGTTCACGGGGCACAGGCGTCCTCGAGCGACCGGAGCGAAGGATGGGCCCTTACCAGGCTGTCGCGCAGCGCGGCGGCCGGAGCTGCGAGGGGGTCGCACGCAGTCTCGGCCACCGCGCATAGCGTTCGAAATCCCGTGGCCGTATCGAGGACCAGCCCCTCGCGCAGAGCCTGCCAGCGGAGTGAATCCGCCCCTTCCTGCGCGGCGATCTCGGCCAACACCGGAGCGGCTTCTCGGCACTCCATCCGGCCGAGCACGGCAATCATAGCCTCGTGCCGGCTGGCCCGGATGTCGCCCGACGCCTGGCGCAGCTGCACACCGTCCGCGAGCGCATATTCGCTCACCGGACCCGGCGGGTCGGCCGCACGCTCGAGGCGCAGCGAGACGAGCCTCCGCGTGATCGTTAGCACTTGCAGCTCCTCCAGCTTGAGGTCGAGAGCCAGACGCGAGCCCGGGCCCAGCATGCGGGGCTGGATCGCGAAGCGCGCTGCCGAAGCCTTGCGATGCACGAGTCGCGCCTGCGCCCGGCCGCCGATGACGGCCTCGTGCCGCTCGCCATCACCAAGCGTGACGGTGTCGAGGGTCCAGCGGCCCGGTTCGTGCGCATGGAGCACGAGATGCGCCCTCCCGTGGCGGGCGAGAAGCAGCGTCGATGTGCCGCTCTCGTAGCCGTGACGCAGCGGCGGGTGGCCGAAGGGCTCGCGCGCCAGCGCGCGGCAAAGGTCGCGAACCAGCGCCCCGACGAAGACTGGGGCGCTGCGACGGTCGGCAAGCAGGGCGTGCAAGGCCGGGCAGGCCGCCAACGGCTCTCCGGCGCCGTAGCGTTCGAGCTCGCGCATCACCGGGGCCACTTCGCGCAAGGCGCGCCAGCGCTCGAAGGCGGCGACCATCGCCGCCTGTGCGCGGCGCTGTGGCGTGCGGTCCACTCTCAGCGCCGCGATCGCCGGGTCGACTCGCACCGGCGCGGTCAGGCGAGACCGCCCCCCGGAGGCTGCACCTCGTAGATGAAGGTCGCGAGCAGGACGATTGAATCGTCGTGGCCCGGCGTGCGGCTGCCGACGAGACTGCCGAAAAGGCCGGTCAGCATCGACAGATCCGGCAGGCTGGCAAAGTCGATCTTTGGCAGGTCCATGGCTGTCCCCCCGATGCGGCGGAGCCCCCCGCTCCGCCGCCGGGGCAGAGTGCGAAGCGCGAGCCCGAGGGTAAAGTTAATAGATTGTAATGCGCCGGTGGGAGCGTCAGCCGCGCCGCAACACGACCGCCTGCCCCGGCGGCAGCGGACCATCATGCGGCCACGGGCGGCGGATCGCGTCCGCCCGTGCGCGGGCGACGATCGCCGACGCGACGTCAGGCCCGACCAGCAGCACGTCGGCCGTTCCGAGCAGCCGCGCCTGGCGCAGCGTCAGATCGTCGGGATCGTCGCTCGAAAGCACGATCTCGAACAGCTCCGCGGTGGCGGTTTGGGCGGGCTCGCCGAGCCAGGCCTCGACCCGCCCGGCCGCACCGTCGGCCAGCGGATCGAGCGGCCCGCCCGGTGCGAGCGCCGCATCGAGCGCGCGGCGCCGCTCGGCCGGGTCAGGGAAACGCGCGCGCAGCCGTTCGCGCCCGCGGCTGAGCGCTCCGGCCAGATGGCCGAGACTGGCGGGCAGCAGCGCCTCGAGTCGAAGCCGCAGCTGCTTGGCGAGACCCGCCGAGGCGCCGCCGGTGCCGACGGCGATCAGCACCGGATCGCGGTCGAGCACGCTCGGGACGGTGAAGTCGCACAGGTCGGGGCGATCAACGACGTTGACCAGCACGCCGCGCGCGCGAAGCCGGGCAGCCGCGGGTTCGGGACCGGGCAGCGCGACGAAGGCAAGGCGGGCGTCGGGATCGTCCTCGCGGGCTACGACAGCACCGGCGCGTTCGACGAGCCGTCGTTTCGCCTCGGCTGCTTCCCCCTCCCCGAGCACGATGACCGGCCTGCCGGCGACGAGGTGGAAGAGCGGAAGCGAGCGCATGAGCTCACCCTATCGGGTCTGCGGACCTCAGGCGAATGCAAATCGTCCCCGAGCTTGCCTCGGGGAGGATTGAACTCGTGAAAGGGGGACTGTCCCTCTTTTCGGCTCACCTCAGCCAGTCGGGGACGCGTTCGGCGGCGGTGATCTCTTCGGGGAGGATGCGGTCGGCGACGACGGCGTAATTGTCGCCGTCGACCATGACCTCGGCGACGAACCCGCGGCTGTTATAGCTCGAAGCCATCGTCGCGCCGTAGGCGCCGGCGGTGCGGAACACGGCGAGGTCACCGGCCTCGACACCTTCGATGTCGCGGCCCATCGCGAAAGTGTCGCCGGTCTCGCAGATCGGGCCGACAATGTTGGCGCGCATCCTCCTGTTCGACGGACGGACGGCCTCGAAGTCGTGCCACGAGCCGTAGAGCGCCGGGCGCGCGAGGTCGTTCATCGCCGCGTCGACGATCACGAACGGATCGTTGATACCGCGCTTCACACGGACGACCCTGGTCAGCAGCACCCCGGCGTTGCCGGCGATCACCCGGCCCGGCTCGAACATCAGCTCGACGCCCCAGCCCTCGGTGACCCTCGCGACCATCGCGCCGTACTCGGCCGGGCTCGGCATCGCGTCGCCGGGCTTGTAGGGCACGCCGAGGCCGCCGCCGAGGTCGACGTGGGTCACCTCGAGGCCCGCGGCGCGGACCTCGGCGAGCAGCTGGCCGAGCTTGCCGAACGCCCGCTCGAGCGGGGCAAGATCGGAAAGTTGGCTGCCGATGTGCACCGCGAGGCCGCGCATCTCCAGGCCCGGCAGCTTCGCCAGGCGGGCGTAGATCGCCGCCGCCTCGCCAATCGGCACGCCGAACTTGTTGTCGGCCTTGCCGGTCGAAATCTTGTCGTGGGTGCCGGCATCGACGTCGGGGTTGACGCGCAGCGCGCAGGGAGCGGCGATGCCCCGGGCCGCGGCGAGTGCAGCAAGCTCCTCGCCCTCCTCCTCGGACTCGAGGTTGAACTGGCCGATCCCGGCGTCGAGCGCGCGGACCAGCTCCCAGTGCTGCTTCCCGACGCCCGAGAACACGATGTCGGCCGCCGGCATTCCCGCTGCGAGCGCGCGCTGCAGCTCGCCGCCCGAGACGACGTCGGCGCCGAAGCCTTCCCGCTGCATGACTTTGAGCACGGCGAGATTGGGATTCGCCTTGACCGCGAAGGCCAGGTGCACGCGGCCCAGCGGCGCGAGCGCATCGCGGAACACGCGTGCGTGGCGTTCGAGCGTCGCGCGCGAATAGACGTAGACCGGCGTGCCGACTTCCTCGGCAATCTGCGCCAGCGGCACGTCCTCGGCGTAGAGCTCGCCGTTCCTGAGCTGGAAATGGTCCATGAGTCAGCCTTCGGGCGGCAAGTCGAACGGGTCTTCCTCGCGCTCTTCGGACTGCCGGCGCAGCTCGACCGTGCGCACCGGCTCTGCCTCGGGCGGAGGTTCGAGCAGCTCTTCGGCCGTCGGTGGATCGGCGCGGCCGAAGGGCGGCGGCGGGAGCGAAGCTCCCGCGCGCGGCTCGAGGTCGCGCTGGCTGCCACAGGCGGCAAGGCCGGCGAGCAGCAGCAGGGCGAAAGGCGGGGTACGACTCATGCGCCCAGCCCTAGCGCCTCTCGCGCCTCGGCGATACGCCGGCGGACCTGATCGGGCGCGGTCCCGCCATGACTCGCCCGCGCGGCGACAGAGGCCTCGACCGACAGCGCGCGGTAGACGCCTTCACCGATCCGGGAGTCGATCGCCTGCAGGTCGGCCAGCGGCAGCGCTTCGAGCGCGATGCCCCGGCTTTCCGCCAGTTTCACTGCGGCACCGGTAATGTGGTGCGCCTCGCGAAACGGCACTCCGGCCTCGCGCACGAGCCAGTCGGCGAGGTCGGTCGCGGTGGCGTAACCGAGCTCGGCAGCCTCGCGCATGCGATCGGTTCGGAACTCCGACGCCTCGACCATCCCGGTCATCGCCGCGATCGACAGGCCGAGCAGGCCGGCCGCCTCGAACACCGGCGGCTTGTCGTCCTGCATGTCCTTCGAATAGGCCAGCGGCAGGCCCTTCATCGTCACCATCAGCGAGACTGCGCAGCCGACGATGCGCCCGGCGTGGCCGCGGACGAGCTCGGCGGCGTCGGGGTTCTTCTTCTGCGGCATGATCGAGCTGCCGGTGGAGAGCGCGTCGGGCAGGCGGACGAAGCCGAACGGCTGGCTCGCCCAGATCACGAATTCCTCGGCAAGCCGCGACAAGTGCAGTGCGCACTGCGCCGCGGCCGTGAGGTAATCGAGCGCGAAGTCGCGGTCGGAGACCGAATCGAGGCTGTTCGCGGTCGGCCGGTCGAAGCCGAGCGCCTGCGCCGTCATCTCGCGGTCGATCGGGAAGCCCGTGCCGGCGAGCGCTGCGCTGCCGAGCGGGGACTCGTTGAGCCGCGCGCGCGCGTCGGCGAAGCGCGAGCGGTCGCGGCGGACCATCTCGTAGTAGGCCATGAGGTGGTGGCCGAGCGTCACGGGCTGCGCGGTCTGCAGGTGGGTGAAGCCGGGCATGATGCTCGCGGCATGCTCGTCGGCGCGCGCAATGAGCGCCTTCTGCAGTGCCTCGAGCCCCGCGTCCGCCTGGTCGATCGCATCGCGCACCCACAGCTTGAAATCGGTCGCCACCTGGTCGTTGCGGCTGCGCGCGGTATGCAGCCGCCCGGCCACCGCGCCGATCAGCTCGGCGAGGCGGCTCTCGGTGGTCATGTGGATATCCTCGAGCGACCAGTCCTCGGGGACGCCGTTGTTCTCGTACTCGGCGGCAACCCGGTCGAGCCCGCGCTCGATCGCCACGGCGTCCTCGGACGAGATCACGCCGCAGGCGCCCAGCATCGCCGCGTGGGCCTTGCTCGCGGCGATGTCCTGCCGCCACAGCGCCTTGTCGAACGGGATCGAGGCGTTAATTTCGCGCATTATCGAAGAGGGCCCTTCGGCGAAGCGCCCGCCCCACATCCGGTTGGAGCCCGACATGCCCCGATTGTCCGTGCTTTCGCTCACCTGCGCGCTCGCCCTCGTTGTGGCGGGGTGCGATAGGGAAAGCGAGGAAGCCGCGCAACCGGAAGCGGCGGCCGAGCTGACCGGGACGATCGACCGAAGCTCGGCCGGGCAGCCGATGCCGGCCGTCGAGCTGACCGATCCGTCTGGCGCGACGCTCGCCACCGCCGACCTCAGGGGGACGCCAGTGCTGCTCAACCTGTGGGCTACCTGGTGCGTACCCTGCGTCGCCGAGATGCCCTTGCTCGACCAGCTCGCCGCCGACCTCGGCGAGGAGGTGCGCGTGGTGACCGTGAGCCAGGATCTGACCGGCGCCGAAGCGGTCGGGCCGTTCTTCGCCGAGCGGAAGCTCGAGAACCTGCCGCAGTGGCTTGATCCGGAGAACGAGCTCGGAGTGCTGGCGCAGGCGTCCGGCCTGCCGCTGACAGTCCTCTACGACGCCGAGGGCAAGGAAGTCTGGCGCGTCGCCGGCGGCTACGACTGGGCCGGCGCAGAGGCCCGCGCGGCGATCGCCGAGGCGACGACGTGACCAGCCAGTTCGGGCTCGACCGACGCCGGATGCTCTCCGGCCTCGCGTTCGGGCTCGGCGGCGCCATGGTGGCCGCGTGCAGCGGGCGCGCCGGGGCGCAACAGCAGGGCACCATGCGCTGCAGAGCAACACCGCCGGAAACCCGCGGCCCGTTTCCGGCCGATGGCAGCAACGGCCGCCCGCGGCCGGTCAACGCGCTGGCGATGGACGGGATCGTGCGGCGCGACCTCCGCGAGAGCTTCGCCGGCATGAGCGGCCGCGCGGATGGCGTACCGATCGAGCTCGAACTGTTGCTGGCGAGCGAAGTGAGTTGCGAGCGGCGATCGGACCTGGCCGTGTACCTGTGGCAAAACGACGCTGCGGGGGCCTATTCGCTCTACGACCTCCCGCAGCAGAACTACCTGCGCGGGCTGCAGGGGGCCGATGCCGAAGGACGCGTGCGTTTCACCGCGATCCTCCCCGGCTGCTACGGGGGACGCTATCCGCACTGCCACTTCGAAGTGTTCGCCGGGATCGACGCGGCCCTGCGGGGCGAAGCGCCCCTGCTGGTTTCACAGCTGGCCTTTCCCGAGGGTGCATGCCGCGAGGTCTATGGCAGCGACGCGCGCTACGGCGCGAGCCTCGCCAATCTCGAGCGCCAGCCGCTCGCGCGCGACTTCGTGTTCCGCGACCTCGACCCCGAGGGCATGACCAGCCAGTTGCTGCGGCTCGAGGGCGATCCGGCGCGCGGATATAGCGGAACGGCGACGGTGGCATTGCCGGCCTGAAACGACCATCCGAGGCGCGTACTCGCAGACGACAATCCAATAACGAATACTCAGACAAATTATCGGTTGACACCTTCTTCAAAGTTGGTAGCGCTACCGTCACGAGTCGAACAGAGGACTCGAACTGTCGCGAGCAATTTACCGCTTGCGGCCATGGGGAGGATTTACTGATGCAGCGGCACCGGTTAGCGCCGGCGCTGGCGCGCACAGCGTCGGCGCTCACTCTTGCAATCAGCTTTGTTAGCGCTACCAGCGCTGCGGCCCAGGATACATCCGACGAGTCGGAGTCGATCATCGTCACCGGCGTGCGCGCTTCGCTCGATCGATCGATCGACCTCAAGCGCAATTCGTCGGGTGTCGTCGACGGCATTTCCGCCGAAGACATCGGCAAGTTCCCCGACACCAACCTCGCGGAATCGCTCCAGCGCATCACCGGCGTGTCGATCGATCGCGTCAACGGTGAAGGCTCGCGCGTGACTGTCCGTGGTTTCGGTCCGGGCTACAACCTCGTCACCCTCAACGGCCGCGCGATGCCGACCGCGAGCATCGCCTCGGTCGGGCAGGACCAGAACGGCGATTTCGTCTCCGGCACGACCCGTTCGTTCGACTTCTCCAACGTCGCCTCGGAAGGTGTCAGCCAGCTCGTGGTCTACAAGACCGCGCGCGCTTCGGTCACCTCGGGCGGCATCGGCGCAGCGATCGACATCGTCACCCGCAAGCCGCTCGACGGCGAGCTGGGCCTCAGCGGCTCGATCGGCGCCAAGGCGGTCTACGACCAGTCCGACACCGACTTTGCGCGCGTCACCCCTGAAGTCTCGGGCCTGCTCAACTGGGTCAACGACGAAGGGACAATCGGCATCGGCCTGTTCGGCAGCTATCAGAAGCGCAACAACTCGGCCCCATCGGCCACGGTCAACGACTGGAACGTCGAGACCTTTGCCGACTTCTCGGACACCGGCCGCGGCCGCGTCAATGCGTCGACCGTTTTCGTCAACGCGCCCTCGCCCGACACGCTGGTGGCGTTCCCGAACGATTTCCGCCTGCACTATTCGGAGTTCCAGCGCGAGCGGATCAACGGCCAGCTGACGCTGCAGTTCGCGCCGAGCGACGCGTGGCAGATCACAGCCGACGCGACCTACTACCAGAACCAGTCGGAAGAGCGCCGCACCGACCAGGCGACCTGGCTCAACCGGCCGTTCAGCCGCGTCGAGTTCGACAGCCACGACCAGGTGGCGACCGCGATCTCGATCACCGACATCATCTCGGGCACCAAGGACGGCGGCTTCGAGCAGCAGTATCGCGGGCTCGAAGAGAACCTGCTCTCGCTCGGCCTCAACATCCAGTTCCAGCCGACCAACCGGCTGCGGCTGTCGCTCGACGGGCACATTTCGGAAGCCAAGGCGCTGCCGAACAACCCGCTCGGACACTCGTCGACGCTCGTGGCGATCGCCCAGAAGGGTATCGCCGGGCAGACCCTGTCGATCGTCAACGGCTTCCCGGTGCAGGAGATCACCTTCAACGACGATCCCAACAACGGCGGCAACGGCAATGCCAACGGGATCCTCGACCTGCCCGACCTCGGCTCGCAGGTGGCCCGCAGCACGAGCTCGCGCCAGGTGCAGGAAACCAAGGAAATCCGCTTCGACGGTGCCTGGGACATGGGCGATGACGACCGGGTCGACTTCGGCGTGTCGTACCGCAACAGCGACATGAACCAGACCCGGATCGACACGTACCAGGCGCTCGGCGACTGGGGCGTGGCAAACGTCGGGGACGTGCAGCAGATCGCCGGCAACGCGGTGACGCCGTTCTGCCTGGCCTGCAAGTTCTCGCACTACAACCCGATGGCGAGCGGGGCTCTGTTGACCGCGTTCCGCGCGGACGCCACGCAGCTCTACACGCTGCTGGGCAACGAATACCCCGACTTCGGTAGTGTCAACGGCGACCAGAACAACTCGGTCGGCGAGGAGATCTGGGCCGCTTACGCCCAGGTCGAACTCAACGCGGAGCTCGGCGGACGGCCGGTCAACATCGTAGCCGGCGTGCGCTACGAGCACACCGACTCGACTTCGACCTCGCTGGTCGTGCCGCCCGCGGCGCTGCGCTGGGATGCGGACAACGACTTCACCAAGGTGCTCGCCCCGAGCGCCGTCGCGGTGACCGACACGAACAGCTACGACCACATCCTGCCGGCGCTCGACTTCTCGATCGACCTGACGGACGACATCAAGGGCCGCATCTCCTACGGCAAGACAATCGCCCGGCCGGACTTCGCTTCGCTGTTCTCGGCGGTCGACATCGGTTCGAACAACCCGAACCGCCCGACCTTCCTCGGCGGCCGCGCGAACGCCAACTCGGGCAACCCGCGGCTGGTGCCGCTCGTGTCGGACAACTTCGACATCTCGCTCGAATGGTACTTCGCACGGTCGAGCTACCTGTCGGCGGGCTTCTTCGACAAGCGCGTCAAGAACTTCGTCGGTACCGGCCAGGAGGTCGAGAACCTGTTCGAGCTGCGCGATCCGGCCTCGGGCGCGCCGGGAACACGCTCCGGAGATGCGGTCGAGTATCTCCAGAGCATCGGCGCGGACCTGTCGGACGTGAACATGTTCACGATGACAGCGCTGATCGACCAGGTCGGCCTTGCCAATGCGATCACGCAATTCCAGGCCAACTTCACCAACGGCAACCTGTCGCAGGCCTTCATCGATCAGGTGCTGCAGGCCTACAACGTGACCGCGAACGGCGCCGACCCGCTGTTCGATTTCCAGGTGCAGAAGCCGATCAACAACCAGGAAGGCCACATCTACGGCTTCGAGGTCGCCGGCCAGTACTTCCTCGGCAATACGGGCTTCGGCATCGCCGGCGCTTACACGATGGTCGAGGGCGACATCGGCTACGACATCACCGCCGACCCGACGGCCGACCAGTTCGCGCTGCTTGGCCTCTCGGACACCGCCAACGTCACGCTGATCTACGAGAACTACGGTTTCTCGGCGCGGCTGGCGTGGAACTGGCGCGGTACGTTCCTGTCGAACAACAGCCGCGGTGGCTCGCGCAACCCGGTGTTCGTCGACGAGTACGACCAGCTCGACCTCAACGTCAGCTACGATGTCACCGACAACCTCTCTCTTTCGCTCGAGGGCATCAACCTGACCAAGTCGAACGTGAAGACGTTCGCCCGCACGCCGAACCAGCCGTGGTTCATCGTCGAGGGCGACCGGCGCTTCTATCTCGGGGCGCGGTACCGGTTCTGACGACGCTCCTTCGTCAGATAATGAGGGGGAAGGCCGTGCCCGCAAGGTGCGGCCTTTCCCTTTGCCCCGCAGCCGATTTCTGCGAGACAGTCGGACCGATCCCATGAGCACGACGGTTCCCCTCGACAACGTGGAGCATGCCGCCCTCCGGCTGCGCCGCGGCCGCGGAGCCCGGTTCGGGGACGACGTGAACCAGGTCGCCGTGTTCGCCAGCGAGTTCGCGCAGGTGCAACGCGAGTATCCGATCCTGTTCGCGAAAACCCCCGAAGGCGCGCTGCAGGGGATCGCGATCCTCGGATTCGAACGCGGCGAGAACCTGTTTCTCGACGGCGCGCGATGGGATGCTGCCTACATTCCCGCGCTGCTCCGCCACCGCCCCTTCACGATCGGCTCGGCAGGGGGCGAGCACGCGGTGTTCGTCGATCTCGCCGACGCCCGGGTCGCCAGCGAGGGCGAAGAGGGCGATCCTGTATTCAAGCCGCACGGCGGTAACGCGCCCGCGCTCGAGGCCGGCCTCGATGCGCTGCGAGTACTGCAGGCGGGCGCTGCCGCCGCGCCGACGCTGTCGTCGCTGTTCGAGGAGCTCGGGCTGGTCGAACCGGTCCGTCTGCAGGTGCAGTTGAGCGAACACGCCGGAGTGGATTTCGACGGCTACATGGCGGTGACCTCGGAGAAGATCGCCGCGCTCGACGGCGCCGCACTCGCGCGGCTCAACTCGGCCGGGCTGCTCGAGGCCGCGGTCTTCGCAGCCGCATCGCTCGGGACCATGCCGCGGCTCGTCGCCCGCAAGCAGCGCAAAATGGCCGCGGCGGTCGCCTGAGATGACCGCCGCACCCCGCGCCGCACGGACCGTCGAGACCCGCGAGGAGCCGCTCCCGCACGGCGTCGGCTGGGAGGAGGTCGTCGCTGCCGACCGCCCGATCCTGTTCAAGGGCGCCGCGGCCGACTGGCCGCTCGTCAGGGCGGGACTGTCATCGGCCGACGAGGCGGCGGCGCTGCTGGCCGCCGGATGGTCGGGTCGACCGGTGGTGGTCTATCGCGGCGAGCCCGAGATCGGCGGGCGCTTCGCCTACACGCCGGCCTTTGACGGCTTCAATTTCGCCGCCTCGCGCGAGCCGCTCGATGCGGTGCTGGGCGAGATTCTGGCGCTGCGCGACGATCCGGAGCCACCGGCGATCTACGTCGGTTCGACCGACCTCGGGCTCTACTTCCCCCGACTCGGCGAAGCGGTGCCGTTCGACCCCGCGGCGATCCATCCGATGCTCGCCGAACATCCCGGGCTGGCCTCGGTCTGGCTCGGCAACCGGACGACGGCGAGTTGCCACTACGACGACACGCACAACATCGCGGTCTGCGCGGTCGGGCGACGGCGGTTCACGCTGTTCCCCCCCGAGCAGGTCGCCAACCTCTATCCGGGTCCGCTCGAGCCCACGCCTGGCGGGCAGGTGATCTCGATGGTCGACTTCAGGCAGCCGGACCTTCAGCGGCACCCGCGCTTCGCGCGCGCGCTCGAGGCCGCGCAAGTGGCCGAGATGGAGCCCGGCGACGTGCTCGCCTACCCGGCGATGTGGTGGCACCACGTCGAGGCGCTCGAGGCGTTCAACGTGCTGGTCAACTTCTGGTGGAACGCGGTCCCCGGCTACGTCGACAGCCCGCAGGGCACGCTGCTGCACGCGCTGCTGGCGCTGCGCGACCGACCGGCAGGCGAAAAGGCGGCCTGGCGCGCGCTGTTCGATTATTACGTGTTCGGCGACCCCGAGACCCCCCGCGCGCACCTGCCAGAGCAGGTCCATGGCGCGCTCGCGTCGCTCGACGAGGTACTCGCCCGGCGCTTGCGTGCACAGGTCACCAGGAGGCTCCAGCGGTGAGCGGCCCGCAACCCACCCGCGTGGTCGTTGCCGGCGGCGGCACGGCCGGGTGGATCACCGCCGTTGCGCTGGCGCGGCAGCTCGGTCGGCTCGTGCAGGTGACGCTGGTCGAATCCGAAGAGATCGGCACGATCGGCGTGGGCGAGTCGACCATTCCGACCGCGCGGGCCTTCCACGAACTGCTCAAGATCGACCAGCAGGCGTTCATGCGAGCGAGCCAGGCGAGCTTCAAGCTCGGAATCTCGTTCGAGAACTGGGCCCGGCCGGGCGACCGCTACCTGCACACCTTCGGCAGTTCGCCGCTTCGCACCTGGGTCGCCGAGTTCCAGCACTTCTGGCTGGAGGCGAACGCGCGCGGCGAAGCGGAACCGATTGGCGCCTACTACCCCGAGCACGAGGCCGCGCGCGAGCACCGCTTCATGCTCGAAGGCGAGCTGCCGCTCAACTACGCCTACCACCTCGACGCTGGCCTCTATGCGCGCTTCCTGCGGCAGATCGCAGAGACCGACGGAGCCACCCGCCGCGAAGGCAAGATCGCCGAGGTGGAGCTCGACGGGGAAACCGGCAACGTCGCTGCGCTGCTGATGGAAGACGGCGGCAGGGTCGAGGGCGACCTGTTCGTCGACTGCACGGGCTTCCGCGCTCTGCTGATCGAGCGCACGCTCGAGGCCGGCTTCGAGGACTGGACCCACTGGCTGCCGACCAACGCCGCCTGGGCCGTGCCGAGCGCCTCGGTCGGCGACGCACATCCCTACACCCGCGCGATCGCCCACCCGGGCGGCTGGCGCTGGCGCATTCCGCTGCAGCACCGGATGGGCAACGGGCTGGTGTTCTCGACCGAATACACCGACCCCGAGGAGGCGCTCGACGAGTTCCTCGGCGCGGTCGAGGGCGAACTGCTGCGCGACCCGTTCCTCGTCCGTTTCCGCACGGGCCGGCGCAAGGCGGCGTGGGTGCGCAACTGCGTCGCGATCGGGCTGTCATCGGGCTTCGTCGAGCCGCTGGAATCGACCGCCATCCACCTGATCCAGAGCGCGGTCACGCGGCTGATCCAGCTGTTCCCGTTCGGCTCCGACTGCGCAGCGCAGCGCGAGCGATACAATGCGCTGGCGCGGGACGAGATCGAGCAGGTCCGCGATTTCGTGGTCATGCACTACCATCTGACCGAGCGCGACGACACCGAGTTCTGGCGGTACATGCGGACGATGTCCGTCCCCGACACGCTGCGCGAACGAATCGCCTGCTTTGCCGAAAGCGCGCAGGCCTGGCAGGGCTCGAACGAGGTGTTTCGCGTCGACAGCTGGGCCCAGGTCATGCTCGGACAGCGCGTGCAGCCGGCGAGCTGGAACCGGATCGGCGCCTTGCTGAGTGAGGAGCGACTGAGGCAGGCGCTCGCCGATCTCCGCGACCAGGTCGCGCGGCGGGTGAGCGCAATGCCCAGCCACCAGGCGTTCCTCGACCGGTATTGTCCCGCAGCGGCCGGATTGGAACCGTAGCGCCGCAGGGGGGAGAGGTGGAGGCCGGGTACCGGGGTGTCAGTCTGCGAGTGACAGGCGCAGTTTCTCCAGCGCCGCCGCCTTCAGCTGGTGGACGCGCGGAATGCTCACGCCGAGGACAGCGGCGATCTCCGAGAGATTGAGCTCCTCGACGAAATAGAGCTGGATGACGAGCTGCAGCCGTTCGGGCAGCTGGGCGATCTCCTGCGCGAGCCGCGCGCGGTCCTCGCGCTGCAACAGGCGCGTCTCGGCCGTGTCGTCGGTGTCGGCGAACTGCGACGAGCTGTCGGAATAGCATTCCTCGATCGAATCGAGCCGGACGGGCGCGCAGTCCGCACGCATCTTTTCGTACTCGGGCAGCGAGAGGCCGAGCGCGGCGGCGGTCTCGGCCGAACGCGGCGCGCGCCCGAGCCGCGCGTGGAGCTCCTGCTGGGCCTGCTCGATGCGCCGCCGTCGCTCGCGCGCGCCGCGCACTTCGGGCGAGGCGCTGCGCAACAGGTCGACCATCGCCCCGCGCACGCGCAGCTTGGCATAAGCGGCGAAGCCGTCCTCGTTGGGCCCGTCGTGCTTCTGCGCGCACTCGGTCAGCGCGAGGAGTCCGGCCTGCATCAGGTCCTCGACGTCGAACGAGGGACCCGCGCTACCCGCCAGGTGCCAGGCCATCTTGCGCACCATCGGGACGAAGCGCGTCACCCGTCCGGCGACGTCGCCGCGGTAGGCCTTCGCGGCGTGGAAATGGGTATGATCCTGAATCATGCGGCCAAGGCCTCCCTCTCGATTTCCGGTGCCGCCGCCTCGGGCGACACCGGAGCCCGCGGCGACAGCTCGCCCTCGCCGCCAACGACGGCGATCACCTCGATCGGCTGTGCGGCCGGCAGCTCGTTGATCGAAATCACCAGGCATCCGGGCGCGCGCAGCCTGAGCAGCGCGGCCATCGGGCGCCGCGCCCGCGGCTGGACGACCAGCACGGGGGCGGTCTCGCCGGGCCCGCGGCCGGCGACGATGGCCGCGATGCGCTCGCCGAGCGAGCGCGCAAGGTCGGGCTCGATGACGACCTGCCCGGTGGACGGATCCTGCATCCCGCCGACGACCATCTCCTCGAGCTGCGCCGCGAGCGTGATGACCGGCAACCGTTCGTCCGGACCGCAGACCTTGCCGACGATTGTCGCGCCGAGATCGGCGCGCACGAGGTCGACGAGACGGTCGTGGTCGGTCGTCTGCTGCGCCGCCTGCGACAGGCTGGCAAGCAGCGGCAGCGGGTGGGCGAGCGAAATGCCGTCGGCGAGCAGCGAGCGCATCACCCGCGTGATCGCGGCCAGCGAAAGCGGCTGCGGCGTGATCGTTTCGACCAGTTGCGCGTGACGCTCGCGCACGGTGTCGAGCAGCTCGCGCACCTGGTCGGGGCCGAGCAACTCGTGCGGACGCGCCGAGAGCAGCTGGTTGACGTGGGTCGCGATGACGCTCTCGACATCGACCACGAGGTAGCCCTCGGCGACGGCGAGGTCGCGCAAGCCGGGCTCGATCCACAATGCCGGGCAGCCGAAACTCGGATCGAAGGTCGCCTCGCCGGTGAGAGTGCCCGTGCTCACCGCCTCGCCGGTGTCGATCGCCAGCAACCTGTCGGCCAGGATCCGCGCCGACCCGAGCGGCGCGCCGCCGAGCAGGACCCGGTAGCGGTCGGGCGGCAGGTCGAACGAATCACGGATACGGAAACGCGGGACGACGAAACCGAAGGTCTGGCACAGCTGACGACGCAGCCCGGTGAGCCGCGCGACGAGCGGCGCCCCGCGGCGCTCGTCGGCGAGATGGACGAGCCCGTAGCCGAGCTCGAGCGTGACCAGCGACTGCTCGGAAACCTCCTCGATCGAAATGCGTGACGGGTCGGGCTTCACATCGGGTTCGGCGACCACCGCAGCGGCCTGCGCACGGCGCCCGAGCCGGTGCCAGAGCCAGAAGGCCCCGGCCGAGAGCGGCAGGAACACGCTCTGCGGCATCGCCGGGATGGCACCCATCGCGCCGAGGATGCAGCCGACGGGCAGCCAGATGCGCGGGTCCGCCAGCTGACCACCGATCTGCCCGGTGAGGTCGCGGCTGTCCGACACGCGGGTGACGATCACCGCGGCGGCGATCGACAGCAGCAGTGCGGGCACCGAGGCGACCAGCGCGTCGCCCACCGCGAGCGTTACGTAGCGTGCGCCGGCTTCGGACAGCGACAACCCGTGGCTGACGACGCCGAGCACGAGGCCCGCGATGATGTTGACCCCGAGGATCAGCAGCGCGGCGATCGCGTCGCCCTTCACGAACTTGCTGGCGCCGTCCATCGAGCCGTAGAAGTCAGCCTCGGTGGCGACTTCGCGGCGCCGGGCCTTGGCCTCGTCGGCAGTCAGCAGCCCGGCCGCGAGGTCGGAGTCGATCGCCATCTGCTTGCCCGGCAGTGCGTCGAGGGTGAAACGGGCGGAGACTTCCGAGACACGTCCCGCGCCCTTGGTCACCACCACCAGGTTGATGATCATCAGGATCATGAACACGAACAGGCCGACGGCGAAGTTGCCGCCGATTAGAAAAGCACCGAACGCCTCGATGACCTTGCCGGCGGCGGCCTCGCCCTCGTGCCCGTGCAGCAGCACGACGCGGGTCGAGGCGACGTTGAGCGCCAGGCGCAGCAGCGTGGCGAACAGCAGCACCGAGGGAAATGACGAGAAGTCGAGCGGCTTCTCGGAGTTCATCGCCGCCATCAGGATTGCGACCGAAAGCGCGATGTTGAGCACGAAGAACACGTCGAGCATCATCGCCGGGATCGGCACGACCATCAGAACGATGACGGTCAGGATGCCCGCCGGCAACGCCAGCGAAGGCGAGAGGATGGCGCGGAGATTGTTCACAGCTCGAATGCCTTCAACGCGGCATAGGCCTTGCCCACGCGCTCACCGGCCTTGCCGGGGAGCTGATCTGGCGGGCCGAAGGCGGCCTGGAGCGTTTCGGCCATCGAGGGCCTGCGCGCCGTCGCGGCTTCGCGCGGCGAGCCGAGCGAGGATTGCGGGCGCTCGGCCCAGAACGACGAGGACGGCGCCGAGTAGGGCATGCCGGGTGCGGCACCGCCTTGCATCGCTGCGGCAACCTTGCCGCGCATGAGGTCCATCACCTCGGCAACCGACCGCGCACGGCCGTTGTCGTAGAAGATCGCCCGATTAGCCGCGGCAGCCTGCGGAAGCAGTGCGGCGGCCACCTGCGACGGTTCGGAAGCGAGCGCCGAGAGGAACGTGCGCGCCCCTCCGGCGCCCAGGAAATGAGCGAGGTAAAGCTCGGTCGCGTCGGGCTCGCGACCCAGCGCCCCGCGCAGCTCCGCCGCGTTGTCGAGCGCGAGCTCGGCGGCCATCAGCGCGGCAGTATCGGGATCGTGCCGCAGCGCCATGACCTGCGAGCGCAGCAGAGGATCGTCGACTTGCGCGCGCCCTCCGCGGCGCGAGATCGCCTCGTCGGCCCAGTAGAGCCCGTGGCGCGCGCCGTGGCGGTCGAGCGTCTCGAGCCAGGTAGCGGTGGTGAACTGGTACAGGCCGGCGGCGCTCGAGGTCGCCGCGCGCGCGCCAGGATCGAGCGCGGACTCGAGCCGCGCCTGGGCGAGCAAGTAGTCGAAGTTGACGCCGGTCGCGGCGGACGCGCGCGCGATCGCCGCGTGCACCCCGCTGTGCTGCTGGACGGAACTGACTTCGGGCACTGCCTTCCCCCGATGGAACTCTCGGGGGCGGGCTCAGCAACAACCGTGCCAGTTGCGGATCAGCGGGTGGCGCCACCCACGGCAGACGAGCGTTCGGCCTGGTAGACGGGGACGCCGCCAGTCAGTGCCGTCAGGCGGGCCTGGACGTTGGCAGCGATCAGGTTGCGCATTCGGCGATTGACCTCGTTGAGGCGTTTGACGGCCTCGAGGAGAGCGCGGGATTCCTCGTCCAGCTCGGCGCCGCGGCCCTCGATGGCACTGCACAGGTTCTGCTTGCCCTCGGCGCAGGTGACGATCCGCTCGAGGTCGAGGGCGGCAAGCGCCTGCCGCTCGCCTTCGAGCAAGGCAAGCATTTGCCGGAGGTTCTCGCGCAGTGGTGACGGGGCGGTGGTCATTTGGTCCTCAGCAGCAAGCCGGCCGCAATGATCGCGTCGGCGATGCGCGTCGGGATAACCGGGTAACGGCCCTGCTCGATCGCGCGGCGGATCTCCGCCACGCGGTCGGCGTCGACCGGCGCGAGATCGCCGGCGGAATGGGGCGACAGCGCGGCGCTGGCGGACGCGTCGGCGTCGTCCGCCCGCACGCGTCGCACGCGTTCCACGCCTGTCACAGGCGTCGCCACGCCTCTCGGGGCGACCCCGTTCGGTCCGGAAATATCGATGGGCTTCATCGTTGCCGCTCCGTGTTCAGACGTCCCCAGAACGGCAGCTGGGCGGCGGGATTAAGGCCGGCCGGGCAGATCTTGCCGGATTACGGCAATTCCATGCCGACGAGACCCGGCCGCAGCACTTGCGCACGGAGGGGATCGCCGCGCCTGTCGGCCGGCCTGACCCTGATCCATTCGCCAACGGCCCCGGCCTCGAGCGCCTCGCCCTGTCGCGACAGGGTGAAGCCGGCTCCGCGCACCGTGATCGTCACGGTTTCCCCGCGACTGACGACGTCGGGTCCGGCCTGCTGGCCACGGGTTGCGGTCAGTGGCACGAAGAGCCGCCAGCCACCGGGCTCGGGGCAGCGGACGAGCACGGTGTCACGCGCGCTGCCGTACCATTCGAGCGCGAGCTCGGCCGGGCATTGCGCGAGGCGCAGGCGACGGTCAACCGGCGTGCGGGCACCGCCGGGGGCACCGATCTCGGCGCCCGTGAACCGGGCAACGGCCCGATCGATCGCTGCCGGATCGGCAAACCCGGCCGCCGAAACGGGCACGGCTGCAGCGCAGAGCGCGGCGGCAATGACATACTTGGCACGCATCGAAATGTCCTCGTGAGGCATCGTTACGGCCACACTCAATGCACGGATCGTGCCACCGCCAGGTCTGGACGATCGAAGGCCAGCGTTGCCAGCACGTCCTCGCCTTCGCCCGGCTCGAGAACGATGCGCGCCGCGACCCCGGCCCCGCGCGCCTCTTCGGCCAGTGCCAGCGCCCGTTCAGCGGTGCGGGCCGCGTCACCCGCGCGATAGCGGGCGACGATCGTCAGGTATTGCCGCGAATCGGGCGCCTGCTCTGCCAGCCATTGGCCGAGCGGCGGTACCCCGTCGCCCGCGCGGTAGACAGCCAGCGGTTCCCCGCTAGCCGGCGGGGCGGCCGTCTCGGCGGACGCCTTCTCGGCCGGCGACGGCTGCCCGTCGATGGCTGCGGCGGTAACGATGAACAGGATCAGCGCGAGGTCGGCGATCGTGGTCTGCCATCCGGCAGGGAGCCGCGCGATCATGCGACGCTCCGCGGAGGGTCCGGATGCCGCCGGCACGAATTCTCGATGGCGGCCGAGAGCCAGGCGATCAGCTCCTCGCGCGCGCGGTCCTCGGCATCGGCGCGGCGCGAGATCATCGCCGCGAGCGGGGCGAAGATGAAGTTCGCCGCGACGAGGCCGTAGAGCGTGGTCGCAACCGCCATGCCGATCGCCGCGGCGAAATCTCCGCCGTCGGCCCCGGGCGTGGACAGGCTGCCGAGTGAGACCAGCGTCCCGGCAAGGCCGAAGACCGGTGCGAGCTCGGCCGCGTTGACGAGCACGACCACCGCCCGCCGCGATGTCTCGATCCGCCGCGCGCGATGGTCCTCGTGGCTCTCGTGCAGCGCCTCGATCGAGCGCGTCTCGATCAGGGTGTCGGCCATCTCGTCGAACTCGCCGTCGCCGAAGTGATGCGGCTCGGCGCGCAGCAGCCCGTCCTCCTCGATTTCCTGCACCTGGATCGCGAGCTCGGCGCGCGCCCGCACGGGGTCGAACCGGCCGACAAACAAGTTCGCAAGAGCCGACAGCGCGAGCTTCGAGTCCGCCCAGCCGCAGCGCAGGACGGTCGCCAGCAGGGTCCCTGAGAGCACGAGCGCTGCCGAAGCGGGATCGAGCAGCGGGATTTCTGTCATGCCTGTTTCTCCATGTCGGCAAAGAACGGCACATTTCCCGGGGTTTCAGCAGGCGGCGGAACTTTGCCGGTGTTCGGCAAGGCTTTGCCGCACAGGCATCCCTGCCCACCCCCGTCGGCCAATTGGCACGCTCCTTGCGACAGACCGGTGCCAAAGGACGGAGACGGCCATGAACGAAGGACTTTTCGGCATCCACGGGGCGGCGCTCGAAGTGCGGTCGCAGCGCCTTGGCATGCTGGGCTCGAACATCGCCAACGCGGCTACCCCCGGATACAAGGCCCGCGACGTCGACTTCGCAGCCGCGCTCGAGGCGCGGCTCCGCGGCGCGGAAGCGGACGACGCTGTCAATGCCGCCGTGCAGTACCGCGTGCCGGTCATGCCGAGCCTCGACGGCAATACGGTCGAGATGGCGGTCGAGCAGACCGCCTTTGCCGAGACCGCCGTCGCCTATTCCGCCACCCTCGGTTTCCTGCGCGGACGGATCGAGACCGTTACGCGCGCGATCAGGGGCGAATGACGATGCCGGGCCCGATGACCCTGTTCGATGTCGGCCAGCGCGCCATGTCGGCACAGCTCGTGCGGATGAACGCGGCGGCTTCCAACCTCGCCAACGCGGGCAGCGTCGCCGGCAGCGAGCGCGACGCCTACGTCCCGCTGCGCCCGGTCTTCGCCGAGCAGCTCGACCAGGCCACCGGCCTCAGCACCGTGCGGGTCGAGGGCGTCTATCGCGCCGACGTCACCCCGACGCGCGTGCACGATCCCGACCATCCCCTGGCCGACGAGAACGGCGACGTATGGACGGCGCCGGTCGATGAGAACGCCGAGATGGTCGAGATGCTCGAAGCCTCGCGCCAGTACCGCAACGTCGTCGAGGCGCTCTCTACCGCAAAGCAGCTGATGCTCGAAACGATGAGGATGAAATGAGCGTATCCCCGATCAACACCCCTTCGGGGACCCCCGCAGGCTCGAGCACGGGCCGAGACTTCTCGTCGCTCGGGCAGGCCGACTTCCTGCGCCTGCTGACCGTGCAGATGCAGCAGCAGGACCCGTTCGATCCGGTCGATAACAAGGAGATGCTGGCGCAGATGGCGCAGTTCTCCAGCCTCGCCGGCATCAACGACGTCAACGCCACGCTTCAGCAGATCTCGGCCAAGCTCGATGCGCTGGCCGCAGCCCAAAACGCCACCACCGACTGATCACCAAGGAGCACCGTTCCATGTCTTTCTACACTTCGCTCAACGGGCTCAAGAACGCCCAGACCGATCTGGGCGTGATCGCCCACAACATCGCCAACGTCGAAACTTCCGGCTTCAAGAAGGGCAACACCCAGTTCGCCGACATCGTGGTCAACTCGGCCTCGTCGAACCCGCGGATGACGCAGGGCATCGGCGCGCGCGTCGAGGCGATCGTGCAGAACTTCGCGCTCGGCCCGATCGAGCAGACCGGCTCGGCACTCGACATCGCGATCGGCGGAGACGGGTTCTTCGCGATGCGGGCGGTCGACGGGTCGATGCTCTACACCCGCAACGGCAGCTTCGACATGGACGGCGCCGGCTACATCAACGACGGCTCGGGCAACCGGCTGCAGGTGTTCCCGATGGATGCCACGGGCACGATCACCAGCACGACGCCGGTCGACGCGCAGGTTCCGCCGATGAACGGGACCGCCGAGTTCGCCGGTATCTCGATCCTCGAGGACGGCCAGGCCATCGCGACCTATGCCGACGGCAGCCAGCTCCATGTCGGCACCGTGGCGCTCGCCCGATTCGTCGCCCCGACCGGGCTCAAGCAGGTCGGCTCGTCGAACTGGGAGGCGACCGGCCTCTCCGGACCCGCGACCTACGGCCAGCCCAACCAGGGCGCGTTCGGCTCGCTGCTCTCGGGCGCGATCGAGCGCTCCAACGTCGACATCGCCGAGGAACTGGTGGGGCTGATCACGGCCCAGCGCAACTTCCAGGCCAATGCCAAGGCGATCGATACCGCGACCCAGGTGTCGCAGACGATCATGAACCTGCGCACCTGATCGGGGCCGGGTCTAGCGGAGAAGCGGCATGGACCGGCTGATCTACACCGCCCTCTCGGGCATGCAGGCGTCGATGAACCGGCAGCGCACGATCGCCAGCAACATGGCGAACGCGCAGACCATCGGCTTCCGCGCCGAGGTGTTCGACCAGCGCCCGGTGACCATCGCCGGCGAGGGGCTCCAGGCACGTGCTATGCAGGAAAGCGGCGTCCGCTCGGCCGACATGTCGGGCGGCGAGATCGTCGAAACCGGCCGTCCGCTCGACGTGGCGGTCGAAGGCGACGCGCTGATCGCCGTGCAGGCGCCCGACGGGACGGAAGCCTATACCCGGCGCGGAGATCTGACGATCACCGCCGGCGGCTTGCTGGTCAACGGCGAGGGTCATCCGGTGCTCGGCGAGGCTGGCCCGATCACGCTGCCGCTCAACGGAACCCCGGCGATCGCGCCCGATGGCACGATCACGGTCACCGACCCGGCCGCGCCCGACCAGCCTCCGCAGGAGGTCGGCCGGATCAAGCTCGCGGGCTGGATGGGCAGCCCGATCGCCAAGGGCCTCGACGGTCTGTTCCGCGTCGAGGGCGGCGGCGTGCTGCCGCGCGACGAGGCGGCGACGGTCAAGACGGGCAGCCTCGAGGAATCGAACGTGAACACCACCGAGGTGCTGGTCGAGATGATCGACGCGCAGCGCCTCTACGCGATGCGCAGCAAGGTGATCAGCACCGCGCGCGACATCGACGAAAGCGGCGCGCAGTTGATGCGCCTCGGCTGAGGAAAGGACAACGACAATGCCAGTTTCGGCTCTCCAGGTCGCCCGCACCGGGCTCGAGGCACAGGATGCGCGGATGCGCGTCATCGCCAACAACCTGGCCAACGTCGGCACCACTGCGTTCAAGAAGGACCGGGCGAACTTCGCCACGCTCGCCTACCAGGACGCCCGCGTCGCGGGGCAGCGTTCCTCGGGCGAGACTGCCTATGCCACCGGGCTCAATCTCGGCACCGGCGTCGCGGTCCAGTCGACCAGCCAGATCGTCACCCAGGGCGCGCTGCAGACCACCAACAACGCGCTCGACCTCGCGCTCGACGGCGACGGCTACTTCCAGGTCGAAATGCCCGGGGGGCAGCTCGGATACACCCGCGCGGGCAACTTCGCGCTCTCGGCCGAAGGCCAGATCGTCACCCAGCAGGGCTACGTCGTCCAGCCCGCGATCACCGTTCCCGAAGGCGCCAGCGCGATCACCGTCTCGCCCGACGGGATCGTCACGGCGATCCTCGACGGCGAAAGCGAGCCCTCGGAGCTCGGGCAGCTGCAGATCGCGAGCTTCACCAACCCGGCCGGGCTGCGCGCGATCGGCGACAACTTCCTCGTCGAGACCGCCGCCAGCGGCGCTCCCCAGCTGGGGCCGGGCGGCGAACTCGGCCGCGGCAACATCCGGCAGGGGATGCTCGAGGCCTCGAACGTCAACATCGTCGAGGAGCTCGTCAGCATGATCGAGTGCCAGCGGGCCTACGAGATCAGCTCCAAGATGATCTCGTCGGTCGACGAGATGCTGCGCAACGCCAACCAGACGCTGTGAGGTTCACCATGAAGCGCTCGACGGCGGCCGCAGCCGCCCTGCTCCTGCTCGCCGCCTGCGGCGCCGAGCGTCCCGCCGGCTTCACCGCCGCGCTCCCGCCACCGCCGCAGGCCGCGCCGGCGCCGGCCGACGGGGCCATCTTCAACGTCGCGACCGGCTATGCGCCGCTGCACTACGGGCAGCGCGCGCATCGCGTCGGCGACCTCGTCACGGTAGTGCTTGTCGAACGGACGACGACTGCGAAATCGGCGGATTCGTCGCAGAGGCGCGACGGCGGCTTCGCACTACGGCCGCCGACGACCGGTCCGTTCTCGTTCGACCCCAACGTGCTTAATTCCGGCGGCTCCTCGTCGTTCAATGGGGGCGGAGACGCGTCGCAGACCAGCTCGCTCAGGGGGGACATAACCGTGACCATTGCGGAAGTGCGCCCCAACGGAACGGCCCTGGTGAGGGGGGAGAAGCTCATGCAGTTCAGCCAGGGCGAAGAGTGGGTGCAGCTTTCGGGCATCATTCGCCTGGCCGACATCGACCCCGACAACCGCATCGCCTCCCCCCGCGTGGCCGACGCGCAGATCACCTACGCCGGGCGCGGCGCGATCCAGCGCGCGAGCCGCGAAGGCTGGCTGTCGCGCTTCTTCAACCTCGTGGCTCCGTTCTGAGGTCGAGGCCATGATCCGCGCTCTCCTCGTCGCTCTCACTGGTCTCCTCGCCCTCGCCGCCGCGCCCGCGTCGGCCGAGCGCGTGCGCGATCTCGGCTCTTTCCAGTCGGTCCGCTCGAACCAGCTGACTGGCTACGGCATCGTCGTCGGCCTCGACGGAACGGGCGACGACAATTTCGCCTACGTGACCCAGGCCATGCGCGGGGTTTCCGGACGGTTCGGACTTCAGCTCCCGCCGGGCGTGAACCCGGCGCTGAAAAACGCCGCCGCGGTGATGATCACCGCGGAACTGCCCGCCTTCGCCAAGCCGGGACAGCGGATCGACGTGACCGTCTCGGCGATCGGCAAGGCCAAGAGCCTGCGCGGCGGCGCGCTGATCATGACCCCGCTCTACGGCGCCGACGGCGAAATCTACGCGATGGCCCAGGGCAGCCTTGCCGTGGGAGGCCTCGGCGTCTCGGCGCGCGACGGATCGAGCGTGACGGTCAACGTGCCCACCGTGGGCCGCATTCCCGATGGCGCCAGCGTCGAGCGCGCGGTCGCGACCGGGTTCGACCAGTCCGAGATCCTGCGCTGGAACCTCGCGCAGGCCGATTTCCTGACCGCCGCGCGCGTGCGCGACGCGATCAACGCGCAGTTCCCGGGCACCGCCACGATCGAGGACGGCGTCACGCTGGCGCTGCGCCTGCCGCTGGCTCCGGATACCCGCGCGGGCATGATGGCCGCGATCGAGATGATCGAGGTCGAGCCGGCCGAGAGCGCCGCCCGCGTGATCGTCAACAGCCGCACCGGTACGGTCGTGATCTCGAGCGCGGTGCGCCTGGCGCCCGCAGCGATCAGCCACGGCAGCCTCGTCGTGCGGATCACCGAGGATCCGCTGGTCGTGCAGCCCGCGCCGTTCAGCCGCGGCCAGACCGCCGTCGAACAGGACAGCACGATCGACATCGAACAACCCGCAGGCCACGTCTCGCTTTTCGAGCCCGGCGCCTCGCTCGCCGAGGTGGTCGACGCGCTCAACATGCTGGGTGCGAGCCCGGCGGACCTCGTGGCGATCCTTGAGGCGCTGAAGCAGGCCGGCTCGCTCAAGGCCGAGATGGTGGTGATATGATCGTCTCCGTCCCCCCGGGCGCGATCGGCGCCGGCCCCGGAGCTGTGCCGGGCAGCGAGCGCGAGCGCCTCGCCGCCGCAGCCCAGCAGTTCGAAGCCATCCTGCTCCGCCAGATGCTCGCCGCCGCCCGAAGCACCGACTTCGGCGGCGACGACCTGTTCGGCGGCGCGGGCGAGGAAACCTTCCGCGAGTTGCGCGACGCCGAATTCGCCCGGGTCGCCAGCGAGAGCGGGGCGATCGGGCTGGCCGAGCAGATCGAGGCGCAGCTCGCCCGCTTCCTGCCGAGGGAGGACTGACGCATGGCCTCCGACCTCCTTTCGATCGCCGCCAGCGGCGCCCGGGCGGCCCGCAGTGCGCTCGACGTGACCGCGCAGAACATCGCCAACGCGGCTTCCGACGGCTACGTCCGCCGCAGCGTGCGGATGGAGGAGGTCTCCGCGTCCGGCGGCCTCGGGCGGGTCGGCGACCTCTCGCTCTCAGGCGTGCGCATCGACGGCATCTCGCGCAACGCCGACATGTTCCGCCAGGCCGAAGTGCGCCGGACCAATTCCGACGCGACACGCGCCGCAACCGAGCTGGCGGGCCTGGAAAACATCGAGAGCGCCGTCGAGCAGGCGGGAATATTCTCCGCGATCGTCGAGTTCGAAAGCGCGCTGAGGCAGCTCGAAGCCGACCCCGTGGATTCGTCGCTGCGCGCCGCGGTCGTGGCCGCCGCCGAGACCATGGCCGGCAAGTTCAACATTGCCGCGGAAAGCCTCGCCTCGGCGGTCGCCGGTGCGCAGTTCCAGGCCGATGCTTCGGTCAACGAAGCCAACGTGATCGCCGCCGAGCTCGCGCGGATCAACGTGCGGCTGGCGCGCGCCGGCGCCGGCAGCAGCGATCGGGCGAGCCTGCTCGACCAGCGCGACCTGATGCTCGAGCGGCTGAGCGGCATTACCGAGGCGCACGCCACTTTCGGCCCTGACGGCGGCGTTACCGTCCGCGTCGGCGGCAGCGCCGGGCCCCTGCTGGTCAGCGGCGGGACGTCCGAGGCGTTCGCGATGACCCTTGCCGCCGACGGGACGCCGAACTTCGCAGTCGGCGGCACGCCAGTCTCGCCGGGCGGCGGGGCGCTCGCCGGCCACGCACTGGCGCTGAACGAAGCCGTGCAGGTTGGCGCGGCGCTTGACCAGCTGGCCGCGGACATCGCCGCTCTGGTCAACGGCTCCCAGACGAGCGGCGTCGCGCTCGACGGCTCCGCGGGGCAGCCCATGTTCACCGGGACGACCGCAGCCACGCTGCGGACCGCGCTCGGCGACGGCCGCCTGGTAGCCACCGCGCCCGCCGGGTCACCGGCCGGGAGCCGCGACGCAAGCCAGCTGATCGGCTTGCGTACGGCGTTCGAAACGGGCGGGGTTGCCGAGCGGATGAACGGGATCATGTTCGGCATCTCCAGCCGTGTCGCCGGGCACAAGATCACCGCCGAGGCGCTCGATGCGATCGCGGCCTCGGCGCGAATCTCGCTCGAGCAGCAGGCGGGCGTCGACCTCGACACGGAAGCGGCCAACCTGATCCGCTACCAGCAGGCATTCCAGGCCTCGGGACGCGCGATGCAGGTCGCCTCGGACATCTTCGACACGCTGATCGGGATCGGATGAGCCGATGATCAATCTCAGCACCGGAGCCTTCTTCGAACGCGCGACGCGCCAGATCGGCAGCCTGCGCGAACGGGCCAACGAGCTGCAGGACCAGATCGGCAGCGGCGAGCGTCTGTCGCGCTCTTCCGACGATCCCGTCGCAGCCGCCCGGTTGCGCTCGCTCGCCCGGCGCGAGCGCCTGTCCGAAGTGGACGAGCGCAATGCCGAGCGAGCGATGGGCGATCTCCAGCTGACCGACAAGGCGCTGGGCTCGTTCGTCGACATCGTGATCCGCGCCCGCGAGCTGGCGATGCAGGCCGCGAACGAGACTCTCGGCGAGGACCAGCGCCAGTTGCTGCGCGCCGAAATCGACGGCCTGCGCGAGAGTGTGCTGCTGGTCGCGAACAGCCGCAACGGTGCGGGTCAGGCGCTGTTCGGCGGACAGACGGCGGGCCTCGCCTACGAAGACACCGGGGCAGGCATCACCTATATCGGCACCGAGACCGCAGAATCTGTCGGCATCGGCGACGGGCAGTCGGTCACGCGCGCGCTTACCGGCCCCGAAGTGCTGACCTTCGACTTCGACGGCGCGCCGACCGATCTCTTCGCCGTGCTCGCCACGCTCTCCGCAGCGCTGCAGGATCCGCTCGTCGACGCGTCCGACGCGGGGCGGCTGGCGATGTCGCAGCTCGACGCCGGTCTCGACCGGATCACCACCGCGCAGACGATCGTTGGCGCGCGCATGGGCTGGATCGAGATAATCGACCAGCGCCGGCTGGCCGCGAGCGAACTCATCGCCGAGGAGCGCAGCGAGATCGGCGGTGCCGATCTCGCGACGACCATGACCCGGCTCCAAGAAGTGCTGACCGTTCTCGAGGCCAGCCAGGCTAGCTTCGTCCGCCTGGCCAGCCTTTCGCTGTTCAATTCACTCCGCTGAGGCGGGCAAGGGGTAACTGTCTCATGTACGCCGTGATTGGTATCGTCCTCCTGCTGGTAATGGTCTTCGGCGGTTTCGCGCTGACGGGCGGGGCGCTCGGGCCCATCCTGCACGCCATACCGCACGAGATGCTGATCATCGGCGGAGCCGCCGTCGCCGCGCTGGTCACCGGCAATTCGCTGCACCAGCTCAAGGCGATCGGCGCCTCGTTCAAGAAGGTGTTCAAGGGTCCGCGCCACAGCAAGCAGGACCACATCGATGCGATTGCATTGACCACCAAGCTCATGCGGCTGCTTCGCACCGAGGGCCCGCTTGCGCTGGAAAGTCACGTGCAGGAACCCGAAACCTCGCCGATCTTCGCCGAGTACCCGAACATCCTCGCCAACAAGCCGCTGGTCGACCTGATCTGCGACCCGCTGACGCTGCTGGTCGTTTCGTCGGGCTCGCTCGAGACGCATGCGATCGAGGAAGTGATGGACAACGCGATGCGTACGCACTTCCACGAGCTGCGCGAACCCCAGCACGCGCTGCAGAGCCTGGCCGACGCCCTGCCCGCACTCGGCATCGTCGCGGCCGTGCTCGGGGTCGTGAAGACGATGGGCTCTATCGACGAGCCGCCCTCGATCCTCGGTGCGATGATCGGCTCGGCGCTGGTTGGCACCTTCCTCGGCGTGTTGCTCGCCTACGGCATCGTCGGGCCGATGGCCTCACGCCTGAAGCAGGTGCTGGAGCAGGACGAACAGATATTTCACGCGGTCAAGCAGGTGATCATCGCCAGCCTGCACGGGCACCCGCAGCCCCTGGTGGTCGAGAGCGCCCGCTCGGGCCTCGGCGAAGCCGTGCGGCCGCGGCTGACGGAACTGCTCGACAGCCTGCGGGGTCGCTGACGTGGCCACGCTTCCGCACGGCCGCAACGACGCCGCACCGGTGATCGTCAAGAAGGTCGTCGTCCAGGACGGCTCCCCGCACCACGGCGGTGCGTGGAAGGTCGCGTATGCGGATTTCGTGACTGCGATGATGGCGTTCTTCCTGCTGCTGTGGCTGCTGGGTTCGACGACCGAGGAGCAGCGCAAGGGCATCGCCGACTACTTCACGCCGACGCTGGTCAAGCTCAAGGAACAGAGCGCCGGCTCCGAAGGGCTCCTCGGCGGCGCATCGATGACCGATCCGGACAACTACCCGCACCGCGCCGCACAGACCGACACCCAGGCAATCACCATTCCCAAGGACGCGACGGGCGGATCGAGGGAAGGCGCCTCGCCGATGAAGCGGCTGCGCGAACGGCTTGAGCAGCGTGTGGCCTCGGACGAGCGGCTGCGCCGGCTGATGCGCCAGGTTCGGATGGTCGACACGACCGAAGGCACTCGCATCGACCTCGTGGACGACGCCGACTTCTCGATGTTCACGCTCGGCACGACCGTGCTCACACCCGACGCGCGCAAGCTGCTCGGCGCGATCGCCGACACGATCGCGCCGGAGACCGGGCTCGTCACGATCCGCGGCCACACCGACGCGCTTCCGTGGAAGCCCGGAGTCAAGGCCAACAACTGGTCGCTGTCGGCGGGGCGCGCCGAGGCCACCCGCCAGGCCTTGATTCGCGAAGGCATCGGCGAGCGGCGATTCCGCCGTATCGAAGGCGTGGCAGACCGCGAGCTGCTCATCGAGAGCAACCCGCAGGACCCCCGCAACCGTCGCATGTCGATCCTGCTTTCTCGGTGAGCCGGCGAGCGGCTGCGTGTCCTTACGCGGATTCCCCTACGGCCGCCTACGCCAAGAGTAACCCCACTCTGCGATGTGTGGCCCTTCGTACCCAAGGTGTGAGGGGAGATGGAAAAGCACGCCGATCCTGCCGCCGAACTCGAAGCCGTCAAGGCCGAGCTTGCGCAGTACCGTGACGCCGTCGAGAGCATGCACCAGGGCGTGTGCATGTACGACGCGGACGGCCGGATCACGCTCGTCAACCGGCGTTACGCCGAACAGCTCCGCCTGCCTCCCGAGCGCGTCCATCCGGGCCTGACGGCCGGCGAAGTCCTGCAGATGTGCATCGACGCCGGGCACTATCCGGGAAAGTCGTCCGAAGAGGTCTTCGCCGATGTCCGGTCAAGGATCGCCCCGGGCATGGACCTAGCGACCCTGGTTCGCGGCGACCGCACTTATGCCATGCGCCGCTCTACCACCCGGGGCGGAAGGCTGCTCACGACCTGCGAGGACATCACCGCGCAGACCGAGGCTGAGACCGCGCTGCGCCTGAGCGAGGCGCGGCTGAAGGCGATCCTCGACGCCATGCCCGATTGCGTGAAGATCTTCGACGAAAGCGGCCGGCTGATCGAGATCAATCCGCAAGGGCTCGAGCTGCTGCAGGCGCCCGATCTCGAGACGCTCGTGTCGACCCCGGGCTACGTCGCGGTGCCGCCCGAATACGTCGAGGCCTGCCTCGACGTCCACCGGCGCGTGATGGCCGGCGAAAGCGTCGTCTGGACTTACGAGGTCATCGGCCTCAAGGGCCGCAGGCGCCACGTCGAGGCCCATGCCGTCCCGTTCCGCCTGCCCGACGGAGCAAAGGCACACCTGTGCATCTCGCGCGACGTCGAGGCCCGCCACCAGGCCGCGGAAGCGCTCCGGCGGAGCGAGGAGCGGCTGCGGCTCGTCCACGAGGCGACCGGCCTCGCCGATTTCGAGTCCGGGCCTGACGGGCTGCTGACCTGCTCGACCAGGTTCTTCGAGCAGCTCGGCCTGCCGGTGGCCCGGGCTCCGGTCGAAGGCAAGAGCTGGGCAGAGCATGTCCATCCCGACGACATCGGCTGGCTGATCGAAGCGATCGAAGCCGCCATGGCCCGCAAGGACGAAAGGTTCACCGCGGAGTTCCGGATCATCCGCGCCGACAACGGCGAAGTGCGCTGGCTCGCCTGCAACACGCGCATGGAGTACGACGAGAACGGCACACTCGCCCGCACGATCGGCGCGCACCTCGACATCACCGAACGCCGCCAGGCCGAGGAGGCGCTGCGGCAGAGCGAGGAACGGCTGCGGCTGGTCCACGAGGCGACGGGGCTCGGCGACTTCGAGGCGGGCAGCGATGGCATTGCGCGCGTCTCGGAACGCTTCGTCGCGCAGGCGGGCCTGCCGCCGGGCACGCGCGAGCTGCCGCTGTCCGACTGGCTGCGCGTGGTCCACCCCGACGACCGTGAAAAGCTCCAGCGCGACATCACCCGCAGTCTCGAGCACGACGATACCTTCCAGTGCGAATTCCGCATCATCCGCCCGGACACCGGTGAAGTCCGGTGGATTTCGAGCCGGACCAAGATGGAACGCGATGCGAATGGCGTCGCGATCCGCAGCATCGGCGCACATCTCGACATCACCGAAAGCAAGCTGGCGGAGGCCGCGCTACGCGAGAGCGAGGAACGGTTCCGGCTCGCGGCCGAGGCCGCCGGGCTCGGCGTGTGGGACTATGACCTCGACAACGACCGGCGCGAATGGTCGGAAAGGCTGCGCGAGATCTTCGGCATCGGGCCCGAGGTCGAGGTCAGCATGGCCGTGGCGGAGGCATGCATGCACCCGGCCGACCGGCCGCGGATCATGCGCGCACTGCGGCACGCGCGCGAGACCGACGTTGGCCGGTTCGAGCTGACCTTCCGCATTCAACGCCCCAACGACGGCGCCGAACGCTGGGTCACGCTGAACGGCTGGCGGACTTACAGGAGCGGCAGCCGCATGCGGCGGATCATCATGACCGCGCGCGACGTGACCGAGGAAAAGACCGCCGAGGAGCGGGTCCGCTGGACCGCCAGCCACGACTCGCTGACCGGTCTCGCCAACCGCGGCCTGTTCCACGAGAAGCTCAGCGAAGCCATCCGCGCCGCGTCAGCGGATGGCGGCGCGGTCGGGTTGATCGTCCTCGACATGGACAACTTCAAGCAGATCAATGACACGCTCGGCCACGACGCCGGCGACATGCTGCTGCAGATGTTCGCCGAGCGGCTGCGCTCGGTGGTCCGGGCCCACGATACCGTGGCGCGGTTCGGGGGCGACGAATTCGCGATTGTCATGCCCGACATCCACACCGAGCAGAGCGTGCTGCAACTGACCCGCTCGATCCAGGACCGGCTGCGCGAGCCGTTCGTCCACGAGGGGCGCCTGCTCGATTGCCGCGTCAGCATGGGCGCGACGGTGTTCCCGCGCCACGGGGCGACTCCCGAGGAGTTGCTGAAGAATGCCGACGTCGCGCTGTATGCTGCGAAAAATGCCGGGCGCGGCATGGTGACGCTGTTCGAGCCGCACATGCGCGACGATGTCCGCCGGCGGACCTCGATGGTGCAGCTCGCGCGCGATGCGGTGCGCGACGATCGCATCGTTCCCTACTACCAGCCCAAACTCGACCTCGAGACCCGCTCGATCGTGGGCTTCGAGGCGCTGCTGCGCTGGCGCACGCCGCACGGCAGGATCGGCGCGCCGGCTTCGATCGAGGCGGCGTTCGAGGATCTCGAGGTCGCCGCCGCGATCAGCGACCGGATGATCGACCGGGTGATCGGCGACATGCGCAGCTGGCTCGATCGCGGGATCGATTTCCGCAACGTGGCGGTCAACGCCTCAGCCGCCGAATTCCGCCGCGACAACTTCGCCGAGCACCTGCTCGAGCGGCTTCAGCGCGCGCAGATCCCGACCCGCTGCTTCCAGGTCGAGGTCACCGAGACGGTGTTCCTCGGGCGCGGCGCGGAGTACGTCCATCGCGCCCTCGCGCTGCTCAACCTGCGCGGCATCAAGATCGCGCTCGACGATTTCGGCACCGGCTACGCCTCGCTGCGCCACCTCAAGCAGTTCCCGGTCGACCTGATCAAGGTCGACCAGAGCTTCGTGCGAGACATGGCCGACGACCCGGGGGACGAAGCGATCATCAACGCGGTGATCAACCTCGGCCGGAGCCTCGGGATCAAGGTCGTCGCCGAAGGGATCGAAAACGAGGAGCAGGCGCGCCGCCTGCTCGAGCTCAAGTGCGACTTCGGCCAGGGCTTCCTGTTCTCGAAAGCCGTACCGGCCAGCCGGGTTCCGGCGCTGGTCGAGCGCTGGCGCGCCAAGGCACCGCCCGAGGCCGCGGCCCGCGTCGCGTCGCTCCGGCTCGTCGCCAATCGCGACTGAACGGGTCTCGCGGCGCGCGCGGCCGCGAAGTCACTCCAACAGGAGCCCGGTTTGCCAGCGCCCATTGAGATCAAGGGCCGTCATCCGGCGGATGCGGGGCATGCAGCGCGCGCCACCCTTGAGGAACGAGGTCCCGGCTTTCGCCGGGTTGAGGGGCATTTGATGAAGACCCTCGATCAGCTCGAGATCCGCTGCAGTTCGGTGCTGTAACGGGCCCACCGCGGATGTGCCGGTCCGGCAGCAGCTGCGTGTGGCGGGCGTTCCGGATCAGGCGCCCTCCCCCACGAAAAGGACCCGGCGCTCCGGGGGAGAGCGCCGGGTCCATTGGGTACCGGACGAGCCGGTATCGGTTAACGCAGCAGCGACAGGACGTTCTGCTGGCTCTGGTTGGCCTGCGCGAGCATCGCAGTCGACGCCTGGCTGAGGACCTGCGCCTTGGCGAGCGCGGTGGTCTCGGCCGAGTAGTCGGCATCCTCGATCCGCGAACGGGCGTCGGACAGGTTGGTGACGTTGTTGGTCAGCGTGTTGACCGCCGACTCGAGGCGGCTCTGGCCGGCGCCGAGCACGGCACGGGCGGTCGAGATCGACTCGATCTCGGCGTCGATCGCCGTGATCGTGGCGCTCGCAGCGGTCGCATCGTCGATGTCGTACGACCCGGCAGCGCCGCCTTCTGCGGCGAGGCCGGTCAGGTCGGCCATGGTCAGGTCAACCGTGTCCGAAGCGTTCGCACCGGCCTGGATGGTCACCGTCGCGACCGAGGCGTCGAACAGCTTCACGCCGTTGAACTCGGAGTTCTGGATGATCTGGTCGATCTGCGCGGTCAGCTCGTCGACTTCGGCCTGCAGGTTGGTGCGGTCGGTATCCTGATAAGTGCCCGACGCCGACTGCACGGCAAGCTCGCGGATGCGCTGCAGCATGTTGCTGACTTCGTTGAGCGCGCCTTCCGCGGTCTGCGCCAGCGAGATGCCGTCGTTGGCGTTGCGGATGCCCTGGCTCATGCCGCGGATCTGCGAGGTCATCGACGAGGCGATGGCGAGGCCGGCGGCATCGTCCTTCGCGCTGTTGATGCGCTTGCCGGTCGACAGACGCTCCATGGCGGTTCCGAGAGCCTTGTTGGCGCTCGTCGAAGCATTGGCGGCCTTGAGCGCGCCGATGTTGGTGTTGATTACGGACATTGATGAACTCCTTCGGTCGTTCGCTGCCGGTTTTGCGATCCCACGACACGTGGCAGCCGACAGACAGACCGGCACGCCCTCGCCCGTTTTAAGTCCCTGGTGCCGGGCCCCGAAGGCCGAAACCCGGCATGCAACGGGCGTCCCTACGTAGTTCTACGTGGCCTGAAATTAGGGTTAATTTGCTCGTCCGCGCGTAATCGAAGCGCCGATGAATGATAACAATTCGGGGGGTCACCGTGGGCTCGCTTGAGACGTCGGTAGCGTTCAAAAAAAATCATCCCGCCCTCGCGAACAGGCTCGAAGGAATAGCGTCGTCGCTGTTTCCGGGGCGGCAGCTGACCATCGGAGACGACAGCGAGCGCCTGCTGGCGGATCGCGCCGCGACCGTCAGTGTTTCGCGGAGCGATCGACCGGGCCTGAGCCGGACCGCCAGCCGCGCCAGGCTCGCCTATCGCGATCCGCTGTCCGAAGCGACGTTTGCGGCGCTGGTGGCGCTGCTCGCGGGACGCTCGGAACCCGTGGCCGCGGACCCCGCGACGCTCTCCGTGCTCGCGGTCGCCGATCGCCTGGCGCGGACCGACATCCCGGTGCTGATCAACGGGCCGACCGGAACCGGCAAGGAAGTGCTCAGCCGCTTTATTCACGGCCGCAGCGACCGGCGCGACAAGCCCTTCGTGGCAGTCAACTGCGCGGCCATTCCGGAAACGATGATGGAAGCGCTGCTGTTCGGCCACCAGAAGGGTGCCTTTACCGGGGCCAGCAACGCGAGCGAAGGGTTCTTCCGCGCGGCCGATGGCGGCACGTTGCTGCTCGACGAGATCGCCGAGATGCCGCTGGCGCTGCAGGCCAAGCTGCTGCGCGCGCTGCAGGAGGGTGAAGTCGTTCCGGTCGGCGCGACCAAGCCGATCAAGGTCGACGTGCGGATCATCGCCGCGGCCAACCGCGACCTGCCGCTCGAGGTCGAGGAAGGGCGTTTCCGCGCCGACCTGTATTACCGGCTGAACGTGTTCCCGATCAGCCTCAGCGCGCTGCGTGAACGGCCGGCGGACATCGCCCCGCTCGCCTTCGCGCTGCTCCTGCGCCACTCGCCCGACGGCGCGCCGGCCCCGTGGATCAGCGACGCCGCACTGGCGATGCTGCGCGCGCACGGCTGGCCGGGCAACGTCCGCGAGCTCGAGAACGTCATGCGCCGCGCGCAGATTCTCGCGGCGGGCCAGCCCGAGATCCTGCCCGAGCATATCGTCTTCGACCGCTCGGTCCGGCTCGTCGAGCCGGCGGCCGTCGCTGCGCCCGAGGCCGTTCCCGGCGAGAAGCTGTCGAAGATCGTGCAGATTTCCGAGGCCAGGGCGATCATGGAAACCCTCAACGCCTGCGGCGGCAAGCGCGCCGAAGCCGCGCGCAAGCTCGGCATCAGCGAGCGCACGCTGCGCTATCGTCTGGCCTCGTTCCGTGAGGCGGGCCTCGCGATCGGAGGCCGGCGATGAGCAGCGTCAACGGCCTCGGCGGCGCCGGATCGGTCGCCCAGATCATCGCGCTGCGGCAGCAGATCATCGACCGCACGAGCCTGCTCAAGGAGCTGCACGAAGCCAAGCAGTCGGGCGCGACGCAGGAGACCGGTCAGCCCGCCGCCGGGTTCGCCGAGACGCTCAAGAACGCGCTCGACGGAGTCAACGCCACGCAGCAGCGCGCGGCCGACCTCAGCGAAGCCTACGAGCGCGGCGAAGTGACCGACATAGCCAAGGTCATGCTCGCACGCCAGGAAGCCGGCGTCGCCTTCGAAGCGACGCTGCAGGTCAGGAACAAGCTGCTGTCCGCGTACCAGGACATCATGCGGATGGGGGTCTGATTAGATGGCCGACTTGATACCCGCACCGGCCGTCACCCCGGCCCGGCCGCTCGGATTGCTCGCGCCGCTGCGCGATCCGCAGGCGGGGCGTCCGCTCGAACGGTTGCGCGCCTTCGCCGCCCAGCCGCCCGTGCGCAAGGCGCTGCCCTGGTTCGCCGGCGCCTCGGCGCTCGGGCTGCTCGCGCTGACCTGGGCCGTGCTCGCGCCCGAGCCGCAGCGCGTGCTCTATTCGTCGCTCGGCGATGCCGAGCGGGCCGAGGTCGTGGCCGCGCTCGAGAAGGCCTCGATCGGCTATACGATCGACACCGCCACCGGCGCGATCACCGTCGACGAGAGCGACCTTTACCGTGCGCGGATGCTGGTCGCCGCCGACGGCGCCATCGCCGCGCCCGCGACCGGAGCCGAACTGCTCGACTCGCTGCCCATGGGAGCCAGCCGGACGCTAGAAAGCGACCGCCTGCGCGCGGCGCAGGAACGCGAGCTGACGCTGACGATCATGGAAATCGACGGCGTCGAGGCGGTACGCGTCCATCTCGCCCGGCCCGAGCGATCGGTGTTCGTCCGCGAGGACGCGCCTCCGACCGCCTCGGTGATGGTCCGCCTCGCGCGGGGGCGCCAGCTGACCGATGGCCAGGTCACGGCCATCGCCAATCTCGTTGCGGCCTCGGTGCCGGGCCTCGCAATCGACGCGGTGCGCATCGTCGACCAGCACGGCCGGCTGCTGTCGCAGCCCGATTCCGCCGATTCCGACCGCCTCGCGCTGCAGGCGAAGATGGAAGCCAAGCTGCGCACCCAAGTTGCCCAGCTGCTGACCCCCATGCTGGGCGAGGGCAACTTCTCGAGCGAGATTCAGGTCGAGCTCGACATGAACGAGGTCACCTCCGCACGCGAGACCTACGACAAGGAAGGTGCGGTCAGGCAAGAGACCGAACAGGAAAGCCAGACCGTCGGCGGCAGCGCCATCGGAGTTCCGGGGGTGCTGTCCAACACGCCGCCTGCCGACCCCGCGGCAGAGCCCGGCGCGCCGGGCACGCCTGCGGTGGCGCCCGCCCGCCCGACGATCGGCGAAAGCCGCGCGACCCGCAGCTACGAACTCGGGCGCGAGGTGGCGGTCTCGAACACTGCGCCGGGCGCGGTGCGACGCCTTTCGGTTGCAGTCGCGCTCAGCGAGGCGGCCATGAAGGGGACGAGCGCCGCCGAGCTCAAGAAGATCGAGGGGCTGATCAGCGCCGCCGTGGGCGCCGACCCCAACCGGGGCGACCAGGTGGCAGTGATCGTCCGGCCGTTCCAGGAAGTCGCCATCGATGCGCCGCCCATCTGGGAGACGCCGTGGTTCGCGACGATCCTGCGCAACGCCGTCGCCCTGCTCGCCGTCCTCCTCGTCGTGCTGTTCGGTGTCCGTCCGCTGATGAAGTCGCTGACGGGCAACCGGCGCGGGGCCGACGACGAAGACGAGGATGTCGAAGACCGGCCCGCCGGCGCCCGAGCGATGACCGTGCACCAGGGCGACGCGGGACCCGACCGCGGGCTCCTCGCGGCTCAGATCGAGCTCGCCCAGCGGATCGTGCGCGAGCAGCCCGACGACGCGCTCCTCGCGCTCCGTCGCATGCTCGGTGACCGCCGCCGCGAACACGGGACTGCGCCATGACCACCATTCCCACTACCGCCGACCCCCAGCGCGCTGCCGTGCTGGTCATGCTGCTGGCCGAGGAGGACGCGACCGGTCTGCTCTCGCGCCTCTCGCCCGAGGAGCTGCAGCTACTGGGCGCGAAGATGTGCGAGCTCGGCGAGATCGGCCCGGAGGCCATTGCCGAGGCGATCGCCTGCTTCGCCGAGCGCGCGGACCAGGCCGGCCTGCCGGCCCGCAATCGCGCCAGCGACGTACGCCGCCTGATGACCGGGGCCGTCGGCGAGTTCAAAGCGGACAATCTGATGCGCCGCATCGCCCCGGAGGAGGCGCGCAAACCCGCCACGGCTCTGGAGCTGGCGCGCTGGCTCGACCCGGGCGTGCTCGCCACGCTCGTCGCCGACGAGCATCCGCAGGCGATCGCCGTTCTGCTCCTCCAGCTCGAACCGGAGACCGCAGCGCAAGTGCTCGCCGGGCTGCCCGAAGAGGTGCAGGCGCCGGTCGTGCAGCGGGTCGCCCGGCTCGGGCCGATCGCGCCCGAGGCTCTCGGCGTGCTCGAGGAGCTGCTGACTGCCCGCATCGAACGCATGCATGGGCGGATGCCGCTGACCATGGGCGGCGTGCGCGAGGCGGCAGAGCTGATCAACGCCGGCGCGCGCGCGCTCGAGAAGCGCGTGCTTCCCGAGATCGGCAAGATCGACAAGAAGCTGGCGAAGGAGCTCGAGAGGGAGCTGTTCACGTTCGAGCACCTCTACGCGCTCGACCCGAAGACCATGGGCCAGCTGCTGCGCGAGATCGAGAGCGAGACGCTGATCGACGCGCTGAAGGGCATCTCGCCCGAAGATCGCGAGCCGTTCTTCGCCGCGATGTCGACCCGCGCGGCCGACGGCGTGCGCGACGAGATCGAAACCCGCGGGCGTGTGCGCAAGGCCGACGTGCTCGCCGCGCAGCAGGCCATCGTCGCGGTCGCCAAGCGCCTCGCCGCCGAAGGGGCGATCGTGATCGGCGACGGGGAAGACGAATATGTCTAGCCTGCCGCTGGCGCAGCTGGGCCGACCGGGCCGGTTCGCGCCGGACACGCGCTTCGTTCCTGCCGTGGTCGCCGCGGCGGCGAAGGTGGACGACGAACCCGGGACCGACGCCGTCGCCGAGGCCTACGAGCGCGGCTTCCGCGACGGCGCCGCGCAGGCGGCCGAGGAAGCCCGCCGCGCCGAGCGCGAACGCGACGAGGCCCGAGCGGCGATCGAGCTCGCCTTCGCCAAGCTGGACAACGACGACGCCCAGTTGCTGCGCGAACGCCTGCGCCAGACCGTGTTTGCGTTGTGCGAAGCTGCAGTCCTGCCGCTGGCGCTCGACCGCGACGGGCTCGTCGCACGCATCGAACGCGCGGTGGCGATGCTCCAGCGAGCGCAGGACGAGCGCGTCGTGCGGCTGCATCCCGACGACCTGGTGCTCGTCGCCCGGCGCCTGCCCGACTCGCTCCAGGTCGAGGCCGATCCGAGCGTCGAGCGCGGAGGCCTGCGCATCGAGACCGCCGATGGCGGGATCGAGGACGGTCCTAGCCACTGGCGGCGCATGCTGGCGGAAGCCTTCCGCGAATGCTGAAACGGTTCGACGCCCTGCTCGACCAGCTTGCCGTTTCGCCGTTCGACCTGACGCCGCGGCGCTTCGGGCTCGTGACCGCGTGCGACGGCGGACTGCTCGAGGTCAGCGGCCTGTCGGTGCCGATCGGCGCGCTGTGCCGGATCGACGACGGCAAGGGATCCTCGCTGACGGCCGAGGTGATCGGCTTCCGCAACGGCCGGACGATGATGATGATGCTCGGCGACTCGGTCCTGCTGCGCCCGGGCGCGCGGGTCCGGGCCGAGGGGCGGCCGGGCATGCTGCCGGTCGGCCCCGCCTTCCTTGGCCGAGCGGTCGACGGCGAAGGCAAGCCGATCGACGGCGGACCGCCGGTCGACACCGAGGCCGACTGGCCAGCCGGTGGCGTGCGCACGGGCGCGCTCGATCGCGCCAGCGTGACCGTACCGTTCGATACCGGTATCCGCGCGATCAACGCGCTGACCACGCTCGGCGTGGGCCAGCGTGTCGGTATCATGGCCGGTTCCGGCGTCGGCAAGTCGGTGCTGATCGACATGATCGCGCAGGGTGCCGAGGCCGACGTCGTCGTGGTCGGTCTGATCGGCGAACGCGCCCGCGAGGTTTCGGATTTCGTCGAGCGGCACATGGCCGGCGAGAAGGCCCAGCGTACGGCGCTCATCGCCGTGCCGGCCGACCATGCCCCGAACCTGCGCCTGCGCGGCGCGCTGCTGGCGACCTCGCTGGCCGAGCACTTCCGGTCGCAGGGCCGCCGGGTGCTGCTGATCATCGACAGCCTCACGCGCATCGCCCACGCCGCACGCGAGATCGGCCTGCTGCTCGGCGAGCCCGGGGCAGCGCGCGGATATCCGCCCTCGGCGCTGGCGACGATCACCAAGCTGGTCGAGCGCGCCGGCAACTCGGCCGCCAGCGGCGGATCGATTACCGGACTCTATACGGTGCTCGCCGACGGCGACGATCACAACGACCCCGTTGTCGATACCGCGCGGTCGATCCTCGACGGTCACATCGTGCTCTCGCGCGAGCTGGCGCAGCGCGGACAGTATCCGGCGATCGACGTCGCCGCCTCGCTGAGCCGGGTCATGGACGCCATCGTCTCGCCCGAGCACGCCGACCTTGCCCGACGGTTCCGGGCCCTGTCCTCGGCCTACGAAAGCAACCGCGATCTCGTGCTGATGGGTGCGTACCGGCCGGGTGCCGACGCGCTCGTCGACCGCGCCATTGCCATGCACGAAGCGCTTGCCGGGCTGCTGTGCCAGCCGACCGGGACGCTGGTCTCGCTCGCACAATCGGTCAGCGACCTGACGACCCTGCTCGGCCATGAAGGATGACCGCGCCAGGCTGCGCCGGGCGAAGCTGATCGAGCGCGTCCGCAGCGTCGAGCAGCGCCGCGCCGCGGCCGAGGCCTTCGAGGCAGAAGCGCGGCGGGCCAAGCTCGCCGGCATTTCCGAAAGAACCCTCCGCCTCGGCCAGGTCTATGCCGAACGCTCGGCAATTGCCGACGGAGCGGAACTGCGCGGCGCGCTCGTGCTGTCGACACAGTTGCACGCATTGGGGCTCACCGCGGCACGCCAGGCCGATCATGCACGGCGCGAGGCCGATGCGCGGCTGGCGGACCTCGCCACCGCCGATCATCGCCACCGCCGGGCCGAAGAGGAGCGCCGCGGCCTGACGAAACGCCTGAGAGAGCAGGAATCTTACCGCGATCAGGCCCTGTTGAGACCATCTGGCACGGACCTTGAATAGCAAGTGGCAAGTCATGGTGAACGGAACCGCGATGCTTGCCTCTCCCCTCCCCACACTGCTCACGTCCACCGCCATGCCGGCTCCCGGCCTGCCGAGCGGGACGGCCGAAACCGGGTTTGCCGCCCTGCTGTCGACGGACGCCACGTCGCCCCAGAGCGTCGACGCTGCGCAACCGGCAGCACCTGCCGAAGCGGCAATGCCGACCGGCAAGATCTTGCCGCTCGTCTTGCCGCAGGCGATCGCTGACGCTGGCGAGCGCGGATTGACGGCGGAGACCGCCGTCCAGGGCGACGAGCCCGCGGAGACCGAGAACCGCGACGAGCCGGCAGAGACCGTCGTTGCCATGGTTCTGCCCCTGTTCCCGGCGCTTACGCCGCCGACCGCCGAGAAGGCCGAGGCCGTTCCCGCAGATGCCGCCCCGCCGATCCGGCCGACGCTGCCACCGGCAAGTAACAGGGCAACTCCGGCAGTCGTCGCGGAACAGGCCCCGCGCGGCAATCATACTGCGGAAACAGGCGCACCCGCCGCCGCAGTCCCGATCGCCGTGTCGGTCCGCTCGGCCGAGCCCGCCGAGGCCGTGGCGGCTGCGCCGGAGGCTGCGGCCCGCACAACGAGGATCCCGCCCGTCGAAACGTCGCGGTTCGACGCGGCGCCTGCGCCGCACCTGCCTGCCACCACCCTCGCTGGCGCGCCGACAGACCAGGGCGGCCGCCTCTCGCCTGCTCCCGCCGCTCCGTTGCCCATGTCGATGCCTTCGCCGACCGAGATCGACGCGGCGATCAACCGGCTGGTTGCCGCGCGCCAGGCCCTCGTTCCGGCATCAGCCGCGCTGGCCATCGAGCACGCGGACTTCGGCGAAGTATCGATCCGCTTCGAGCAGGCAGCCGACGGCCGCCTCTCGGCCGAGCTGTCCTCCGCCGATCCGGTGCTGCGCGACGCGGTCACTGCGGCCATGGCGGTGGAACGCGGCTCGACGGGTTCCGACGCGGACGCCGGCCGGTCCGGAGGGCAGGCTCAGTTGCGCGGCCAGGCGGGCAGCGATGGCCCCTCGGGCGAGCGCGGACCCTCGCCCGACGCCCGCAACCCGCAGCAGCAGCGCGCAGCCCAGGGGCGCAGTCAGCCCCGGCCGGCCCCGAACAATCCGCACCCGGGCATCTTCGCCTGATCTCCCGCATCCCATCGAACAGAGGAATTCATGAGCAGCAAGACTGACAAGGGTGGCAAGGCCGACAAGCCGAACAAGCGCAAGGGGCTCGTGTTCAAGCTCGCGCTCGGCCTCCTGCTGGTCGGAGCCGGTGGTGGCGGAGCCTATGCGCTGATGGCGAGCGGCATGGTCGGTGCCTCCAAGGAGGAAGGACCCGACGTGCCCCGCCTGGTGCGCAAGGGCGCGGTCGACCCCTACGCCCCGGCAGTCGGCAGGGGCCAGGAGAAGGCCGAGTTCGTCCACGGCGAAGGTGGCAGCGAATACCGCATCGCCTATTACACCTTTCCCGAGGAGTTCACCTCGAACCTGCGCGACTCCGACGCAATGGTCCAGCTGAGCCTCGCCGCCTCGACCCGCTACGACGGGCGCGTGTTGATGTGGCTCGACGAGCACGAGCTGGCGATTCGTTCGCGGCTGCTGGTCGAGATCGCCGACACTGCCGAGGAGGACGTCTACTCCCCCGAAGGCAAGGCCAAGCTGCAGAAGCGCCTGACCGCCGCAATCAACGCCGTGCTCGAAGCCACCGAAGGCTTCGGCGGCGTAGACAACGTCCACTTCCGTTCCTTCATCGTCCAGTGAAACCCGAACGTCCACCGAGGGCCGCGGGCCTGGCCGCGAACCATTGCGACGCGCTGTTCCGGCAGCGCGGCGAGGCGGTCGACCCTTTGCCCGACTTCGCCCGCCTCGGCGAGCGGCTGGCGCGCGAGCTCGGCCCGGCGCTGACGGCTTTCGGCGGCAGCAAGGCGCCCGAAGCCCATGTCGCCAGGGCGCAGCGGATGACCTCTGCCGAGCTGTCGAACACTGTCGGCGCGCTGGCCGCGAACTGCCTGCTGTCGGCGGGCGAAGGCCAGCCCTGCCTGCTGCTCGCGATCGACGGGCCCGCCCTCCTCGCGAAGCTCGACCGCGCGTTCGGCGGCACCGGTGACATCGGCGGCCGCCTGCCGGCGGCGCTGCCGCTGTCGGCCGACCTGTTCGCCCAGCGCGTCGAGCAGGTCGTCGCCGAAGTGCTCACCCGGCTGGTCAAGCCGGCCGAACCGTTTCGCGTGATCGAGCGCGACGGCTCGCACGACGCGCTTTCGCCTTACGGCAAGACCGAGGCCCTCGCGGTGCTCGAGATCGAGATCGCCGAGCCGGGGGCAACGCCGCTCACCGCGCGCCTCGCCGCCGCGGCGAGCGAGCTGGCTGCGCTCGTTCCGTCCCGTACCGCGCGCAAGCTCGCCCCGGCCCGTCCGGCGGGCCCGCTCGACGCCCCGTTCGGCGACATCGCGCTGACGCTCGAAGCCGTGCTCTCGGAAATGCGCATACCGTTGAGCCGGCTGGCCACTCTGGCCCCCGGTCAGACGCTGCCGATCCCGGTCGCCCGCGCCGTGCCGCTGCGTGTCGGCAACACCGTCGTGGCACGCGGCACGGTCGGCGAACTCGACGACCGCGTGGCACTCCAGATCACCCAGGTTCCACCTTCGCGAAAGGATTTCCAGTGAGCTTTTCCGGTCCCGGCTTCGGCCTCATTCAGGACATCGACGTTCGCCTCACGGTCGAGCTCGGCCGCGTCGACATGTGCCTGCGCGACGTGCTGGCCCTCGGCGAGGAGAGCGTGGTCATGCTCGACCGGCTGATAGACGAGCCGCTCGAAGTGAAGGTCAATGGCAAGCTTATCGCCCGCGGCGAGGTCGTCTCCGAAGGGAACCGGTTCGGTCTGCGGATCATCGAGCTCGTCGGCGCCGAGTCGCCGACCGGGTCGCAAGCTTCGGCGGACAAGGCCGAAGCGCCCGTGTTCGAGGCCCAGGCCTGATGTTCTGGTACATTCTCAAGCTGCTGGTGCTGCTGCCCCTGATCGGGCTGATGATCTGGGGCAGCCTCAAGCTCGCCCAGCGGCTGCAGGGCCGCTTCGGCGCCCCGCAAGGCGGGACGCGGGCGGTGCGGATCGTCGAGACAACGATGCTCTCGCCGACGCTGCGTCTGGCAGTCATCGAGTTCCACGGGCGCGAGATCCTCGTCTCAACCTCGCGCAACGGCCTGACCCGTCTGGCCGAGGCGCCGGCGCGGGCCACAGAGGAGACCGTGGCATGAAGAAGCGCCTCGCTTCTCTGGCGGCACTCGCCGCGCTGGCGCTGCCGCAGACAGCGATGGCCGCCCAGGCGGCGGTGCCGGGCGCGCTCGATCGCGCCTTCAGCACGATGTCGGGCGCCGGCGGCGAACCGCTGAGCCTGTCGCTCCAGTTGCTGCTCGTCATGGGCCTGCTGACGATCCTGCCGGCCCTCATTCTGATGATGACGAGCTTCACGCGGATCATCGTCGTGCTGGCGATCCTGCGCCAGGCGCTCGGGCTGCAGCAGTCGCCCCCCAACCAGGTTCTGATCGGGCTGTCGCTGTTTCTTTCGCTGTTCGTCATGGCGCCGACTCTCGAGCGGGTGAACGACGCGGCCATCGCGCCCTATTCCGCCGGCGAGATCAATGCCGAGCAGGCAATCGCCGCGGCCGGCGACCAGTTCCACGCCTTCATGATCCGCCAGACGCGCGAATCCGACCTCGCGATGTTCGCCGACATCGCCGGCGCGCCCAAGTTCGCCTCGGAAGCGGACGTGCCGTTCTCGATCCTGCTGCCGGCGTTCGTCACCAGCGAACTCAAGACCGCGTTCCAGATCGGCTTCATGCTGTTCCTGCCGTTCCTCGTGATCGATCTCGTCGTCTCGAGCGTGCTGATGAGCCTCGGCATGATGATGATGAGTCCGATGCTGGTCTCGCTACCCTTCAAGCTGCTGCTGTTCGTGCTCGTCGACGGCTGGGCGCTGCTGATGGGCTCGCTGGCTTCGAGCTTCGTCTAGCCATGGACGAACTTCCGATCCTGCTGTCGTTCGCCGACAGGATGCTTTGGACGACGGCGTTGCTCGCCGCCCCGGTTCTGCTCGCCAGCCTCGCGGTCGGCCTGGTGATCGGGCTCGTCCAGGCCGCGACCTCGGTCAACGAGCAGACGCTGACCTTCGTCCCCAAGCTCGCCGCCATCGCGATCGTGCTGGTCATCTTCGGGGCCTCGATGATGACGCTGCTCGGCGATTTCATGCACGAGATCTTCGCGGAGATCGCCCGGACCGGACGATGATCACGCTCGACTTCGGCTTCGGCGCGCTCGAGCAGGACTTCTGGCGCGTGGTGTTCCTGATGACCCGCATCGGCGCCGCGATGCTGGCGGCGCCGCTGTTCGGCTCGGCCGTGGTCCCTGTGACCGTGCGCGTCTGCGCGACCGGTGCTGTCGCGGTGTTCGTCGCCGCATGGATGCCCTCGATCGACGCGCCGGCAGCGCTGTTCTCGCTTGCGGGCCTGCTGGCCGTCATGGGTGAAGTGGTAGTCGGCCTCGCGCTCGGCTTCGTGCTGCAGATCGCGTTCGCCGCACCGACCATCGCCGCCGAACTGATCGGCGGCGGCATGGGGATGAGCATGGCAATGGCGGCCGATCCAAACGGTGGCGGTCAGACGACCGCGTTCGGGCAGTTCTTCAGCATCGTGCTGACGCTGATGTTCCTCGCGATGGGGGCGCACCTCCACTGGATCGCGCTGGTTGTCGAGAGCTACGGGGCGTTCCCGCCGGGCGAGACATGGCTCGGCGCCGGACGGTTCGCCACCATCGCCTCGTTCGCCGGCGCCATGTTCGAAACGGCGGTGCGGATCGCGCTGCCGGTGACTCTGGTACTGCTGCTGGTCCAGGCGCTGACCGGCGTGCTCAGCCGCTCGGCCCCGTCGCTGAACCTTTTCGCGCTTGGCCTGCCTGCGGGCGTGCTGGCCGGGATCACCGCGCTGATCCTCGCCGCCCCGGTGATCTACGACCAGCTCGGCGACGTGGTGACCCTGTCGCTCGAGCAGACCGAAAGCCTGGTGCAGCAATGAGCGAGAGCGCCGGCGAGAAGAGCTTTGCCCCGACCGAGAAGCGTCGCCGCGACGCCGCCCGGAAGGGCGACGTGCTGCGCTCGCGCGAGCTGTCGACGGCCGCCGTGATCCTGTTCGGCGGAGCCTGGCTGACTTTCGCCGGACCGTGGCTTCTCGGCGACCTCGCCGCCCTGCTGCGCGCCAGCCTGGTGTTCGACCGCGAGGCATTGATGCACTTCGACAGCGGGCCGATGCTCGGCTCGATCCTGCTCACCGTCATGGCGCCGCTCGCGACCCTCGCACTGCCGATCATCCTGCTGGCGGTCGGCTCGCAGCTGGCCTTCGGCGAAGGACGCTGGGTCGGCGCCAACCTCGCCTTCAAGGGATCGCGGATCAATCCGCTGAACGGCCTCAAGCGGATGTTCGGCGTCACCGGGCTGATCGAGATGGGCAAGGGCCTGCTGAAAGTCGGATTGCTCGGTGCGATCGCCTTCGTCTGGGGCCGCGGCTGGATCGACACGATCTCCGGGCTCGGCAAGGGCAACCTGTCGCAGCAGCTGTCCGCCGGTTGGAGCGCGTTGACCAGCCTGCTGCTGGCGCTCGCTGCCGGCCTCGTGGTGATCGCGATGGTCGACGTCCCGGTGCAGTGGGTCCGCCGCATGCAGCGCCTGAAGATGACCCAGCAGGAGCTGCGTGACGAGACCAAGGAAACCGAGGGTTCGCCGGAAGCCAAGGCGTTCCGTCGCCAGCGGCAGCGTGAGATCGCGATGGGCGGGGTCGCCCACGCGATGCGCAAGGCACAGTTCGTGCTGACCAACCCGACCCATTTCAGCGTTGCGATGGCCTACGATCCCGAGCTTGCCTCGGCCCCGATCGTCCTCGCCAAGGGACGCGGCGAGAAAGCGCTCGCGATCCGCGAACTCGCGCGCGAGTTCGACGTACCGCTGCTCGAGCTGCCGCAACTGGCCCGGTCGGTCTATTTCACGACGCGCGAGAACCAGACGATCCGCGAAGAGCTCTACGCCGCGATCGCCTCGGTGCTGGCGTTCGTCTACTCGCTGAAGCGCGGCGAGACGCCGCGCATGCCGCAGATCGAGGTTCCCGTGGAGCTGCGTTTCGATGCCGACGGCCGCCTCGCCACTTAACTCGCCTGCCCGCCGGCCGTTCTGCTGCGCATGAGCCAGATCGGATCCATCATCACCGCGCTCGGCGGCGGCAGCGGCGTCGACATGGTGCAGCTGGCGAACGATCTCGCGGCTGCCCAGTTCGCGCTTCGCCAGGACCGCATCACAGCGCTCGGCGAGCAGCTCGAGCGGCAGATCTCGGCCGCTTCCTCGATCAAGAATTCGCTGTCGCTGCTGGCCTCGGCTCTCGGCGACCGCGTGCGGATCGGCGACCTGTCGTCGCAGCCCCGCGTCGCCAACGGCGCTGTCGCGACCGCCTCGTGCCCGCCCGGGACGGTAGGCTCTGGCACCTACTCGCTCGAAGTGCTCGCCCTCGCCTCGGCGCAGACGCTGACCAGCCCGGCATTCACGGATGTGGCCACGGTGGTCGGTGCGGGAACGCTGACGCTGCGCTTCGGCACGACGACCGGATCCGGCTTCGCAGAGGATCCCACGAGCACGCCTGTCACGATCGAGATCGCCAGCGGCGCGACGCTGGCCGACGTCGCCTCGGCGATCAATACCTCCGGCTCGGCGGTGAAGGCCTACGTGGCCCAGACAGCGAACGGCGCGCAGCTGGTGCTGAAGGGCCCGGAGGGTGCCAGCAACGGCTTCATCGTCGAGGCTTCCGAAACCCCCGGAGAGGAAGGGCTCGCGGCGCTGGCATGGAACCCGGCAAGCGGCGGAGACCCCGCGCGACTTACCTCGACGGCCGGCGATGCCTCGTTCCTGCTCGACGGCCTGCTGATGACCAGCGCCAGCAACTCGACGGGCACCATCGCCCCCGGGCTGACGCTCAAGCTGACGGGCACCAACGCGGGAGCGCCGACGCAGGTCAGCTTCGCCAGTCCGACGGACGCGATTGCCGAGGCCATGCAGGATCTGGTCACGGCGCTGAACGAAGTCGCCGGAGCCCTGCGCGACGCAACCAACCCGATCGGGGGCGACCTCGCGCGCGATCCCGGCGCACGCGCCCTGCTGCGCTCGTTCTCGAAGCTGACCAGTACCGTCGTCATGCCCAACGCCACCGGTGACGCGCCGCGGACGCTGTCGGACCTCGGCCTCGCCATCCAGCGCGATGGCACTTTCAGGCTCGACACGGCCACGCTGCAGCGAACGCTCGCGCGTGACCCCGCCGGCGCGGCGGCCATGTTCACGCCCGGGCTCTACGGCGTCTACGCAACCTTCGACAAGCTGGCCCGCTCAGCCGGGAGCACCGGCGACCCCGGCTCGCTCGGCGGCTCGATCCTGCGCTACCAGGCGAAATCGGCCGACCTGAACAAGACCGCCGCCAAGCTCGCCGAACAGCAGGAAACCCTGCGCGCCTCCCTCGTCTCGCGCTTCGCCAAGGCCGACACGCGGATCAGCGCATCGAAGTCGACCCTGAGCTTCCTGCAAGCGCAGATCGACGTGTGGAACGCGCGGAGGGATTGATGCTCGCCTTCACCGACCCGCGCGAAGCCTATCGCCGCAGCGAGATCGATGCCCGTGTACACGGTGGGGCCGATCCGGCGGACCTGGTGCTGTTGTGCATGGAGCAGGCGATCAGCTCGCTGGGCCTGGCGCTCATCGCTCACGAGCGGAACGACCGGGCCGGACGCAGCAAGGCGCTGACGCGGGCGCTCTCGGCCGTCACTGCGCTCGACATGGGAGTCGATCGCGACGCTCCTCTGGCCGACGCGTTGCTGCAGCTCTACGGCGCGGCGCGCAAGGCGATCCTGGACAGCGTGCTGGCCTTCGACGCCGAAGTGCTCGGGCGGGTGCGGCAGGACTTCATCGAGATCGCGGCGGCGCTGGGAAGGCGCTGAGCGCCGACGGCTAGGCCCGGTTCGCGCCGAGGGCCACTGCGTCCTGGCGCGGCACCTCGATCGTCGGCCCCTCTTCGAGATCGAGGCCGAACTCCAGTCTCAGCATGATCAGGCGGTTCGCCCAGGCCTCGAGGATCGCCTCGGCGAGCGTGCTCCCGCGGCCCGTGACCGGCCGCTTGAGAATGTTGCAGGCGATCGCCGCGCGAGACCTCGGCCCGTCGCCGCCAGGTTCGACGATGAGGCTGGCGGGAGGAACAACCAAGTGCTGGGCGGCTGTCTCGAGATCGCCCGCCCCGAGAAGCGCTTCGAACTCGCGTTCCCCAAGTATCGGCAGTACCACTCTTCGGAATGGTACCGGAGCTAGTCGCACTAAATGGGCTGCATGACGCAGCGAGTTCTCGAGGCTATCAAGTTCGCCGGTCGAGATGACTACGATACGCTGGAACCACAGGGCGGGCGCGAGCGGCTCAATGCTACCGCACATGACAGCCCCCCTTCTCTGATGCCCACTCTATTAGAGTTTACATTTCCTCTTAGCATAACGGCCGAATATATCAATCGAATCGGCAAGTCGTGCCGCCCGACGCCGCCTGCAACGGGGGTCGAGCCGGCCAAGGGGAAGGCGATCGGTAGGTCGGAGCGACCGAACAGGCCGCAAAGCGCGCGTCTAGGCCGCACGCTCGAGCAGAATATCCGAGTAATCGAGGATTTCGCTCCGCATGAATTCTGCGTCGAGACCGGCGTAGAGCGCGATGCGCACGGCATCCGAGGTCGTCTGCGCCTGAAGCTTGCGCATCATGTTGCCGCGATGGATTTCCACCGTCCGCGGGCTGATATCCAGTTCCATCGCGATGGACTTGTTGGCGCAGCCCTTGACCAGCAGTCGGAGCACGTCGGTCTCGCGCGCGGTCAGGCCCTTGACCTTCTGCCGCGCCTCGTGGCGGCGGCGGTGCTCGACGATCAGGCGATCGCCGACCGCCGCAAGCGTCTTGAGCGAGGCATCGAGCAAGCGCGCCTCGAACGGCCATTTCAGGTAGTCCCACGCGCCGAGTTGCATCGCCTGCACGATCCGCTCGGGCGCCGGATCGGCGGAGTAGAAGGTGATCGGCAGCGGCATCTCCTGCGCGCCCATGAGCTGGCGAAGCTGGATGAGGTCGCATTGACGCTGGTCGTCGTGGGCGAAGACGTATCCGCCCGACGGCATCCGCTCCGAAAACTCGGTCAAGTCCTCGTAGATTTCCGCGTGCAAGCCGCGGCCCAGGAATTCGCGGGCGATGCTCGCCCGGCGCCGCGAGTCCTGGTCGATGACATGGATACGGACACTCATGACGTGCCTTTCATCAACGAGGGCGTTAACGCCCACGGTTAACCACTGGTCTCGATTACCACGGCAAGCACGGGAAACTACTGGTTTTTTCCTAGGTGGCAATACGTAACCAGCCCGTCGCCGCGCGATCCGTCTTTAACGGAAACGCCGCGACAAGCTTGTCCAAGCGCGCCAATCTTTGTCGAATCGAGCCCGGGACGAAACTAAGGAAAGTTCCGGAGCACCAAGGGACCCGCGGCGGGCGGGATACGCGTCCGCCACCCCCGAGTTCCAACGCGGCTGGCCTGCCTGACCGGCCCCGGCGGCCGGCCCATGGTGGGCGGTGACGGGCTCGAACCGCCGACCCTCTCGGTGTAAACGAGATGCTCTACCAACTGAGCTAACCGCCCGCGCGCCGGTGCCCATAGCGGAGGAACGGCGTGGGCGCCAGCGGTCAGACCAGCCGCGCGGCGCTCCGGCCGACTTCGGCGAAGTAGCGCGCGATCGCCTCCTGCGCCTTGTCGCTGAGGGCGATGAACGCGCGGCGGCGGTCGACGTCGTCGGCCGTGCGTTCGATCAGGCCGGCGGCCACGAGCTGGCCGATCCAGCGCAGCGCGGTCGTCGGCGGCACACCGCTGGCGATGCACAGCGAAGTGACCGAGACGCGCTTGCCCTCGCCGTGCGCGGCCGCGAGGTCGAGCAGCATGTCCCAGGCGGGATCGGCAAACAGCCCCGGCTCGAAGAACCGCGCCCGCATCTGCCGGTGGCGGATGATCCGCCGCAGCATCCGCGGATCGGGTAGCGGCGGGCATCGCCCGGCCACGAGGTCCCCGGACACGGCGTAGCCGTGCCGCGGGCTTTCGCAGTGGAACGCCTTGTCGTCCCCGGCGACACCGAAGCCGCCGATCCGCTCGAGCCGGTCGGCGATCTCTCCCACCTGCTCGGTCAGCCGCAGCAGCGCCAGGCGGTCGTCGGCGCCGAGCTCGCGCAGCCGGGCCGGTATCCGCACCATGGCCCGGCCGAGCGCGACGACACGCTCCCCGCGGGTCGGATCGACGAGGATCTGCGGCGCGGAGCGGTCGCAGCAGGCGAAGACCTCGTCGAGGGCCGCGACGCTGGTCGAGACGACCAGCCGGGCCCCGGCGCGCGCGGCGCGCAGGTCGAGCCGGGCGAGCGCCGCCAAGGCGGCGGGGCCGGTTTCGGGGCAGTCGACCAGGATTACCGCGCCGAGTGCCCGCGGCTCGCTCCCGGCCAGGGCCGCGATCGGCGCGCAGTCCTCGACGGCAAGGCCGGCAGCTTCGGCATCTTCGCGCAGCTCGTCGCGCATGGCCGGGCGGTCGGCGAAGATCGAAGCCTGAAGCGGCAGCCCGCCGGGATCATTGGCAGGCACGTAAGCGAAATTGACCTGGGGCATCGTTCCGTCTCCCCCGATTCGGAGAGAACAGAATGAGTACATTGCCGGAGCGAGTCAAGTTTTGTTCCGGTTTCGTTCGGATCGCGGTGGTGGTGTGCTGGGGGGACAGTCCCCTGCCGCGGCGCGTCATTTCGCGAGAGGCCCGTCCCTGTGGGGACAGTCCCCTGATCGGCTACCTGTGGGGGACAGTCGCCTGATCCGAGGAGCTGTCAGGGGCGGATTTCGATCGGGGTGCCGTCGGGGACCATCTGCCACAGCGCCTCGATCTCGGCGTTGGACACGGCGATACAGCCATCGGTCCAGTCGCCGGGCAGGCGGCCGAACGGCAGCCAGTTGGGCTGGCCGTGGATGAAGATCTCGCCGCCCGGCGAGCGCCCGCGCGCCGCGGCATAGGCGCGGTCGGCGGCGTTCGGATAGTCGATGTGCAGGCTGAGCCGGTAGGCGCTGCGCGGATTGCCGTAGTCGATCGTGTAGAGGCCCTCGGGCGTGCGCTCGTCGCCCTCGAAGCGCTTGTGGCCGCGCGGCTGGGCGCCGAACTGGAGGCCGGTAATCCGGTGGTAGGCCCGCCCGTCCGCGTATAGCGTCAGCGTGCGGTCCGACTTGTCGACGCGGATGAAATCGGCGACCGGCAGCCTGGCCGCCTCGTCGGCAGCGGCGGGGCCGGCGATCAGGACCAGCATCAGCAGGACCGCGGCACGCATGCCGCGAGACTATGCCGATCGGCCCCCGGCGGCAATCAGCGCAGGCGCTCTCCGACCAGCGTGCCCTTGGCCCCGGGCAGCAGCATGAAGCTGAAGTCCGGCCACTCGCGCTTCCAGCGGGCAGCGACGACCCGCTCTCCGGGGCGCGCAGCGTCGTCGAGCAATACGACCCCGCCGGGGCGAACGCGATCAAACAGGGTCTCGGCGCGGCCGCGGACGAACGGGTTCAGCGTCCACGGCGGGCCGTCGATCACCAGCAGGTCGATTTCCGCCGGCAGGCCACTCAGTTCATACCAGCTGTGTGACCAGCTGCTCGGATCCTCGACAATCGGCGCGTGGCGCATCGTGGCCCCGAGCCCGTGCGTCTCGAGCCAGCGCCCGGTCGCCTCGACGAAGTCGGGGTGCTGGTCGTAGCTCGTCAGGTGTCCGCCACCGTTGAGCTCGAGCGCCTTGGCCAGCACCAGCGTTGAGGCGCCGCAGCCGAGCTCGACCACCTCGCGCGGGCGCAGCTTCTCGATCGCCTCGACGATGCGCCACAGGAACCAGGTGTCGGCCTTCCAGCTGCCGAGATGCGGCAGCGCATCGTGCGGCAGCGAGAGTCGGTCGAGCAGCGCGAGCTTGTCGGCGAGCCGGCCGCCCCACAGGCTGCGCGCAAGCCAGGGCCACTGGATGGCGCCCCAGGCCACGGTGAACAGCTTTTCGGAGAAGGGACGGCTGGCGGCACCATCGTCGAGCGCCAGGAACGCCGTCTTTTCGCGCGAGGTCATGGGCGGTGCAATCTCCGGCAGGCTGGCGAGCTTCATAAGGGCCGCGTCGGGCCGCGGCAATGCGGCTTGCGAGCCGCCGGACTCGTTTGTGCGCGCGTCAGGCCGCCCTGCGGTCCGCAGCGGGTTCGCCTGCCGAAAGTCTTGCGTTGTTCGACTCGCCGCGGCCGCGGCGCACCAGCGGCATCGTCAGGCAGTGCACGCCGCCGCCGCAGGCGCTGAACTCGTCGAGATCGACTTCGAAGACTTCGTAGCCCTGCCGACGCAGCATGGCCGTGACTTGCGGCGTCGCCTCGCCGGCGACGATGCGCCGGCCATCGACCGACAGAACGTTGCAGCCGAGCCGGCGCGAGTCCTTGTAACTGACCGGCAGCAGCTCGATCCCGCGCCGAGCGACCGCATCGAGGAAACCGTCGTCAAGGACGTCGACGCAAGCAAGCGCGTGCCGCTCGTCGAGCATGCAGAAGATCGTGTCGAGGTGCAGGAAGTGTTCGTCGAACCGGCATGTGAGCACCTCCCAGCCCTCGGCCACGAACCGTGCCGCGAACTCCTCCGCGCCGGCATCGTCCGTACGGGTCCCCGACACGCCGAGGATCAGCAGGCCCGGCCGGGCGACACAGACGTCACCGCCCTCGATCCGCCCGCCGCGAATGCGAGCGACGGGTGCGCCGGTGCAGGTGCGAGCCCAGCTGACGAAATGGTCGACCTCCACGGAGCGGTGGCCGAGCGCAGGGTTGAGCGCGACGAGACCCCAGGGCGTCGCCACGGCCACGTCGCGGGTGAACGCGAGGTCCGGCATTCCGCGCTCCGGCGGCAGGTCGTGGCAGGCCACGCCGCACGCACCGAGCACCTCGCGCAATCTCTCATGCTGGGCGGCCGCGGCGGTGCGATCGGTGTTGAAACCGTTTCGCAAGCTCTCGCGGGTCACCGAACAGCATGGCACCGCCTCGAGATAGGCCGGGCGGCACAGCAGGACGTCGGTCAGCGCCTGGCTCTCGCCGCGCGCGCAGCCGCTGGTCCGGGGAGCCTCGGCGGCGAGGCCCCGGGGGTGGGTATCGAACTCGATCTTCATGAAACCTCTCGGCGGGTACAGTCCCGCAAGAGGCAAATCGTTCCCGGAAAAGGGATTGTGCGCGTCGGGCGGCGCGGCTCAGTCGGCGAACGGGTCGCGCACGAGGATCGTGTCGTCACGCTCGGGGCTGGTCGAGACCGACGCCACCGGGCATTCGATGAGCTCTTCGATCCGGCGGATGTACTTGATGGCCTGGGCCGGCAGGTCCGCCCAGCGGCGGGCGCCGGCGGTGCTCTCGCTCCAGCCGTTCATTTCCTCGTAGACCGGCTCGCACTCGGCCTGCTCGGCAGCGTTCGAGGGGAAGTAATCGATCACCTTGCCGCGCAGCCGGTAGCCGGTGCAGATCTTGAGCGTCTCGAAACCGTCGAGCACGTCGAGCTTGGTCAGCGCGACGCCGGTGACGCCCGAGATCGCGCACGACTGGCGGACGAGCACCGCGTCGAACCACCCGCAGCGGCGCTGGCGGCCGGTGACGGTGCCGAACTCGTGGCCCCGCTCGCCGAGCCGCTGGCCGACCGCGTCGTCGAGCTCGGTCGGGAACGGGCCCGAGCCGACGCGCGTGGTGTAGGCCTTGACGATGCCGAGCACGAAGCCGGCCGCGTTCGGGCCGAGGCCGCTGCCGCTGGCGACCGTGCCGCTGACGGTGTTCGAGCTGGTGACGAACGGGTAGGTCCCGTGGTCGACGTCGAGCAGCACGCCCTGCGCGCCCTCGAACAGGATCCTGCTGCCCTTCTTGCGCTCCTCGCGCAGGCGCATCCACACGGGCTGCGCATACTTCTGCACGAACGGGGCAATCTCGCGCAGCTTGTCGAGCAGCGCCGCGCGGTCGACCGGACCCTGCCCCAGTCCCGCCCGCAGCGCGTCGTGGTGCGCGCAGAGCCGGTCGAGCTGCGGCTCGAGTTCGTGCAGATGGGCGAGGTCGCATACGCGGATCGCGCGGCGGCCGACCTTGTCCTCGTAGGCCGGACCGATACCGCGGCCGGTGGTGCCGATCTTGCCTTTGCCCGCCGCCGCCTCGCGCATCACGTCGAGGTCGGTGTGAATCGGCAGGATCAGCGGGCAGTTGTCCGCGACGATCAGGTTCTCGGGCGTGATCTCCACGCCCTGCCCCTCGAGCCGCTCGATCTCGGCCTTGAGCGCCCAGGGATCGAGAACCACGCCGTTGCCGATGATCGACAGCGTGCCGGTGACGATGCCCGACGGCAGCAGGCTGAGCTTGTAGGTGGTGTTGCCGACGACGAGCGTGTGGCCGGCGTTGTGCCCGCCCTGGAACCGCACGACGACGTCGGCGCGGCTGGCGAGCCAGTCGACGATCTTGCCCTTGCCCTCATCGCCCCACTGGGCGCCGATCACCGTGACGTTGGCCAAGGATGCTGCTTTCTCAGATGCGCGGGGAAACCGCGCGCGGCCCTAGGCCCAAGGCGCGAAGAGGGCAAGCCTCACCCCATCCAGACCTCCCCTTCGGGCGCACCGCGTCCGAGCTTGTCGGGCAGCGGCTCGCCCTCGGATGTGAACGCGAGGCTGACCGAATTGATGCAGTAGCGCTCCCCGGTCGGTGGCGGACCGTCGGGAAACACGTGGCCCTGGTGCGCTCCGCAGCGGGCGCAGACGATCTCGGTGCGGACCATGCCGTAGCTGGTGTCGCGGACGTACTCGAGGTGGCCGGGCGCGAAAGGCTGGGTGAAGCTCGGCCAGCCGGTGCCGCTCTCGAACTTGGTACCGCCGTGGAACAGCGGCAACCCGCATAGCCGGCAGGTGTACACGCCCGGGCGCTTCTCGGTGAGGAACACGCCGCAGAACGGTGCCTCGGTGCCGTGCTCGAGCAGGACGTGGCGTTCCTCTTCGGAAAGGTCGGCCGCCAGCAGCCGGAACTGCTCGTCGGTCGGCGGGGTCAGGTCGAACCGGAGCGTCGCGCCATCGTTCATCGCGGGCCTTCCTCACTCGCCCAGCCTGCCAGCGGCGGATTCGCTCGCCGGCGGCTGCCGTCGGATGCTCTCAGTACCCGGATCGCCGGCGGATTTCACTTTTTTGTATCAGGCCGCCATTGAACCGCGACGAGAGTGGCGAGTTCTTCTAGGCGCCCCGAAAAGACAGATCGATGGGAGGTCGCGACGATGAGTACTCGAACCTTCACTCTGGCGGCCGCGCTGCTTGCCGCCGCTGCGGTTCCGGCCCTCGCGCAGCAGCCGGGGGAGGACCTCACGGTAATGCCGCCAGTCCCGACCGACTACCAGCCGGGCCGCACGCCGTGGGGCGACCCGGACCTGCGCGGCACCTGGCCGATCAACGATGTGGCCGAGCTGCCGGTCGACCGCCCCGAGCAGTACGGCGACCGGTTCTTCAAGACCGAGGAAGAGCTCGCCGCCGAGCGCGCGAGAGCCGAGGACCTGGCGACGCGCTACGAGCGTGAAGAGCAGGAAGAGACGATCGGCACCGGCCACTGGATCGAATACCTCGCCGGCGCACGGCGGACGTCCATGGTGGTCGATCCGCCGAACGGACGGCTGCCCGCGATGACGCCGCATGCCGAGGCGCTCTATCGCGCCGGCCGCTCGAGCTGGACGCCGAACACCGAGTTCGACTGGGTAACCGACTTCGATTCGTGGGACCGCTGCGTCAGCCGCGGGTTCCCCGCCTCGATGCTGCCGTTCCGCTACAACAACGGCATCCGCATCTACCAGGCGCCCGGCTACGTGGTCATCGCGCTCGAGATGCTCGGCACCCGGATCATCCCGGTGGCAGGCCAGCTCGAACCGTGGCCGGAGCCGGTCGAGGCCTGGCTCGGATCAAGCCGCGGGCGCTGGGACGGCAACACGCTGGTGATCGAGACCACCAACCTCAAGACCGGCGACAGCGCGACGCGCAACGCCTTCGCCCGCAACGGCAGCCCGCTCAACATGGCGACCCGCGGCGTGCCGCCATGGAACACGATCCCGACCAGCGCCCGGGCGCAGGTGCTCGAGCGGCTGACGATGACCGGGCCGGACACGATCACCTACGAGTTGACCTACACCGACCCCGAGGTGTTCACCGCGCCGTGGACGCTGCGCTTCGACTGGACGCGCGACGACGACTACGCGTTCTACGAATACGCGTGCCACGAGGGCAATGTGCAGGTCCGCAACTACATCACCGCGTCGCGCGCCGGCCGGCTCGAAGCCCCCTCGGCAGAGGACCTCGCCGCCGAAAGCGGTGGCGGGGGCGGACGGTAAGCGAGGGGGCTGACCCGCTCCCTCAGAGGGCCTTGAGTTCGTCGCCCTCGAGCCGGTGCGTGCAGCCGAGCGCGGCGGCGTCATCCCCGGTGGAAAGCGCGGCGACCGTGCGCCAGCCCTCGGCACGCAGCCGCGCTGCCGCCGCCGGGTCGTGGCCGAGCGGCAGGAAGACCGCGTCGCGCCGCGGCTCGCGGGCCTTGACCGCCTCGACCAGCTCCTCGGGATAGAGCGAGAAGCCGATCGCGGCCTCGTCGCTGCCGTGGATGCGGTAGGTCCCGCCACGTCCCAGCGTGCCGCGCACGCCCTCGGCATAGAGCGTGAAGCCGAGCCAGGTCTGGTATTCGAAGCCGTGACGTTCCGACGGGTCGAGCGTCAGTCGCGCGCGCCCGGCGACGCGCGCGGCGATCTGCCGCAGGCCCTCGATCCGGCTGGCGAGCGCGCCCTGCGCGTCGATCGTGGCGAGCTTGCCGATCGCCTCGTCGAACGGGCCGGTCGCGTAGAGCAGCGGCACGTAGGCCTCGCCGCCCGCTTCGCGCAGGCCGCCGGCATCCTTCGCGTCGAGCTTCTCGCGGACGGGCTGGACCTGGTCGGCGCGTAGCGGGAACTCGCCCGCGGCCAGCGTCTCGACGAGGTCGGGCAGCGTGAAGTCGACCGAGATGCCCTCCGCCCCCGCCGCCTCGAGCGAGGCGATCGCGAGCTCGACGACTTCGGCCGCGGCGGCGACCGTATCGCTGCCGATCAGCTCGGCGCCGAGCTGCAGGTTCTCGCGCCGCGGATCGAGCTGGTCGCCGGCAATGCGCACGACCTGGCCAGCATAGCACAGGCGCAGCGGGCGCGGCTTGCCGGCGAGGCCGGTCGCGGCGATGCGCCCGACCTGCGGCGTCATGTCGGAGCGCAGCGCGAGCGTGCGCAGGCTCCTGGGGTCGACGAACCGGAACAGCTTGCGCGTGCGCACGCCGTCCATCCGGCGGGCGATCGACTGCATGAACTCGATCAGCGGCGGGCGCACCCGGTCGTAGCCGTGCGCGTCGAGCACCGCGAGCACCGCGCGTTCGATCCGCGCCGCCGCCGCGGTGCTTTGCGGCAGGCGGTCCTCGAGCCCCTCGGGCAGCAGGTCGGCGGCGGGATCGATCAT
>CALCBC010000090.1 GCA_937898525.1 uncultured Sphingomonadales bacterium
TCTCCGCGCTCTCTGCGAACCCTGCGCGAAAACCGTCCGTGTCTCCACGTCTGCCCGTGAAGATCAGCCTATTCATGCCAGCTCACCCCGTCGCGCTCGGCCAGCGCGATCGCCGCGCTCGGGCCCCAGGTGCCGGCGGTGTAAGTCTTCGGCGCCAGTCCCTCGGCCTGCCACAGCGCGCGAATCTGGTCGACCCAGGCCCACTGCGCTTCGACCTCGTCGCGCCGCACGAACAGCGTCTGGTCACCCTCGAGCAGGTCGAGCAGCAGCCGCTCGTAGGCGATGTGCCGCACCACGCCGGAGAACGCGTTGGGGTCGCGGATGTCGAGCGGCACCTCGCGCAGTGCGATGCCCTCGCGGTCGAGCCCGGGCACCTTGGCCATCAGCGACAGCGTGATGTTCTCTTCGGGCTGGATACCGATCAGCAGCCGGTTGGCCCGGGTCCGCACCCCGGTGAAGATCGAGTGCGGCACCTGGCGGAACTGGACGAGGATCTCGGTGACCCGCTCGGGCAGCCGCTTCCCGGTCCGCAGGTAGAACGGCACACCTTTCCAGCGCCAGTTGTCGACGTGCGCCTTGAGCGCGACGAAAGTCTCGGTCTGGCTCTCGCGCCCGAGCTCCTCGTCGTAGCCGGGCACCGCCTGCCCCTGCACCGCGCCCGCGCGGTACTGCCCGGTCACGCTCTCGCCCGGGCCGATCGGTCGCAGCGCGCGCAGCACCTTGACCTTCTCGTCGCGCACCGCGCCGGCCTCGAAGCTCGTCGGCGGTTCCATCGCCACCAGCGCCAGCAGCTGCAGCATATGGTTCTGCACCATGTCGCGCAGAGCACCGGTCTCGTCGTAGAAGTCGGCCCGTTTCTCGAGCCCGACCGTCTCGGCGACTGTGATCTGCACGTGCTCGATGTGCTGCGCGTTCCACAGCGGCTCGAACATCACGTTGGCGAAGCGCAGCGCCAGCAGGTTCTGGACCGTCTCCTTGCCGAGATAGTGGTCGATCCGGAAGATGCGGCTCTCGGGGAAGGCGCTGGCAACCGCGTCGTTGATCTCGCAGCTCGTGGCGAGGTCGATGCCGAGCGGCTTCTCGAGCCCGATCCGCGCGCGCTCGCCGGTCAGTCCGGCGCTCTCGAGCCCGCGGATGGTCGGCTCGAACAGGCTCGGCGCGGTCGACAGGAAGATCGCCAGCTGCTGCGCCGTGCCGACCTTCTCGCCGAGCGCCGCAAAGCTTGCCGGCTCGGTCACGTTGAGCGGCTGGTAGTGGAGCCGGTTGAGGAAGTCGGCCATCGATCCGCGGCGACCCGCGGGCAGGTATCTCTCGATCGCCTCGCGTGCGAAATTGCGGAACGAGTGGTCGTCCATCGGTGAGCGCGCGGTGCCGGTGATCCGCAGTGCAGGATCGAGCAGGCCGTCGGCGTCGAGCGCGCACAGCGATGGCAGCAGCATGCGCTGCGACAGGTCGCCCGTCGCCCCGAACAGCAACAGCGAGTCGGCCTTGAAGGTCATCGAGGAGCGTGCCTTCCCTGTTAGCGGTAACATCCCGCGTGTTGCACTGCGATAGCAGACGCGGGAAGTCAAAGGTCAAGCCGTTTTACGGACGGAAACCTCCTTATCCTCGAATTGCGCCTCGCCGAATACGGTCATGAAGCTGACGTCGGCGGCATCGCGGCCCACGCCGATCTTCACCGTGTCCGCCGGATTGGCCATCCCCGTGGCGTCGACGATATGCCAGGCCCCGCCGCCGTCCACGGTCGGATCGGCGAGGAAGACCTCGGCCACGGCGTGGAAGTCGGGCGGATCGACTCCGGGCGCGTAGACGCTGCAGTACCGCGCCGGGATCGCCGACGCGCGCGCGAGCGTGATCAGCACGTGCGCATAGTCGCGGCAGATCCCCCGCCGTTCGACGAAGCTGTCGAGCGCAGTGGTCTGAGGCGTGCTGCAGCCGGGCACGTAGCTGAAATGCCCGGCGATCCAGTCGCGCATCGCCAGCACGCGCGCGCCGCCCGACAGTCCACCGAACTCGGCCTCGACGAACGGCTGGAACCGGTCGGCCGGGCAGTAGCGCGAATCCATCAGGTACTGCACGGTCTCGCCCGGCAGCTCGTGCGGGTCGAGCCGGCCCAGCGTCGAGAGGTCGGCGAGCAGCCGTTCGACCTCGACTCGCGCGCGGTGCTCGATCGTGTGCCGGCCCTGGCAGTGCAGCCAGATGCGCTCGCCGATGCCGTCCTGCGCCGGGACGCGCGCCCCCTCGCCGGCGGAACCGAGCGAAGTCTCGCTTTCGAGCAATCGCTGTTCGGGGATCGCGGCGACCTCGAACTGCAGCAGCACGTCGGTCGGCTGGTCGAGCGAGAACGAGAAGCGGGTGGAGATGTCGATCGGCATACAAGGCAGCGAACGCCGCGGCCGCGGCAATGTTTCAGGCCGGGTGACGGAGCACGGCTATTCGCCGATCACGTGCAGCACGACCGAGCGCCGATGCGGGGCGTGCCGGTACTCGGCGAGGAACACGCCCTGCCAGGTTCCCAGCACCAGCCGCCCGCCCGACACCGGGACCGTCAGGCTGTTGCCGGTGAGCACGCTCTTGAGGTGAGCGGGCATGTCGTCCGGCCCCTCGCAATCATGCTCGTAACCGCGGCTTTCGGGTGCAGTCGCGGCCAGCCAGCGCATCAGGTCGCGCTGCACCGCCGGCGAGGCGTTCTCGGTGATCAGCAGCCCCGCACTCGTGTGCCGGCTGAACAGCGTCGCCACGCCGGTGTCGATCCCGGTCCCGCGAAGCCACGCGGCGATGTCGTCGGTGATCTCGTGGAGGCCGGCCCCGCCGGTGTGGATCGTGAGGGTTTCGAGCGCCTGTTTCATCGCCTTCCTATATAGGGGCACATGACGATCCAGGGCGAACTGTTTGCCGCGCCCCCGCCGCAGGTGCCCGGCCTTGTGCTGGTGGCCGAGGCGGTGAGCCCAGAGTCCGAGACGGAGCTCGCGGCCCGGATCGACGCCGCGCCGCTTGCTCCGTTCGAGTTCGGCCAGTGGCGCGGCAAGCGCCTGACGACGCACTACGGATCGGCCTACGACTTTGCCCGCGGCCGCGTCAGCGAGGCTCCGCCGCTGCCGGACTGGCTGCTCGCGCTGCGCGAGCACCTCGCGCCGCAGGTCGGGATGGACCCCGCTGCCCTCGGGGCCGCGTTGCTGATCCGCTACGATCCCGGCGCCGGGATCGGCTGGCATCGCGACCGGCCGCAATATGGCGAGGTGCTCGGCCTGTCCCTTGGAGCCCCGTGCGTCATGCGCCTACGCCGCCGGACGGCCGAAGGCTTCGAACGCCGCAAGCTCGAGTTGCCGCCGCGGTCGCTCTACAAGCTCTCCGGCGAAGTCCGGTGGGAGTGGGAGCACTCAATCGCGCCGATGGACGCGACGCGTCAGTCGATCACGTTCCGCACTCTCCGCTGAGCCCGGCGCCGGACCGCGATGTTGCGCGGTCGACCTCGGAACCGGATGCCCTCTCGATCGCTGTATCCGCAAAATCGCTCTTTTCTCCAAGGATTTCCGATGGCAACCCGCCCGCTTGCCTGCGAGCCGCGCTCGCAGTTCCTCAATGACGCCTTCCAGCGACGTCTCGCGCACTGGAATCACGACCGTCTCGCCCCGCAGTTTCCGACCGACGACTGGCAGCAACACATCGCCGCCGACGCCTCGATGCTCCGTCTCGAAGGCGGCTTCGTCGAGGAGCTGCGACAGGAGGTGGTCGACGAGGCAGCCGAAGCCCCGACCGACGTCGACGGCTTCATCGCCTGGTTCGAGGCGCTCAAGGAACACGGCCCCGGCCAGGGGGACGCCCTGTTTCCCTGGATCGCCGAGGAAGCGTCGAAGGACGAGCTGCGCTGGTTTCTCGAGCAGGAAGCCGCCGGCGAGGCCGGGTTCGACGATCTCGTCGCGCTGACCCAGGTCAAGCTGCCGACGCGCCCCAAGCTCGAGCTCGCCCGCAACTACTGGGACGAGATGGGCCGCGGCCAGGAAGCCGGCATGCACGGCCCGATGCTCGATGGCCTCGTCGACACGCTTGCGCTCGAACCGACGATCGAAGGCACCGTGTGGGAAAGTCTCGCTCTCGCCAACGCGATGACCGCGATGGCCACCACGCGTCGTTACGCCTGGCACAGCGTCGGCGCGCTCGGCGTGATCGAGCTGACCGCCCCGGGCCGATCGGCCTGCACCGCAACCGGCCTCAAGCGCGTTGGCCTGAGCGGCAAGGAGCGCCGCTACTTCACGCTCCACGCGGTGCTCGACGTAAAGCACTCGGAGGACTGGAACCGTGAGGCGATCCGTCCTGCCGTCGAGGAAGACCCGCGTCGCGCGACCGCGATGGCCGAAGGCGCACTGATGCGCCTCAGGTGCGGCGAACGCTGCTTCGAGCGCTATCGCGCTCATTTCGGCCTCGGCTGAGCGCTTCGCTGTCCGGCCTGTAACGTGCGCGTAACGTGCCGATTACGGTAATTTACTGACGTTCTCTGGCTGCCTTGCCTACCCGCCCCGCCGAAAGGGACCGGGACGAAATAGGCAGGGACATGAGAACGACAGAGATGGGGCTGCTCGCCGGCGTGGCCGCGGCGGCGTTGTTTGTGCCAGCCGCCGCGCAGGCCGAGGAAGCCGGGGAAGCCGAGGCAATCGTGGTGCTCGGCGACCGGCTCGAGGAATCGACGCCGGAAGAGCTGGAGAGATACGGCTCACGGCTCGAGCTGATCGAGGGGCAGGCGATCGACGAAGCCGGGTTCTTCGATACCGCCGGCGCGCTGCAGTTCCTCGCCCCGGGCCTGTTCCTGACGCCCAAGAGCGGCGCGTTCGACTATGTGCAGGTCTCGCTGCAGGGCTCGCGCACCAACGAGGTGCTGTTCCTGACCGACGGCGTGCGGATCAACAACCGGCTTTACGGCTCGACCTCGCCGCTCGATTCGATCCCGGCCAGCATGATCGAGCGGATCGAGGTGCTGAAGGGCGGCCAGGGCCTCTACTACGGCACCCAGGCGGTCGGCGGCATCGTCAACGTGATTACCCGCTCGTTCGCCCGCGAGACCGACGGGGCGGTCGAGGCCAGCGTCGACACCAACGAGGGCTACCACATCAACGGCTACGCGCGCGGCAGCTCGGGCGATCACTATTTCGTCGGCTTCGCTTCGCACGACGAGGCCGAGGGCTTCCAGGCGTTCCGCGAAGCCGACCTGCAGCCGAGCGCGATCGACCGCAAGCGCGGCTACAAGGTCACCAGCTTCGGCGCCAAGTACGCGTTCGAGCCCTCGGATACCCTCCGCTTCACCGCCAGCTACCAGCACAACGACGCGGTGGTCGATTTCATCAAGGCGGAGGACAACTACCGCAACCACAACGACCGCAACGAGGAAATCGTTTCGGTCAAGCTCGACTGGTCACCGAGTGAGGCCTTCGACCTCTACGTGAAGGGCTACTACCACGACTGGGACACGGTCTATCTCGACCTGCGCCCGACCGTGAACCCCGACGGCTCGCTCGGCGACATCTTCACCGTGTTCGACGGCGAGATGTGGGGCTACGACGACCTCGGCGTGAACGTGCTCGGCGAGTACCGCGTAGGCAACGGCGTCGCGCTCGTCGGTGGCTACGACTTCCAGACCTACCGCGGCTACGACGACGTGTTCTTCGTCGAGACGCGGCGGGAGGAAGTCCATGCCCCGTTCGCGCAGGTGAAGTTCGACAGCGGCAATCTCAGCCTCGCTGCCGGCGTGCGCCACAACATGCCGAGCGACGGGCAGAAGAAGACCGTGTGGAACGTCTCGGGTCGCTACGGGACCGACAGTGGCCTCTACGTGCGCGGCCAGGTCGGCACCGCGTTCCGGCTGCCGTCGGCGTCCGAGCTGTACCAGGATTCGGTCGCCAACGGCTGCTGCGAACAGGGTAACCCCAACCTCGTCGCGGAGCAGAGCTTCAACGTCGAAGGCGGGCTCGGGTTCGCCAACGGCATGATCAATGCCGAGCTGATCGGCTTCTACCGCACCGTCGACGACCTGATCACCATCGACTTCAGCCTGCCGGCCTGGCCCGAAGGGTTCTATGTCAATTCCCCCGAGGAGGTGCGGGTCTGGGGCGGCGAGGCGATCGTCACCGCGCGGCTCAGCGAAACCGTTACCGCGACGGTCGACTATACGCACACCGGCGCCGAGATGGTCGGGACCGACGAGCAGCTGGTCAACATCCCGCGCGACCAGGCCAAGCTGATCCTCAACGCGCAGACGCCGGACGGCCGCTTCGGCGGCAACCTGGCGCTCAACTGGGTCGGCGGCCTGTGGGCCAACCTGCCGGTGGTCGGCCGGGTCAACTACGGCAACTACGCGGTGCTCAACCTCGGCGGTTATGCGTTCCTTGACGAGGACCATCGCCACCGCGTCAGCGTGCGTCTGGAGAACGCGCTCGATGCCGACTACGACAGCGCGATGACCCGCGTCCGCACCGACGTCACCGACGTCTCCTATGCGGCCGGCTTCCGGGGGACGCCGATCACGCTCCATGTCGGATACCGCCTCAGCCTCTAGCACCCCCGCCGGCGCGGGCCTCTCTCCCGCGCCGCGCGCCGCGCCCCGCTTCTCCCGCTTCACGCGGGCGACGCGCTGGGCGCGGCGCATGACCTTTCTCGTCCATCGCTGGCTCGGCATCGCGCTCGCGCTGCTGATGTCCGTTTGGGCGCTGTCGGGCTTCGTGCTGATGTACGTGCCCTATCCCGAGACCACGGCCGGGGAACGCGTGGCCGGTCTCGATCCACTCGATCTCACGGCCTGCTGCGAAGCCCTTACGCCGCCGGCTGGCCCGGTCGAAGCCGCTGCTGTCGAGATGCTGCTCGGGCGCCCGGTCCTTCGCGCGATCGGCCCGTTCGGGCCGGAACTGCTTCCGCTCGACAGCGGGCCCGGGTTCGTGATCGGCGAGCGCGAGGCCGGGGCAATCGCCCGCACGCACATGCGCCGCGCCTTCGGCGCCGAGCCGTTCGTGCGGGTCGGGCGGGTCGAGGTCGACCAGTGGACTCTGCAGCACCGCCGATACGCCCCGCTGTGGAAGGTCAGTGTCGCCGACGGGCGCGGCACGGTTCTCTACGTTTCGGGCCTCAGCGGCGAGGTCGTCCAGGACACGCACCGCAGCGAGCGGTTCTGGAACTGGCTCGGCGCGGTGCCGCACTGGCTCTACTTCACTCCGCTAAGGCAAGACGGCGCGCTGTGGAGCCAGGTGGTGATCTGGGCCTCGGTGCTCGGTACCTTCCTGACGCTGACCGGGATCTACGTCGGCCTGCGCATGTACGGGCGCGGCAAGCGCAAGTCGCCGTTCCGCGGGGTAGCCTTGTGGCACCACTGGACCGGGCTGATCTTCGGGCTGGTCACGCTGACCTGGGTGTTCAGCGGACTTGCTTCGATGCAGCCGTGGGGCTGGCTCGAGAGCGATGGCCCGGGCGAGGAGCTGCAGGCGCTTGCCGGCCGTCCCCTTGAAGCCACCGACGCAGCGGCGCTCGTCGCCGCGCTCGCCGCGCATCCGCTGCCGGGGGTCGTCTCGGCCGAGGTGACGGTGCAGGGCGGCAAGCCGTGGGCGATCCTCGTGCGTTCCGACGGCTCGCGCCTGCGCGCCGCGCTGCCCGGTCTCGCGCCGGCGCCGCCGTCGTCGGCCGATCTCGCTGCGATCGCCGCCCGCGCCAGGCCCGGTGCCCCGATCGTCGAGCAGGGCCTGATCCGCGAGGGCGACGCCTACTACTACAGCCATCACAACCGGGAGCGGCACTTCCCCGCGTGGCGCGTGATCTACGGCGATGCCGAGAGCACCCGCCTCTACCTCGATCCGCGCACCGGCGAGCTTGCCGGCTTCGTCGACGACGGCAGCCGCGGCTTCCGCTGGTGGCACCTCGCTCTCCACCGGCTCGACATCCCGGGCCTGCGCGAGCGTCCGCTGTGGGACCTCGTCACGCTGCCGCTGCTCTCCGGCGTGTCGCTGGTCTGCCTGCTCGGCGCGTGGATGGGCTTGCGGCGCCTGCGGCGCACCGAGCGCGCCCGCCGCCGTCAGTAGTGAACCCGTACGGTCACGGTGTCGCTGTAGCTGTCGGGGCGGTAGTTGGCGCCCGGCATCGTCGCGTGGACCGTGTGGGTCTGCGGGCCGCCGCTGCCGGTCCCCGCGACTCCGTTGCCGGCGCTCGTCGGGGTCGCGGTATTGCCCCAGATCGTGCCTGAGCTCCCCGGGGTCGAACGCAGCTGGTACGCCGGCTTGTCGGTATTGCCCGCCGACCCGCTCATGGTGCCCGCGCCGGTGGTGCTGCCGTTCGAAGGGACCAGCCCGATGTAGTAGGGCGTACCCTTCGGGCAGGTCACGGTCAGCGTGCTGCTCCCGGCGAGGTTGGTGGCGCTGGCGCTCACCGTGCCGAACGCGAGGTTGCCGGCTGAAACCGTGCATGCGCTGCTCACCGTCGCGTTGACGTTGACGGTGCCGTCCTGGCCGTTGAACCCACCGAAGATCGCCGAAGTGTTGGTCGCGCACACGCCCGAGACGAGCGCGCCCAGCGAGGTGTTGTGGATGAAGGCCGAATAGCTGTCCGCCGCGGCCGCCTGGCCGCCCGGTATCAGTCCGTAGAACGGCATGGTGCCGGAAACCGTGCCGTTGGCCGGGATCGTCACCGAGGTGGTCAGGCGGTTGCTCCCGACCCAGATCGTGGTTCGCGCGGCGTTGGTGTAGAGGTTGAAATCGAGCAGGCCGCCTTTCGTGCCGATCATCTTCGGCTGCTGCGTGGTGCCGGGAAAGCTCGGGGTTCCGAGCTGGCTGCAGATCGTCACCGGGCCCGAGGATCCGTTGAAGCTGGTGCAGGTGAAGCTGACCGAACCCGTGCCGCTGGCGCTGGCGCCGAAGTTGATCGCCATGGTGTCGATCCGGCAGTTGACGTTGGCTTCGGCCTTGCTCGGCCAGACGACGAACGCCAGCGCGAGCAGCAGCGCCGCAAGGGGGGGACAGGTGCGGATCATGGCCGGACCTCGCAGCGCTGCGCCCCGAGCCGCGCGACGCCGCCCGTCTCGATCCGCTCGGGAAGGCGTACCGTGCATGCTTGTCCCTCCGTTTCGATCGAAAGCAGCCCGCCCGGTGGCGGGTTCTCGATGTAGAGCTGGCCGTCGAAGCCGACGGTCAGCGGTTCGTCGCGGCCCGCGACCCACGCCGTGCTGCCCGCGGCGATCGCGGTTCCGTCCGCTTGGGTCACGGTCAGCACCGCCGCGCTGAGTTCGCGCAGCGCGAAGTCGACGATGACGCCCGCGCGGCGGCCGGGAACGGCCTTGGCCGTCGTTTCCTCGACCGCCACTTCGGCCGGCAGGTTCGACGGGTCGATCCCGATGCGATTGCGCTCGTAGGCGTTGAGCCGGGTTACCAGCAGCCGGCCGTTGCGGTCGGTGCGGCCGACCACGTTGTTCTCGACCGTCACCGGGACGTCGGCGTACCCGCCGGTGGTGACCAGCGCAAAGCCGTCATCCACGCGGCGGCTCGCGTGGACGCCGTCACCGATCAGCGCCAGCGACCCGCTGTATCCCGCGAGGGCCGACTGGCGCCCGTCGAAGCTGGCGGCGCCGACGCGCGCTTCGCCGTAGGATCCGAGCCAGCTCGCCTGCGCCTGTCCGTCGACACCGCCGGTCTCGAGATCGTGCTGCACGCTGGCGTTCCAGCCCAGCCCGCCCGCCTGCGGGGCGCTGCGCTGCGCGGTCAGGCTCACCCGGTCGCGGCCCCGGTCGTTCTGCCAGCTGAGGTTGCCGTAGTAATTCCCGCCGGGCGTGAAGCTCAGCGAGAGCATGAAACGGCGCTCCTTGCGCGCGTCGAGGTTCTGCTCGGCGCTGGCGTAGAGCGAGAGGTTTCGCCCCAGGCCCCGCGTCCAGTTGAGCCCGGCCGCGCGGTACGCGGAGCCGGTGGCAGGCCGGTAGCGGATGTAGTGCGCTCCCGCGGCGCCGAGCCGGCGGCTGCTGACCCCGGCCTGGAGCTGGTCGCGGGCACGCAGCGGCGGACCGTCCCAGCGCGTGGCCAGGTCGGCGAAGCTGCGGCTGGCGCGCTGCACGCTGCCTGCGAGGTACACCGCGCCATTGGTCCAGTTGTACCCGGCGCTCCACTGGGTGCCGGTGCCTGCGTCCGTCCGGCTGGCCGCGACCGAACCGGTGACGACGCCGAGCTGGCCGAGCAGCAGTACCGCCCCGATCCCGCCCTGCGCCAGGTGCGGCGCAGCCTCGGCGTGGGTCTCGAGGGTGAGCCCGTTGCTGATCCCGTGGCGGAAGCTGCCGCTGAACACCGGCTCATCCGCATAGCCGAACGATTCGAGGCCGTAGTCGCGCCTGACCAGACCCGCCTCGGCCGACCATTCGGACAGGCCGGCACGGAGCAAGGCGGGGCTTTGGTAGATCGCGAAGGTCCGCGTGGTCACCCGGCCGAGCGCGTCGGTCATCACGACCTGCGCCTGCCCTGCGCCGTCGATCCGCGTCGGACCGGCGCTCAGCTCGAACGTGCCCGCCGGCACCTCGTCGTTCCATGTGCGCACGCCGTTGATGTAGAGCTCGAGCTGCGAGGGCAGCACCGCCGAGCCGAAGAACGCCGGGATCGGCGTGGTCGGCACATAGGGCTGGAGCGAGAAGTCGGTGCCGATCTGCACCCCGCCGATACGGGTCGCGCGCGACCACTCGACGGCGCTGGTCACGGTGTCGCCGACGACCAGTCGCAGGCGCCGCTCGGGCCAGGTGCGCGACCAGGCGCTGTCCAGCCGCACGAGGCGCGTGTCCGAGCCCTTGCGCCATCCGGCGAGCACGGTCGTATCGAACACGTCGCGTCCACCGAACGCACGGAACTCGAGCAGGCCGGAGAGGTTCGCCGAGTGGTTGTCGATCCCCGCATAGGCATCGTAGCTGAGCAGCGCGCCCGGCGCGCTGTGGGCCTCGGCAAACCGGTCCTCGACCGGGTTGAGCATGAGCGGCGTCCTCCCGAGCATCTCGGGCGGCACCATCAGCTCGAGCACCTGCATGTCGGCATCGTAATGCAGCGTCGCGCCGGGCAGGCGGTCGAGCGCGACCATCGGGTCGGCGGTGTCGCCGGGCAGCTGCAGGCCCGTGCCGCGCAAAATGGCGCGGGTGGTCCAGAACGTCTCGCCGTCGCGCCGGACCTCGATCACGCCGCGATCCTCGCCGTTGAGCCACAGCATCAGCAGCAGCGTCTCGCCGGGCACGGCCGTGAGTTCGCCCGTGCGGTCGAGCGCGGGACCGGGATCTTCCGCGGCGACAGCTGCTTCGGGCTGGATCGGGTCAGCCGTCGCGAGCGCCTGGGTGGCGCCGGTTCCGGCCAGCAGCAGCGCCTCAGTCAGCAGCAGGAGACGGCGGCGCGACTTGCTGCTCGATACGGATGCCATTGACCTGGGCTTCGAGGGTACCGCCACGGGCGAAGGTCTCCGCGCCGGGGGCGAGGGCGAAGGCCATCTGCGCGCCGGCGTGAACGTAGCCGAGCAACCCCGGAGTGAGCGGGGTGCGCTGCCCGTCAGGGTCGATGAACGTGAGGTCGGCGAGCTGGGCGTGCTGGGTTCCTGCGTTGGCGACAACCAGCCGCGCGCCTCCGCCGGGGGCGTCAATGCGCCAGGCGAGCTGCGGCGCGATCGCTCCACAGCGCTTCGGTGTCACGAATACCGGCACGGAGTAGTGCATCACGTAGCGCAGCCCGGTAGTCTCCGTCTGCGCAGGAGGCAGCTCGTCGATTGCCAGGCGGAAGGTGTCCTCGCAGGTCCTGGCCCCGGTCGAGACCACGCGGACCAGCCGCCGTGCGCCGGGCGCGATTTGCGCCATCGGCGGGCTCGCCAGCAGGTCCTCGGTCGGCTCGAGGCGTTCGCCCTCGCCGTCCTGCACCCAGCGGTAGACGCGCACCTGCGCCTGCAAGGGCGCGTCCCCGGTGTTGACCAGCCAGATCTCCTCCGACCGCTCGGCGATCGTGACCGAGCTCGGCTCGACCTGCAGGCCGGCGGCATGCGCGCCGCCGGCGGCCAGCCCGGCAAGGGCGGCCGGGGCGACGACGCGCTTCAAGGTCCGCAGACCCGTCATGGCCGTCAGTAGTGAACCCTGACGGTGACGGTGTCGGCGTAAGTGTCCGGCGCGAAGTTGGCGCTCGGGACGGTCACGTAGACCGTGTGCGCCTTGTCCGCACCCGTACCGATTGCCGAGACGCCGTTGCCGACGCTGCTGGCGGTCGCCGTGTCGCCCCAGACATCGCCGGTGGACCCGGGGGTCGAGCGCAGCTGGTAGACGACCTTGTCCGCGTTGCTGCCGGTGCCGGTCATCTCGCCCGCGCCGTCGGTGCTGGCGTTCGAAGGGGCCAGGCCGATGTTGTACGGCGTGGTCTTCGTGCAGTTGACCGTGATCGTGTTGTTGCCGTCGATGT
>CALCBC010000091.1 GCA_937898525.1 uncultured Sphingomonadales bacterium
ACAGGTCGACCTGGTAGCCGACGTCGAGCCCGGCGTCGTAGAGCTCGCCGTCGGGCAGCGCGCTCGCCTGGCCTTGCGCCGCGCCCGACTGGCGGCCGTAGCTGGCGGCGCCTGACAGCGTCGTCGTGGGCAGTTGCCCGGTGCGCGCCTCGCGCAGCACGGCGCGCGCGCGGGCGAGGTTGGCCGCGGCAATGCGCAAGTCGGTATTGGCCTCGAGCGCCTGCGCGACGAACGCGTCGAGCCGCGCATCGTCGTAGAGCCGCCACCAGTCGCCGGGCGGCGTCTCGGGGGTGAACGCGGCGTCGCTCGATGCGTGCAGCGCGGAGCCTTGCGCGGCGGCGTCGGGCAGCACCGGCGCGTAGTCGGGCCCGACCGTGGTGCAGGCCGACAGCGCAGCCGAGGAAGCGAGGATGGCGGCGAGGCGCTTCACGCGGGGGCTCCTTCGGGGGCGGATCGCGCAATCCCACGCGACCGGCGCCGGGCGCGCAGGCGGCGGTAGCGCAGGCTGCGGCCGAACGAGCGAGTGACGACGTAGAACACCGGGGTGAAGATCAGCCCGAAGATCGTCACCCCGAACATGCCGAACACCACTGCGGTGCCGAGCGACTGGCGCATCTCGGCGCCGGGCCCGCTGGCGATCGCCAGCGGCATCACGCCGAAGATGAACGCGAAGCTGGTCATCAGGATCGGCCTCAGGCGCGCGCGCGCCGCGGCCACCGCGGCCTGCATCCGCCGCAGGCCGGTCTCCTCGCCCTGGCGCGCGAACTCGACGATCAGGATCGCGTTCTTCGCCGCGAGCGCGATCAGCACGACGAGGCCGACCTGGGTCAGGATGTTGTTGTCCATCCCGCGCAGGTTCACGCCCAAAAGAGCGGCAAGGATGCACATCGGCACGATCAGGATCACCGCCAGCGGCAGCGTCAGCGATTCGTACTGCGCGGCGAGCACGAGGAACACGAACACCACCGCCATGCCGAAGACCAGCGCCGAGCTGCTGCCGGCGGCCTTCTCCTGGAACGCGAGCCCGGTCCACTCGAACCCGAACCCGTCGGGCAGCGCGTTGGCGGCAACGCCTTCCATCGCCTCGATCGCCTGGCCCGAGGACACGCCCGGCGGCGCCTGGCCTTGCAGCTCGTAGGCCGGGAACAGGTTGTAGCGGATCACGCGCGCCGGGCCGGAGTCGTCGCGCAGCGTCGCCACCGAGGAGAGTGGGACCATCGCCCCGCTCGACGAGCGGACCTGCAGCCGGCCGATGTCGCTCGCGTCGTCGCGCGCGTAGGGCTCGGCCTGCGCGGTGACCCGGTAAGTGCGGCCCATGAAGTTGAAGTCGTTGACGTACGTCGAGCCGATGTAGGTGCTGAGCGCGTCGTAGACCTGGCCCGGCTGCACGCCGAGCAGCTGCGCGCGGTCGCGGTCGATGTCGGCGCGGATCCGCGGGGTGCCGGTGTTGTAGGTTGTGTAGACTTGCGCCAGCCGGTCGGGCTGCTGCGCGGCGGCGGCCATCAGCGGGCCGGCGGTCTCCTCGAGCGCGCGGTAGCCGGCGCCCGAGCGGTCCTGCACCATCATCACGAAGCCGCTGCCGTTGCCGAGACCGCGAACGGTCGGCGGCGAGACCATGAAGATGTTGCCCTGGTCGGTCAGCGTGGCGAACTTGCCGGTCAGCACGCCGGCGAGCGCCGTTGCACTGAGGTCGCTGCCGCGCTCGTCCCAGTCCTTGAGCCGCATGAAGATCGTGCCGGCGTTCGACGATGTCGCCTGCGTGGTGCCGTCAAGACCGGCGAGATAGATCGCTGACTCAACGCCTTCCTGCTTGATCGCGGTCTCGAAGGCCTGGTCGAGCACCGCGTTGGTGCGGTCGAGCGAGGCGCCCGGCGGCATCTGCACGACGCCGATCAGGATACCCTGGTCCTGCTCGGGGATGAACCCGGTCGGGGTGTCGGCCAGCCGCCAGCCGGTCAGCGCGAGCAGCCCGGCGTAGATCACCAGCATGATCGTCGCCATGCGCACGGTGCGCGCGGTGAAGGCGCCGTAGCGGTCCGACAGCCACGCGAAGCCGCGGTTGAACCTGTCGGCCCCGGCGCGCAGCGGGTGCAGCCAGCGCGGGCCGTGATCGGCATCGTGGTCGTCCTGGTGCGGCTTGAGCAACAACGCGGCGAGCGCGGGCGACAGCGTCAGCGAGACGAGCAGCGAGATCGCCGCCGCGGCGGCGATGGTCACCGCGAACTGGCGGTAGAAGATGCCGGGAATGCCGGGTGTCAGTGCGGTCGGCACGAACACCGAGACGAGCACCAGGCCGATCGCGACCAGCGCGCCCGAGACCTCGCGCATCGTGCGGTGCGCGGCCTCGCGCGGCGACATCCCCTCGCGCACGTGCTTCTCGACCGCCTCGACGACCACGATCGCGTCGTCGACGACGATGCCGACCGCGAGCACGAGCGCGAACAGCGACAGCGAGTTGATCGAGAAGCCGAGCGCGAGCTGCACCGCGAAGGTGCCGACGAGCGCGATCGGGATGGCGATGATCGGGATGATCGCCGCGCGCCAGGTCTGCAGGAACACCATGATGACGATCACGACGAGCACGACCGCCTCGAGCAGCGTTTCCTGGACCGCGTCGACCGAGGCCTCCACGAACTCGGTCGGGTTGTACGGGGTGGCGTATGTGAGGCCGGCGGGGAACTCCGCGGCCATCGCCTCGAGCTCGTCCTCGACCAGCGCCGCGGCGTCGAGGGAGTTGGCGCCCGGCTGTTCGATCACCGCCAGGGCCACGCTGCGGTCACCGTTGTAGAACGCGCGGATGCCGTAGTCCTGGTTGCCGAGCTCGACCCGCGCAACGTCGCGCAGCCGGGTGATCGAGCCGGTCGCGGGATCGGACTTGAGCACGACGTCGCCGAACTCCTCGGCGGTGCCGAGCCGGCCCTGCACGTCGACCGGGACTTCGAACGACGGGTTGGCCGAGTTCGGCGACTGGCCGAGCGCGCCGCCCGCGACCTGCACGTTCTGCGCGCGCAGCGCGCCAACGATCTCGCTGGCGGTCAGGTTGCGGCCGGCGGCGCGGTCGGGATCGATCCACACGCGCATCGCGTAGTTGCCGCCACCGAACACGTTGACCCCGCCGACGCCGGGCAGGCGCAGCAGGCGGTCGCGGATCACGGTCTGCGCGTAGTTGCCGACGTAATCGATATCGAGGCCCGAGCCTTCCTGCGCGGTCAGCGTGGCGATCAGCAGGAAGCCGGTCATCTGCTTGTTGACCGTGACGCCGACCTGGCGGACCTGCTCGGGCAGCCGCGGCTCGGCCAGGCGGACGCGGTTCTGTACCAGCACCTGCGCCGCATCGAGGTCGGTGCCGGGCTCGAAGGTGACCGTTATCTGCGCCTGGCCCTGGGTCGAGGAGCTCTGGATGTAGAGCATGTTCTCGACCCCGTTGATCTCCTGCTCGAGCGGCGCGGCGACCGTCTCGGCGATCGTCTCCGACGAGGCCCCGGGATAGGGCGCCTGGATCACGATCGTCGGCGGAGCGATCTCCGGGTACTGCGACAGCGGCAGCAGCGGGAACGCGAACGCGCCGATCAGCGTGATGAAGATCGCGATGACCGCGGCGAAGATCGGCCGGTCGATGAAGAAGCGCGAGATGTTCATCGCCTAGTTCGCCGGGGCCACGATCTCGGCGGCCGAAGCCTGCGGGGCGCGGACGGCCGCGGGAGCGGATGCGTTAGCCGGCGGGGCGATGACCTTGCCGGCCTTCACCTGGACCTTCTGCCCGGGCCGCGCACGCTGCACGCCGCCGATGATCACGCGGTCCTTGGCCTCGATCCCGCTGCGGATCACCCGCAGCTCGCCGACCAGCGGGCCGAGCTCGACCATCCTGGCGACCACCGTGCCTTCGCCGTCGACCGTATAGACCAACCTGCGCGAGGCGTCGGTGACGACCGCGAGATCGGGCACCAGCAGCGCCTGGTAGGGCTCCGAGCCGGCAAGCTGCAGCCGGCCGACCATGCCCGGCCGCAGGAAGCCGTCGGTGTTCCGGATCAACGCGCGACCCTTGGCGGTGCCCGAGCCGGGATTGATGACCGGGTCGATGAAATCGATCTTGCCGGTGTGGCGGTAGGCGTCCTCGTCCTGCAGCCGTACACGGACCTCGGCGCCGGGACCGGCGAGCCCCTGGCGCTGGTACTTGAGCAGCAGCGCCTCGGAGCCTTCGAAGGCGAAATGGATCGGGTCGACCGAGACGATCCGCGTCAGCACCGTCTGGTCAGCGATCACGCTGTTGCCGCTGTCGACCAGCCGCTCCGAGATGCGTCCCGAGATCGGGGCACGCACGGTGGTGAAGCCAACCTGGAGCTGCTGCGCCTCCACGTTGGCGCGTGCGGCATTGACCTCGGCGACGCCGGCGCGGACGGCCGCGCGGCGCTGCTCGACTTCCTCCTGGCTGGCCGCCTGAGAAGCGGCGAGCGTCTCCGAGCGAGCAAGCTCGGTCCGCGCATTGGCAAGCATCGCCTCGGCCCGGGCGAGCTGCGCGCGGGCCTGGGCAAGCGCCGCCTGCGCTGGACGCGCATCGATCGTGAACAGCGGTTGCCCGGCGCGCACGAACTGCCCGTCGGTGAAATGCACCCGCTCGAGATAGCCAGTCACGCGCGGGCGCACCTCGACGCTCTGCACGGCCTCGAACCGACCGACGAAGTCATCCCAATCGCGCACCGTCTGCACCAGCGGCTTTGCCACCGTGACCGCGGGCGCGGCGGGCGGGGCGGCATCCCCACCCGAGCAGCCCGTCAGGAGCAGTGCGGCGAGCAGTGCGACAAATCGTGGTGCCATGCGAGTGATCGGGCCGTGCCCGCCTTTCATGCTGCAGTGCAGCGTCAACAGGTGATGACCGGGCGAGTAAGCGGGGGTCAATCGCAAGTCAACAGGTGTAGACTGGGGCGGTGGAATTCGTTTCGTTTTCCCGTTAGGAGCACGTCATGAAGCCCCCTTCCGCCCGCCCCAAGTCGGCCGCCGCGACTCGACAGGCGATGCTCGATGCGGCGAAGATGCGCTTCTTGCAGGAAAGCTACGAGAACGTCGGCTTGCGCGATATCGCGCGCGACGTCGGCGTCGATGTCGCGCTGGTGAGTCGCTACTTCGGCAGCAAGGAAGAACTGTTTCGTGAGGTGCTCGGTGAGGACCGCAAGGAGGAAATCTTCCCGAAGGCACTCGGCGAAGCGGAAATCCCGTCCTACCTCGCGCGGCTGTTCGTCCAGCAGGGCGAGAAGGGTAACCGTCACGTCGAGCGCCTCCTCATCATGCTGCGCTCGGCCTCGTCTCCGGCAGCCTCGACGATCGTGCGCGAGACTTTGCGCACGGGTGTGCTCCGGGCCTTCGCGGACCGACTCCAAGGGGAAGACGCGGAGCTTCGAGCGAGCAACGCGATGGCTGTGTGGATGGGCATGACCATCCTCAGGACGGTCATGGCGCTCGAGCCATTGTGCAGCAGAGACATCGAGCATCGGCTTCGCCGACTCTTCGAGGCTGCGCTCAGCGAAGGTACAAGCCGCTGAGTTTACGGCGGCCGCCGGCGCCACGTGCCCGAGTGCGAGGAACGGGACTCGCGCGTTAAGCATCGACAGGCACAGCGCCAGCGCCGTGATGGCGGCGCCTCTTGTCCGAGAATCCGCTGTTCGCTCGCGTCAAGTCCGACACCGTGCTCTATGGCGCATTGATCGCGACTCTCGGCATTGCCGTCGCCAAGTTCGTCGCAGCAGGCATCAGCGCATCCTCGGCGATGCTGGCCCAGCGCTTCACTCCCTCGACGACACTGACAATCAGCTCTAGACGGCCGGTCTCGCGAAGGCCTCGAAATCCAGCGCGAGCTGGCACGGCTCGGCTGGCCTCCACCGGTTATCTTCCTGGCGGCCTATCCGACCGACAGGGCACGAACGCCGGCGCGGGCCGAGGGCGCTGCCGCCTACCTCGCCAAGCCGATCGATCCGGGCGCCCTGCTCGCGGCAATCGCGGCCGCTACGCACGAGGATGTTGCGCGCGGCGGGCGCGGACAATGCCGGGGGCACGGAGCCGGGGTCGCTGCCGCACCATGGCGCTGCCCGTCAGACCCGCTCGACGGTCCGGCAACTCTCGTAGAGGAACCAGGCTCGGCGCTCGGTCTGGTCGATCCATTCCTCGAGCAGGCTGGCCGTCGCCACGTCGTGATGAGCGTCGCACAGCTCGTGCACACGGCGCATTTCGGCGACGAGCTGCTTGTTGTCGCCGTGGAGCTCGGCGAGCATCTCATGCGGCGGGACGAACTCCGCGTTGTTGTCGAGCAGGCGCTGCCGCCGGGCGATGTCGGAAATCGACCGGACCGTCGTGCCGCCGATCTTGCGCGCGCGCTCGGCCATGGGATCGGTCATCGCGAAGATCTGTTCCGCCTGCTCGTCGAGGAGCAGGTGATAGTCGCGGAAGTTGGGTCCGCTCATGTGCCAGTGGAAATTCTTCGTCTTGACGTAGAGCGCGAACACGTCCGCGAGGAGCGCGGCGAGACCGGCCGAGATATCGCGGGTGGCGTCGGGACCCAGGTCGGTCGGCGTTTCGAGGAAGCGGCGGGCCACGGGAACGGGCTGGGGCTCGGTCACGGCTTTTCTCCTGGATGCGCCCGGACAGCGTCTTGCCGGGATTTGACAGTCTAGGTTCGCGAGCGATCCGGCCAATCACACTTAGGTTTGACTGCCGTTACCCCTTGGGTGGTCGCTCGGCTCCGAACCGGCCTCTCTCTGCGCCAGGGGGCGCCGGGCTCGGGGACCATCGCGACGAGCAAAACGAATGCGCCGTGGACGAGGACGATCACGGGCTTGGGTCAGTCCAGTGTTCGGGCCGCTGCCGGTCCCCAGGATGGCCACCCCGGTCGCAAGGGCGCGGGTCTCGATCGGTTGCTCATGACGGGTCTCCGGTCGGCTCCGTGCCCGCCGGCTGCGCCCTCGTTACGCTCGCCGTTCGATTTTACGGAAACAGGCGAGAGCGACCTACCCAGACCGAGGTGTTCTCCGGGGGCTCTGCGCAAGCCGACGGCTCAGGCGACGAGCGCACGCTCCGGCGATGCGCGCAGGCGAGCGATGTCGCGTGCGGGCGGCTCGCCGAAATGGCGGCGGTATTCGCGACTGAACTGGGACGGACTCTCGTAGCCCACACGGAACGCCGCTGTGGTCGCGTCGAGCCCGGCTACCAGCATCAGGCTGCGCGCGTCCTGCAAGCGCAGCTGCTTCTGGAACTGCAGCGGCGTCATCGCGGTTACGGCGCGGAAATGCTCGTGCAGGCTCGAAGGGCTCATGCCCACGGCCGCCGCCAGACGACTCATGCTGAAGGGCTCACGAAAATGTTGGCGGATCCACGCTATCGCGCGGCCGACCTGAGCCAGGCCGCCCCGGCTTGCAGTAATCTGTCGCATCCGCGCCCCGTGCGGTCCGGCGAGCAACCGGTAGAGGATCTCCTGCTCGGCCAAAGGCGCGAGCACCGGCAGGGCCTCAGGATCGTCGAGCAGGCGAAGCAGGCGCAGAGCGGCCTCGAGCAACCCGGCCTCGGCTTCGCCCACGGTCATGCCGAGCGACGGAGCCGATCCTGCCGGTGGCGCGACACGCTGCGCCAGCTCCCCGAGCACGACAGGGTCGAAGTTGAGCACGAAGCAGAGGTACGGCCGGTCCGGCGACGCTTCGACGACCCGGCCGGTGACGGGGAGGTCGTGGGTGACGATGCCGTATCGACCCGGCGAATACACGAACAGCTGGTCGCCCAGCTCGACTTGTTTCCGCCCCTGCACCACGAGGCAGAGCAGCGGCTGGTACACGTTCGGCATTGCCATGGTCGTGGTGGAGGATCGGACAAGCAGCAGCCGATCGACCGGCGTGGCCTGGATCCCCTCGCCCCCGGCATGGCGGGCGATCAACGATGCGATTTCGGCAAGCGGTTCCATCGGCAACAGCGGTCGTACGCGCACGTGGCGCTGGCAAGTCGTCTCCGGCCGTTCCGGAAGATCAGGCAAGAATCCCGGCGCATCTGGCTAACGCTCCGCCACCCGGGCTCACACCTTGCGGTCGACGAAAGGAGACCAGCATGAGCGAACTTTCGAACAAGGTAGTTTTGATCACCGGCGCTTCAAGCGGCATCGGCGAGGCGGCTGCGCGCGAGCTCGCCGCTGCGGGTGCCCGGCTGATGCTCGGCGCCCGTCGCGCCGATCGGCTGGAGGCACTGGCGGGGACGCTGGGCGAAAACGTCGGCTGGGCGCGGCTCGACGTCACCGAGCGGGAAAGCTTCGCCGCATTCGTTGACGCGGCGATCGAGCGGTTCGGGCGCGTCGACGTCCTGGTCAACAACGCCGGCGTCATGCCGCTCTCGCCGCTTTCGGCGCTGCTTGTCGATCAGTGGGACTGGATGATCGACGTCAACATCCGCGGCGTGCTTCACGGCATCGCCGCGGTGCTGCCGCGTTTCCAGGCGCAGGGTGCCGGGCATGTGATCAATGTCGCCTCGATCGGGGCTTACAGGGTGGTACCGACCGCCGCCGTCTATTGCGCGACGAAATACGCGGTCCGGGCGATCACCGATGGCCTCAGGCAGGAACACAGCGATATCCGCGCCACCGCCGTCTCTCCCGGCGTGACCGAATCCGAGCTCGCCGACACGATCACCGATCAGGCCACCAGGGCCATGATCGCCGAGTTCCGCGCCGCGGGCATGCTCCGCGCGGACGCCATCGCCCGTGCGATCCGCTTCGCCATCGAGCAGCCGGCCGACGTCGACGTCAGCGAGATCGTCGTCCGGCCCACCGTCAGCAACGTGATGTGAAAGGAAATGCGCATGTCCATCGTCGACCAATCCGGAACGTACACGCTCGGCGGCCGCCAGGTGAAGCGGCTCGGCTACGGCGCCATGCAGCTCGCCGGCCCCGGCGTGTTCGGACCGCCCAGGGACCACGACGCCGCTCTCGCCGTCTTGCGCGAAGCGATTGCGCTCGGCATCGATCACATCGACACCAGCGACTTCTATGGCCCGCACGTCACCAACCGGCTGATCCGCGAGGCCCTCGCGCCCTATCCCGACGATCTGCTCATCGTGACGAAGGTCGGAGCACGGCGGGGGAGCGACGGATCGTGGATTCCCGCGGCGTCTCGCGAGGAGCTGCGGCAAGCGGTCCACGACAATCTGCGAAATCTCGGCGTCGAGGTGCTGGACGTCGTCAACATGCGCTTCTGGGGCGACGGCCATGGCCCGGCCGAAGGCAGCGTCGAGCCCGCGCTCACGGTCCTGGCCGAACTGCAGTCGGAGGGCCTGGTCCGCCACATTGGCCTCAGCAACGTGACGCCCGCCCAGGTCAGGGAGGCGCGCGGCCTCTGCGAGATCGCGTGCGTCCAGAACCAGTACAACCTGGCCCACCGCCACGACGATGCGCTGATCGACGACCTCGCGGAACAGGGGATCGCCTACGTCCCCTTCTTCCCGCTGGGCGGTTTCACTCCGCTGCAATCCTCGACCCTGTCCGAAGTGGCCGCCGGGCTCGGCGCCACGCCGATGCAGGTGGCGCTGGCCTGGCTGCTCCGACGTGCACCGAACATCCTGCTGATCCCGGGCACCTCGTCGGTCGCGCACTTGCGCGAGAATGTCGCCGCCGCAGCGATCGAGCTGCCCGCTTCAGCGATGGCCGCGCTGGACGGCATCGGCGCCCGCGCCTCCGCCTCTGGCGCCTGACGCGCCCGAGAGAAGCTCGGAAGGATTGGATCATGAACCACTGCACGCCCGGAAGGACCGTGCCTGTATGGCGGGCACATTCTGCGCACACTGCTCCCGAATGTGCCCGGGGCAGGTCACGGCGCGTGGAAGGACGCCATGGAGGAAGACATGCAATATCGTTCAGCCATTCGCTTCTCGCTGCGCTGCTCGCGGCGTTCGCCGGAGCAGGGCTGATGGGCGAAGTTGCAAGGGCGGCTTCCCCGGATACCGAACGGATGGAGCGGAACCGGGCGCTGGTCGCCGAGAGTTTCGAGGCCTGGCGCAAGGGGACCGGAGGCCCGTTCGACCTGCTCGCGGACGACGCGAGCTGGACGATTACCGGCAACTCGATCACCGCTGGGACCTATCCCTCGAAGGCCGAGTTCATCGAGCAGGTCATCCGGCCGTTCAACGCAAGGATGAACGGGCCCCTCATGCCGTCCGTGCGCCGGCTCTACGCGGACGGCGACACGGTGGTCGCCTTCTTCGACGCCGCCGGCACCGCTCGCGACGGGCAGCCGTACGCCAACACCTATGTGTGGATCCTCGAGATGGAGGACGGCCGGATCGTGCGGGTGCACGCCTTCCTCGACAGCATCGCGTTCGACGATCTCTGGCGCCGGGTGCCCGCGGAACCGTAGGCACGCGGCGCGCCCATGCGTTCAGCTGGTCGAACGGCAGCCGGCTGAACCTCCCGCCCTGGAAAGAACAGCGTCGAAGGGATCACCTTTCGGTCGAGGAAGGCGAACCCTTGATTCGAGCAGGCCAGCCTTTCGTCTGATGGCGAGGGGGGTGCCGACTGGGCATGGTCCGCTCCACCGGCCGCTCGCGGCCGGGCGATTGCGCGAGGAGCGAAAAGACGGCCCATGTTCCAGGTCGCGGTCATCGGCGGAACCGGTCTCGTCGGCGCCAGGGTCGTCTACGAGCTGCGCACCCGCGGTCACGAGGCCATCGCCGCAGCGCCAGGCACAGGCGTCGACACGATCACCGGCGAGGGGCTCGACGACCTTCTCGCGAGCAGCGAGATCGTAGTCGACGTCTCCAACTCGCCATCGTTCGGCGCGCGGGAGGCGATGACCTTCTTCACGACAGCGGCGCGCAACATCGCTGAAGCGGAGAGGCGTGCGGACGTCAGGCATCACGTTGCGCTCTCGGTCGTCGGGACAGACAGGATGCAGGCCAGCGGCTATTTCCGGGCCAGGCTGGCGCAGGAGCGGCTGGTCGCCGAGTCCGGCATTCCATACACGATCGTGCGGGCAGCCCCCGCTTTCGAATCTCTGAATGCGATCGCGCGCTTCTCGACCGTGGACGGGGCCGTGAGGCTGCCGCCTGTGGCGTTCCAGCCGGTGGCTGCGGACGACATCGCGCTGGCGCTTGTTGAGGCGGCGCTGTCGAATCCGGTCAACGGTGTGATCGAGATCGCTGGTCCCGAAGTCTTCACGCTCGACGAAGCCGTGCGCCGGGTCCTCGCGCGCGACGGAGACAAGCGTGAGGTCGTCGGCGACCCGGCGGCCGCCTTCCTGGGTGTCGAGATCGACGATTCGACGCTCGTTTCCAGCCCCGACGCGCGGCATGGCTCGACCACGCTCGCCCGGTGGCTCGACCACGCGCTTCCGCCGACTTCCGCGAAGCAGGCACGAGGAAGGAGTGCACTCTCATGAAGCTCTACTATGCGCGCGGCGCGTGCAGCCTTTCTGACCGGATCGCGCTGCACGAAGCCGGAATTCCGTTCGTGCAGGAGCGCGTCGACCTTGCGTCCGGGCTGACCGAGACCGGCCGCAACTTCCGCGAACTCAATCCCAAGGGCTACGTTCCGCTCCTCGTGCTCGACGACGGGCGGACGCTCACCGAGAACGTTGCGGTCCTCTCGCTGATCGCCGATCACGCTCCGCACTTGCAGCCCGAGGGGGACCTCGGGCGGATCCGGCTGCTCGAGGCGCTGTCGTTCATTTCGAGCGAGCTGCACGTGGCTTTCAAGCCGCTGTTCCGCGAGTCCGGCCAGACACGGCGCGAGGCTGCGCTCAACCGCATCGCCGGCCTCCTCCAGGTCCTGGCCGGCCAAGTGCGCGGCGACTTCCTTCTCGGCGGCCGCTTCACCGTGGCGGACGCTTACCTGTTCGTGGTCCTGCGCTGGGCGGGCCAGTTCGGGATCGTCGTCCCGGCCCGGCTCACGGACCACTTCCGGCGGGTCGAGGCAAGGCCGCTCGTCCGGCAGTCGCTGCGCGAAGAGGCCCTTCCCCCCGCCGCCGCCATCGGGCGGATCGGATCCGGGCTCGCCGCCGGCGCCCTCGGGGAGGTTCTTCGTTCCGCAAGCGCCGCCCGCGCGCGCTAGAGCTTTTCCCGATGCTGGTTGCAGGCGAGATACGCACCGTTTCGGCGGTTCTCTTCGGATGATCGCGTCGGTTCGAGCCGGTGCAAAGCCGCCCGCGCGGTCGGGACAAGGCTGGCTCCCCGGCCGTCTCTCCGAGCGCCGACGGCCACGGTTCGTCACTGCCATCCGCCGCCGAGCGAGAGAAACAGCGTGACGAGATCGGTCGAGAGCTGGCCTTCGGTCTGGGCGAGCGCCGCCTCGGCGGACGAGAGCTGGCGTTCGGCGTCGAGCACGATCTGGAAGCTCTCACGCCCCGCCTCGTAGCGTATACGGGCGATGCGGGCGGCTTCGCGCGCCTGTTCCACTCCGCGTTCGAGCGCGGCGACGCGGTCGAGGGCGCGCGCGTAGCTGGTAAGCGCGCTCTCGGTTTCCTGCAGCGCGGTGAGCCAGGTGCGGTCGAACTCGGCGAGTGCGGCCTGTTGCGATGCTTCCGCCTGGGCGATCCTGGCGCGCGCGACCTCCGTGTTGGGGAAGGTCCAGGAGATCAGCGGGCCGAGGCTGTAGCGGAACGCCGCGCCGGAGCCGAGATCGCCGA
>CALCBC010000092.1 GCA_937898525.1 uncultured Sphingomonadales bacterium
ACCAAGGGCAAGGAGCTCGAGGAGATGGAGGGCTGATCCATCGATCGGGGGTTCGATGGATTGCCTCCGGCCGGGGCGGGCTAGCCCGCCCCGGTTTCCCCTCCCCGGGGGGGTGGACAATCGGTTCGCGCCGAGATCGCAGAGCGCGCGGAGATCGGGCCACGCGGCGAAGCCGCGCGCAAAGCTTCGATGGTCGAAGCGGCTGCGCCGCTGGCGTCCACCTCCCTGCGTTCTCTGCGATCTCTGCGCGAAACCCGTTCCCCTGGATCCAACCCCTCGGTACGCGTGGAGCCGCCATTGGATCGACCCGAGATAGTCCTTAGGCTCCGCGCATGACCACCGGCGATCAGCCCAGCCCCACCCGCATCGTCGTTCTCGGCGGCGGCACCGCCGGGTGGATGAGCGCGGCGGCGCTGCAGAAGCTGCTCGGCCCGCTGGTCGAGGTCCACCTGGTCGAGAGCCAGGACATCGGCATCGTCGGCGTCGGCGAGGCGACGCTGCCGCACATCCGCGGCTTCGTCGAACGGCTCGGGATCGACGAGGCCGCGTTCATGAAGGCGACCCACGCGACCTACAAGCTCGGCATCGACTTCCGCGACTTCGGCCGCATCGGCGAAAGTTACGTCCACCCGTTCGGCAGCTTCGGCGAGGAAGTCGCCGGGGTCGGCTTCCACCACTACTGGCTCGAGATGCAGCGCCTCGGGCGCGCGGCACCGATCGGCGCCTACTCGCTCGCGGTCGAGGCCGGGCTGGCCAACAAGTTCCGGCCGCCGGCCGAGGACCAGAGCCTCGCCTCGACTTACGGCTACGCCTACCAGTTCGACGCCACGCTGTTCGGCCCGTTCATGCGCGAATACGGCCTCGGCATCGGCGTCGCGCGCACCGAGGGCAAGGTGGTCGAGGTGCGCCAGGACCCCGAGACCGGGGACGTCACCGCGCTGGTGCTCGAGGACGGCCGCGAGATCTCAGGCGACCTGTTCGTCGACTGCTCGGGCTTCCGCTCGCTGCTGCTCGGGCAGACGCTCGGCGAGGCGTGGGAGGACTGGTCCCCCTGGCTCCCGTGCGACCGCGCCGCGGCGATGCCCTGCGTGCACGTGACCGAGGAGATCGAGCCCTACACCCGCGCCACCGCGCGCCCCGCCGGCTGGCAGTGGCGCATTCCGCTGCAGCACCGGATCGGCAACGGCTACGTGTTCTCGAGCGCGTTCATTTCCGAGGACGAGGCCTGCGCCGCGCTCGTCGCCAACGTCGAGGGCGAGCCGCTCGCCGAGCCGCGCCTGCTGCGCTTCCGCGCCGGCCGCCGCAAGCGTTCGTGGAGCCACAACGTGATCGGCGTCGGCCTCTCGAGCGGCTTCCTCGAGCCGCTCGAATCGACCTCGATCTACCTTGCGCAGATGGCGATCACCTACCTGATCGAACTGTTCCCGCTGGAGGGCCGGATCGACCCGCGCGACCGCGACGAATTCAACCGCCTGATCGACATGGAATACGACCGGGTGCGCGACTTCCTGATCCTCCACTACCACGCGACCGTGCGCGACGATTCCGAGTTCTGGAACCACGTCCGCACGATGGAAGTGCCCGACACGCTCGCCGGCAAGATGGCGCTGTGGCGCGCGACCGGCCGGGTCGAGAAGTACGCCGACGGGCTGTTCTACGACGCGAGCTGGATCGCGGTCTATCTCGGCCAGGGCGTGATGCCCGAGCGGCACGATCCGCGCACCGCGCTGCCGAACCCCGACCAGCTCGCCCGCGCGCTGGATTCGCTGCGGGACGCGATCCGCCGCGAGGTCGAGGCGATGCCCGGCCACCGCGAATACCTCGTCTCGCGCGCCGAGCGGCTGGCGGAGGTGCCGTGAGCGCGCCGCGCGAGATGCCCGGACGGATCGTCGTCGCCGGCGCGGGGCAGGTCGGCGCGCTGGCGGCGATCGCGCTCAGGCGGGCGCTGCCGCGCTGCGAGATCCTCGTCGTCGGCACGCCGCCCGATCCGGCCGCCTTCGCCGACCGCGCACCGACCGCGCTCCCGTTCACCAACCGGCTCCACGACCGGCTCGGGATCACCGAGGAGCGGCTCGTACGCGAGGCCGGCGGCAGCCACCGGCTGGTCGTCCGCTACCTCGGCTGGGGCGGGGAAGGGCACGCCGGCGTCGCCCCTTACGGTGCCGCGGTCGATCCCAAGCTCAAGACCCGCTTCGCGCGCGACTGGGGCGGCGGGCCGCGCAACGCCTCGACCGGCGCCCCGCCGGGCTCGCTCGGCGAGGTGCTCGCCGCGGCCGGGCGGTTCCAGCCGCCCGCGGTCGGACCGGACTCGCCGCTCGCCGCGCTCGACTACGCCCTGCGCTGGAATCCGGGTGCCTACCGCGACCTGCTGGTCCGCGAGGCGCTGCGGCTCGGGGTGCAGCACCAGCCGGGCGCGATCACCGCGGTCGAGCTGCGCGCTGATGGCGGGATGGCCGCGATCGGCGTCGGAGGCGGCGGGCCGATAGCTGCCGACCTGTTCGTCGACTGCAGCGGGCCGCAGGCGATGCTGCTGTCGCGGCTTCCCGAGGCCCGCCGGCTCAGCTGGCAGGGGGCGCTGCCGATCCGCGGGATCCAGTTCGGCCGCCCCGGCGCGCCGGTGCTCGGCCTGTCCGACAACGTCGTCCTCACGCCCGTGGGCTGGCGTTCGGAGCTCGGCGGACGCGACGGCGTCCACCTCGCGCTGGCGATGGTCGAAGGAACCGACGAGCCGGCCGCGCGCGCGGCGCTTGGCGCCGAGTTCGCCGACCTCGTGCCGTTCGAGCCCGGCCGCGCCGAACGGCCGTGGGTCGGCAACGTCGTCGCACTCGGCGACGCGGCGGCGAGCTTCGAGCCGCTCGCCTGGCTCAACCTCGACCTCGCCCATCGCCAGCTCGCGCTGCTGCTCGAGTTGCTCCCCGGCCGCGAGCCCGACCCGCGCGAGCGCGCCGAGTTCAACCGCCGTGCGGCGATGATGGCCGACCGCGCTCGCGACGTCCTCGGCGCCCACTACGCCGCCCCCGGCGCCGCGCACCTCGCTATCCCCGGGGGACCGCTGGCCCGCTCGCCCGAGCTCGACCTCGCGCTCGACCAGTACCACCGCCGGGGCCGCCTGCCGTTCTTCGAGGAAATGCCCTTCGCGGTGCAGGAGTTCTCGGCCCTGCTCGAGGCCCTCGGCCACCCGGCCGGCATCGGCGCGCTGTCGCTGAGCTCCGACCCCCGCGAAGGCGAAGCCGAACGCCGCCGCTTCGAGACCGCCGCCCACGCCGCGCTGAACGTCGTCCCGCCCTACCGCGAATGGCTGGAGCGGGTCTTGGGCGGGTGAATGCTAACCAATTGATATACCTTGAGAACTGACGCCCTTCCCCCTCGATGAGGGAAGGGGGGTGTAAGTGCAGGAAAGGGGACAGTCCCTCTTTTCTCGCCGCAGGTCCTCGCCAGCCGGGAAAAGAGGGACTGTCCCTCTTTTTCGCGCCGATGGGCGATCCGCCCCTT
>CALCBC010000093.1 GCA_937898525.1 uncultured Sphingomonadales bacterium
CCCTGTCCCTCGGGCGAATAGGCCGCGTCCGAGCGTTGGGCTGCTTCGAGCCGCCGGGCGAACTCCTCGTCGGTGACCCAGACCCGCTCGCCATATTCCTCGGGGCGCTGAAACAGGATGCGCCCGCTGTTGTAGTGCTCGATCTGGTAAGTCGCGGTGAAGTCCCAGTCGCCCCACTCGGTCTTTGGCGGGGTGTAGTCGGTCGGGACCGGCGGCAGCTCGGTCAGGTCCGCCGGCGGCTCCTGCGCGGCAGCGGGCCATGTCAGGGCAAGCGCGGCGGCCGCGCCCCACGCGAGATGGCGATGCCTCATCGGGTCGGCTCCTCTCCAGCCGGTGGTCTTGCGCCAGTCTATGGGCGTTCGGCCGGCGGGGAGAGGATTCCCGCGCACCGGGGGTGGGACAAAAGCGAAGGCAATGGGCTTTGAGCCGCGTCAATGCCGCCGCGCCGGGCGGGGTGCATCGGGGTCCATGAAACGACACGGAAGGAACCCTGAAAGTGCGCGCTCCTATCCTTACCCTGGCGCTGATTCCGCTGCTCGCGGCGTGCGGCTCGGCCGACCCCGACGAGGTACTGACCGCCGTGCGGGCCACCGAACAGTCGCAGATGGAAGCCATCGCCGCCGACGACCTGCGCGGCGCGATCCGCAACTACGAGGCGGACGCCACCGTGCTCGTTCCGGGCGGCTCGCACGTGACCGGCGCCCAGGCGATCGAGGCCGAGTTCCAGCGGCTCCTCGCAGACCCGAACTTCGCGCTGACGATCGAACCCGGCAAGGGCTGGGTTTCGGAGAGCGGCGAGCTCGCGGCGACCACCGCCACCGGCAGCGTCACCACCACCGACGCCGAGACCGGCGAGCCGGTGACCGTGCGGATCGCCAATCAGACCGTCTGGCGCAAGGAAGACGGCGTCGGCTGGAAGATCGCCTCGGAGCACAACGCTCCGCTGCCGGCGGGCGAGTGAGGCTCAGCGGGGCTGCCGCAAGTCGGCCGCCCGGCAGATCATCGGCGCCATGCGGCCGATCGTGTAGACGATTTCGTCGCCGCGGCTGCGGATCGTGTGGGTCGGAGATTCGTACCACAGCCCCGAGCCCGAGGGGCGGCGCTGGAGCACGATCGGCTCCTCGCCCGGGTTCTCGATCCGCGCGGTTTCGCCGGCATAGACGACGGTGACCGTCTGCCCGCGGTCGCAGGCGTAGGTGAAGCGGCCTTCGGCCACATCGGGCGTCGTGCTGCACGCCGCGAGCGCTGCCGCCGCGGCGAGGACCGGTATCGCTGCCTTCATCGTCTGTTCCTTCATCCGGTCCGCGTGCACAGCACGTCGGAGAGGTAAGTCCGGCCCGCCACGGTTTCCTGCCGCTCGTAGGACGACGCGGTCCAGCCGCGCGACTTGCAGAACCGGTCGGCGCTCTCGGCAGCGCACGCGGCCGAGCCCGAGCCTCCCGGGCACGAGAGCACGCGGCCGTTGCCGTCGCTGGGCTGCGGGAAGTACTCCGACGCCATGCCGCGCAGCGATTGCGCGTTCGCCGGCGGTGCCGGGACTGGCGCCGGCAGGGTCGTGGCGGTTACTGGGCGGGCGGAACGGACGGAGAGCGCGACGTTGCCAACGCTTTCGGCGATCGTCTGGCAGTTACCGCGATATTCGGTGCCGGTGCAGATTTCCCAGCTCTCGCCGGGCGCGACCTGGGCGCTGCGGATCGAGAACGGCACGCGCACGTTCGTGCGCGGCCCCGTCACCGTGTAGGACTGCCCACGAAAACCGATGTTGCTGTAGAACGTCAGTTGCCCGGACCGCTGCGCCGCCGCGCCCGTCGGCAGCGTCACTGCCACGGCCAGCGCGATCCAGGATAGCCTGATTGGATTGACCATGATCGTTCTCCTGCTCAAGAGGAGACACAAGGGAGCCGGGCGTCGGCTCGGTTAGGTCGGAAATCCAACGGCACTGCGCGCGCAACCGTTCCAAGCTTGCGACGAACCGTGCTTGCGGTCGGGGCGAACGTGCTAGTGGCGCGCCCCGCGCCACTCGCTCGGCGTTCGGCCGAAGCGCTTGCGGAAGGCGCGCGCGAAGTAGCCCGGGTCGAGGAACCCGCAGCGATAGGCGATCTCGCCGACGCCGAGCCCGCTCGCGCGCGGGTCGCTGAGCATGTCGCTCGCGCGGTCGAGCCGGGTCGCGGTCAGCTCCTGCACGAAACTCGTCCCGCTGCCCGCGAGCAATTGCTGCAGGTAGCGCTTGGAGATGCCGAATTCGGCCGCAAGCCCTTCGGGCGACAGTTCGGGGTCGGCGTAGTCGGTCTCGATCCGGCGCAGGATCTGCCGCGCGAGCTGGCTGCGATGGCGACTCTCGCTCGAAGGCTCGTGGAAGCCCGTCGCCAGCGTCAGCAGCGTGCCGACCTGCTCGGCGATCATCGGCCGGGGCAGGGGAGTCGCGTCGATCCCCTCGGCCATCGTCTCGAGCAGGCTGCCGAGCGGCGCGCCCCAGCCCTTGCGGGCGCTGACCGGCCTGCCGAGCAGCGCGCCCGGATCGGGTAGGTAGCGGTCGAGCCAGCCGAGCGGCATCATCAGGTCGAGCGCCTCGTGCGCGGTGTCCATCTCCATCTGGTAGAACCGCGTGTTGTCGAGCAGCACGAACTCGCCGGGCCGCACGGTGAAGCGCCTCCCGCCCATGCGCGTCTTCAGCGCACCCTTGCGCGCGTAGACCAGCTGGATCGACGGCGTCGCCTTGCCCGCGCCCTCGGTGCCGCAGTGAACGACGCGCTGGGCCGGCGCTTCGAGCCGCAGCAGCCGCAACTGGCCGACACCATGGCTGCTCCACCGCGCGGCGAACGCGTTCTCGTCGAACACGCAGACGTCGATCGGCGCGATCGTGTGCGCCGCCCATTCCTGCCACGCCCGTACCGCCTCGGGCCGGGCGAGCCCGGCCGAGCTCCAGCTCATGTCGTCGGCGGGTGGAGTAACCTGCATGAGGGCAACCTAACGCGCCTCTCCGGCCTCGTCACGTGGCGATGCCGCGAGGCGAAGGGTTCCTGCGCTTGACGTGTCCGCGGCAGAAACTGCCATCCCTGCGACAGCGCGCCGCACCGGCCCCCGGTAACGTCCCGCCACCCGGAGGGAGCCGGGACCAGCCAGCGAAACTTGGCAACTAGTTTCCGTCGGCTGCGACCGGCAGCGGCGGCATGACCGGCTCGGCGACGAGCCGCGCTTCGGCTTCGCAGCCTTCGGGGGCGGGCGCTCCGCCGCGCCGCAGCGCCTCCAGCTCCTCGCGCGCTGCGGCAAGGTCGGCCTGGTATTCGGCCTTGGTCTGGACGAGGGCCATCGTCGCCAGCGCCGTTGCCCTCCCGCTCTCGACCGCGCTCGCGTTGTGCATGCCGCAGACGAACCGGCTCTCGCCGTAGGCCCGGGCCCGTTCGAGAATTTGCTGGGCGCGGTCGGGCGCAGCGCCCGCGAGCACCACGCCCCAGGTCCAGCCAAGCGTGCTGTGTCCGGACGGGTAGTCGTAGCTCGCCCTGCCGGTGCGGCGATCGACGAGTTCCTCTGGGTCCTGGCAAACCGGGCCCTGGTCGATCACGTAGGGCCGCTCGCGCTGGAAGACATCCTTGGCCCGCCCGGCCTGCATGCCCGCGTCGGCGGAAGCGCGCTGCACGACATGAAGGAGCCTGGGCGAGTTCTCGGGCGTCAGCGCTACCCCGACCGCGCAGCTGAAATCCCTCAGCAGGGCGTCGGGCCGCGCTTCAACGTCGCGTGTTGCGAGAGCGTAGCGTTCGCTTCCGACAAGGCGGCGGGTGTCGCGGAAAATGTCGCGGTCGGCTTCGTAGCGCGGATCGCCCGGCCGCGGCGCCGGGCCGATGACCGTCGTGACGTCGAATTCGCCGGGCGCCAGGTAGCCGGCCGGCCGGCCGTTCTGCGCGAAGGCCGTGCCGCCTGCCAGGACGGCTGCCACCAGCCACAGCTTCCACCGCATCC
>CALCBC010000094.1 GCA_937898525.1 uncultured Sphingomonadales bacterium
GCCATTCGCCGGCCATGCCCTTGATGATCGCATCGCCGATCGAGAGCGTGCAGAAGCCCGCCAGCGCGTAGAGGAGGCCGGCCCGGTCGGATGGAGTGTTTGGAAGCATCTTCATGTCGGACTTTCGCGGTCGCTAGGACTCCATCGCGCGCTGGGCAATCGTTGGCCGGGACTCGGCGAGGAATATTGAATTAACCAAAACTTCAACGCGATCATGCTCTACCGCTCGCCAGTCTGGGTTGGGCGGGCCGAAAAATGCAGATCACGGAGTCCTCGCGAGAACTCGGCTCGGAATCCGGCCGCCGTCTTGCGGTGGCGGATGGAGCCGCCTGGCTTCTGGTCGCCGCGTGCCCCGTTCTGTTCGCGGTCGCGACCTGGCCCATCCCTGGTTGGGCCGCACAGGACACCATCCGCCATTTCTCCCTGCCGATCATCGCGATCGAGACGATCATCGTCCTCGTTGCCTTCGGGCGCGGATTTCAGCTCGACCAAGCGTTGCTGCGATTGCCCGCGTGGTCGAAAACAGCACTGGCAGTTCTGATTGCGGTGGCTGTCGGCACGGCTGTGCTGGTTGCCGCCGACACACACGGTGCGGTGGCGCGGACCTGTAGTTCCATCATTCACGTGCTCTTTGCACTGGCGCTGGTGCATCTCTTCGAAACGGCCTGGCGTCCGTTGGTCGCACAGGTCTGGGTCGCAATCGCGCTCGGAACGATGGGTTTCGGCTTGGTTCTCGGGCTGTTCGTGAGCTCGACTGCCCCACCCGAGACTTTCGAATGGCCTGTGTTCTATCTCGCCGTGACCAACGCCCGTCAGCTCGGCTTCTATTCCGTCGTCGGAGCCTGCGCCGCTTTCGGGGTCGCCCTTGGCTCATCCGATCATCGACGCTTTCTGGCATGGCTCGCGATAGCGAGCGCTATGCTCGGCATTTCCTTCTGGTCGGGCACCCGGAGCTCCATCGTGGCATTCGTGGCGGCTTTCGCCATTGGCGCCCGGCTATTCCCAGCCCTACGACGAGCGAAAGCGATGGCGGGTATGCTATTGTCGCTTTTCGGTGGTCTCGCGATCGGCCTCGCTAGTCCCACTCCTCATCCGATGTTCGGCCCACTCCGGATGCTTGTGTCGTCAAGCTCTGACGATCCGGGATCCGGCCGTACTGAGATTTGGCTGGGAACCTTGCGTGTCTTCCGCGACAAGCCCCTTTTTGGATACGGTGAAAGCCAGTTCCGGCTTCTCGTTCCGGAAGTCCACGGGGCGTACAATCACCCTCACAACTGGATGCTGCAGATCCTCTTTCAATGGGGCTTAGTAGGCGCGTTCTGCTATTTCGCTCTGGCCGCACTCGTCTGGATCCACTTTGAAAGAAGTGTGCGGGACCTGGGAGATTCCGCTCTGCCGGCTTACCTGGTTGCCATCAGCCTGTTGGTATATGCCCTCTACGAGGGCACGCTCTATCACCCCTACCCGATTGCGATGCTCGCCCTGGCGATAACGTGGGCCATCGCGGCCGCCTCCCGCCCAAACTTGTACCCACTCGTCGCGGGAACGTCAGCCAGAACGGCTGCGGATTCGGGATCGCGGGATTGATCTCATGAGACAGTTGATTCGGGAACGGCCGGAACTCGTTTTCACGCTCGCTTTCCTCGCGACCACGATTGCGGTCGGTGCTGCGCTCGGGCTTCCCTTCACGTTCCCCGCGGGAGAGCGGGCTGCGTTCATAGGAATTCACTATCTCTACCCGCTTCTCGGACTGGCCATTTGGGGAGGAGTCGCACTGTTCGGCCAGCGGGAGAGCCTCACGGCCACGTTCTTTGTGGCCTTACCTTGCTACGCGATCATTCTGCTGTGCCACTTCAACCTGAAGCTATGGATTCCTCACATAAATCCACTGCTCTGGGACGGACTTTACTGGCGCCTCGACGAAGCGGCTCGGCCGCTGGTCGATACATGCTTCGTACTGCGCGAGACGCTCGCTCCTTTGATCCCGCTTGAAAGCAATTTCTACATGGTGGGTTTTATCACCATGTTCTATCTCAGCTTTTGCTTACACGCACTACGGGACACGCATTCGTTCCGCACTCTTTTTCTCGCGGCACTATTGTTCCAGGGAATGGGCGCGATCGCCTATGTGATCATGCCCGCCCTAGGCCCCTTCGTCTTCGAAGCCGGCGTCGAGCCCATGCAGACCGCGGCACAACAGGGAATGCTTGAGGCCTATCGTGCGAACGTGGCAGAAGGCGCCGCGTGGATCGAAGCCAACGGCGCCACGCACCTCACTGTAGGCGTGGCGGCAATGCCCTCCCTACACACTGGCGGATCGTTCCTTTTCCTGCTCTTCGCCTGGCGCTACGCCCGGGTCCTGACGCCAATCTACGTGCTGCTGTTCGCGTTCATCGCGATCGATGCTGTCGCCTCGCGCTGGCACTATCTCATCGACTTGCCGGCGGGGGTCGCATTGGCCTGGGTCAGCGCGTGGGCAGCTGAACGGCTCAACCGATCCGCTGATGCGCCGAGCACGGCCTCTCCCTCCTTAGCGCCGACCGTCGATCCGAACGCGAACGCCGGAGGCCAGCACGCAGCCTTCGAGCGAGCTCCGCGACTTGCGCATTTAGAGAGTATCAACGTTCGTAATCTATTCACCAAACCTCGATAGCGACCCCTCGCCATGTCGCTCGACAATCGGTTGTAGAATACCAAGGACGCCCAGGAGCGGTAAATGAGCGCATTCGGACGGAAGAACGGCGTAAGCGGAATGCAGCCCGGCGCCCGCCCGACTTTCGGCGTCGCGAAGCCGATGAAGGGTGGGCCGGTGCCTGCCGCGCGGATGCCTTCGCCGGGCGGGGATCAGTTTCCGCCGCTTCCCTCCGAGCTGGAGCCGGTCGGCTCGGGGGCGGAACCCGCCGGCGGCGGCGCGCATCGCGCCGACGCGATGAGCCGGCTCGCCGAGCGCGTCAACGCCTCGACCGACGCCACCTCGGAGATTGGCGGCTTCGAGGCTTCGGTTCACAAGATCAAGGAACAGGTGCTCCCGCGCCTGCTCGAGCGCGTCGACCCCGAAGCGGCCGCGACTCTGAGCAAGGACGAGCTCAGCGAGGAGTTTCGCCCGATCATCATGGAGGTGCTGACCGAGCTCAAGGTCACCCTCAACCGCCGCGAGCAGTTCGCGCTCGAGAAGGTGCTGATCGACGAGCTGCTCGGTTTCGGCCCGCTCGAGGAGCTGCTCAACGACCCCGACATCTCCGACATCATGGTCAACGGGCCGAACCAGACTTACGTCGAGAAGAAGGGCAAGCTGCAGCTCGCGCCGATCCAGTTCCGCGACGAGCAGCACCTGTTCCAGATCGCCCAGCGTATCGTGAACCAGGTCGGCCGCCGCGTCGACCAGACCACGCCGCTCGCCGACGCTCGCCTCAAGGATGGCAGCCGCGTCAACGTGATCGTCCCGCCGCTCTCGCTGCGCGGCACCGCGATCTCGATCCGCAAGTTCTCCGAGAAGCCGATTACGCTCGACATGCTGCGCGACTTCGGCTCGATGTCGGACAAGATGTGCACCGCGCTCAAGATCGCGGGCGCCTGCCGCATGAACATCGTCATCTCCGGCGGCACCGGCTCGGGCAAGACGACGATGCTCAACGCGCTGTCGAAGATGATCGACCCCGGCGAACGCGTGCTGACGATCGAGGACGCTGCCGAGCTTCGCCTGCAGCAGCCGCACTGGCTGCCGCTCGAAACCCGCCCGCCGAACCTCGAGGGCCAGGGCGCGATCACCATCGGCGACCTGGTCAAGAACGCGCTGCGCATGCGCCCGGACCGGATCATCCTGGGCGAGATTCGCGGCGCCGAGTGCTTCGACCTGCTCGCCGCCATGAACACCGGCCACGACGGCTCGATGTGCACGCTTCACGCGAACAGCCCGCGCGAGTGCCTCGGCCGCATGGAAAACATGATCATGATGGGTGACATCAAGATCCCGAAGGAGGCGATCAGCCGGCAGATCGCCGAATCGGTCGACCTGATCGTCCAGGTGAAGCGCCTGCGCGACGGTTCGCGCCGCACGACCAACATCACCGAGGTGATCGGCATGGAAGGCGACGTGATCGTCACCCAGGAGCTGTTCGCCTTCGAATACCTCGACGAGACCGAGGACGGAAAGATCATCGGCGAGTTCCGCTCGTCGGGTCTGCGCCCGTACACGCTCGAGAAGGCGCGGCAGTTCGGGTTCGACCAGGCGTACCTGGAGGCTTGCCTCTAGGGGGGAGAGAGGGGACCTCCCCTCCCCGCCTTTACCCGCGAATCCAGCCCATCACGCCGAGCACGAGCAGCGTCACGCCGGGGAAGAACGCGAGGAAGAACACCGTCGTCCATGGCACGAAGCCGACCGCGTCGATCCGCGAACGGCGCAGGCGGCGGCGCTCGGCCAGCACCGAAAACACGGCGAGCAGGAGAAACAGGCTGCCGGCGATGGCGGCCAGCGTCGCGTCGCTCGCGAACAGCAGGAATTCGGGTTCCCTCACGCGCCGCGATATGGGGAGTCGGAGGCGAGCCGGCAACGCTTGATCGCGCGGCGCGCCCGCCTATGGCGGCTGCGTGCAAGCCGCTCCCGCCCGCCGCCCTCTCCTCGCCCTGCTGATCCGGCTCGGCGCGATCGCCGCGCTGGCGACGATGTCGGCGCTGATCAAGCTCGCGTCCGAGCACGGCATCCACCTGCTCGAGATCATGTTCTGGCGGCAGTTTCTGACGATCCCGATCGCGATCGCCTGGGTGCTCGCGACCAGCGGTCTCGCGACGCTGGCGACCAACCGCCCGGGCACGCATTTCCTGCGCGGGCTCTACGGCACGGTCGGGATGGTCCTGAACTTCGGCGCGGTGATCCTGCTGCCGCTGGCCGAGGCGACGACAATCAACTTCACCGTGCCGATCTGGGCGGTGCTGCTGTCGATTGTGCTGCTCAGGGAGAAAGTCGGCGTTTGGCGCTGGTCGGCCGTCGCGCTTGGCTTCCTCGGCATCGTGGTGATCGCGCAACCGGGCGGCGGGCATTTCCCACTATACGGCGCGCTCGTCGCGCTCGGCGGCGCGTTCATGATCGCGCTGATCTCGATCCAGATCGCCGACCTCAACCGGACCGACAAGCCGCTGACGATCGTGTTCTACTTCGCGTTGTTCAGCACACTGGTCACCGCGCCCGCGCTGCCGTTCGTGTTCACACCGCACGACGCGACCGGGTGGTGGCTGCTGCTCGGAATCGGCCTCTCCGGCGCACTCGGGCAGCTGCTGCTCACCGCGGCACTCAGGTTCGGGAGCGTCGCAAGCGTGATCGTGATGGATTACTCTGGCCTGTTCTGGGCGACGCTCTACGGCTGGCTGCTGTTCGAGACGCTGCCGCCCGCGACGACCTGGCTCGGCGCGCCGCTGATCGTGATCGCCGGCCTGATTATCGCCTGGCGCGAGCACAAGCTCGCGCGACGAACCGCGCGGAAGGTCGGAGCAGCCGAAGGAACTTAACCAGAAGCGCCCGGTTATCCTTTCGACCACGCGAGTGGAACCGCCCGAAAGGACAACAACAATGGTTCGCAAGATCATCCTGGCATTCGGAATTGCCGCGTTCTCGCTTGCCGCGTCGGCATGCAACACCGTCAAGGGCGTCGGTGAGGACATCGAATCCGTCGGCGAGGCGGGGGACGAGGCCATCTAGGACAACCCCAACCCCAGGGTCGCAGGGCGCCCGTCGGAGCGATCCGGCGGGCGCTTTTCCTTGGACTCAGCCCGGCTTGCGGTAGACGAGCGTGAGGTTGTTGGCGGGCATTGCCACGCGGCGGGTGCGTGCGAATCCGTGGCTCGCCGCCCGTTCGTCGAGCCATTCGCGGCGGCGCAGGCCGAATTCCGGATTCTGCCGCTTGAGCCAGGCATCGAACTCGAGGTTCGAAGGCGCGGTCTCGACCTCCGCTTCGAGATAGGGCCCGTAGAGCACCAGCGGCGCGCCTGGCGCGAGCAGCGCGGTGGCGCCTTCAAGCAGGCCCTCGGTCGCAGCGAGCGGGCTGATGTGGGCCATGTTGATGCATAGTACTGCGTCGGCCCGGGCAACCGGCCAGGGCGGCCTCGCCGCGTCGAGCGCGAGCGGTTCGCGCAGGTTGGCGAGTCCCGCCTCCCCGCGCCACGCGGCAATCGAGGCACAAGCCTCGGGGTCGGGATCGCTCGGCTGCCACTCGAGAGCGGGAAAGGTGCGCGCGAAGTGGACGGCATGCTCACCCGTGCCGCTGGCAGTCTCGAGCACCAGGCCAGCCGAGGGCAGTTCCTCTGCGAGAACAGCCGCGATCGGCTCGCGATTGCGACCGACGGCCGGGGCGGTTCGCTTCATTGAGCCGCCTCGAAGCGCCGCGCGGCGCGGATGATCGCGTCGTTGTCGTGAACGAACTTCCCGGGCGCCTTCTCCCCCGAGAAATGCAGCGCGGCCGCGGCGACCGCGCGGGCGTCGATCGACCGGAAGCGCCGCCGCTGGCCATGCAGCAGCAGATCCGTCAGCGGGCTGGCGAGGATGGCCAGCCGTTCGAGCGCGCGCCGGTCGCCGCTCCGCCGACCGCGCAACAGCCCCGGCCGCAGGATGTCGAGGCGGCGGAAGCGCAACCTGGCCACGCCCGCCTCCACTTCCCCCTTCACGCGCAGGTAGAACGTCCTGCTGAGCAGGTCGGCGCCAACCGAGGACACGAGCACGAAGTTCGCGACCTCGAGCTCGCGAGCGGCCTTCGCCAGCGACAGCACCAAGTCGTGATCGACCGCGCGAAACGCCTCCTCACTGCCGGCCTTGCGCATCGTCGTGCCGAGTGCGCAGATCAGCGCGTCGGGCCTTATCGCCGCCAGCGCCTCGCCCCACCCTGCCGGCTCGGCGACCATCATCTCCATGCGAACACCGCGCGGGATCGGCGCCTCGCGCCGCGTCAGCGCGACGAGGCGGATCGACGGATGGCTTGCGACGGCCTGCATCGCCCGTGTGCCGACCAGCCCGGTCGCCCCGGCGAGCAGGACGACACGCGGCTCAGACATTCGACAGTGCGCCCGGGACCTGGCCGAATATCTGGCGATAACGCTCGATCGCGTAACGGTCGGTCATGCCGGCGATGAAATCGGCGATGTGACGGCTGCGCGCCGGCTCCTCGGCGGGCAGGCGCTCGAGCCACGATTCCGGCAGCAGCTCGGGCTGCTGGTGGTAAGCCGCGAACAGGCGGGCGATGACCGAGCGGGCGCGCTCGGCCGTCGCCAGCTGCTCCTCGTGGTAATAGAGGTTGCGGTAGAGGAAGGTCTTCAGCTCGCGCTCGTGCGTCGCCATCTCGGGCGAGAAGGCGACCAGTGCACGCCCCGCATCGTGCACCTCGTCGATCGACGTTACCCCGGCGAGGTTGCGACGGGCCGTCTCAAGGACGTCGTTGACCATCTCGCCGATCTGCTGGCGGACCAGCTCGCGCAGCAGCGTCTCGCGCGGGCTGTTCGGGAAGCGCCGCTCGACCCCGCGCCAGGCCTGCGCGACGAAGTCCAGTTCGAGCAGCGCGTCGAGCTGCAGGAAGCCCGACCGCAGGCCATCGTCGATGTCGTGGTTGTCGTAGGCGATGTCGTCCGCCAGCGCGGCGACCTGCGCCTCGAGCGAGGGCCAGCGCGCGAGCTCGAGCGGGAAGTCGGCATCGAGTTCAGCGAGTGCCCAGCCTGGTTCGATCACCGGCCCGTTGTGCTTGGCCAGCCCCTCGAGCGATTCCCAGCTCAGGTTGAGGCCGGGAATCCCGCAATAGGGACTGTCGAGCCGCATCAGCACGCGCAGACAATGCTCGTTGTGGTCGAACCCGCCGCTGTCGCCAAGCGCGCTGTCGAGCGCCTTCTCGCCGGAATGGCCGAACGGCGGATGGCCGATATCGTGTGCAAGGCACAGCGTTTCGGCGAGGTCTTCGTCGAGGTGCAGCGCCCGCGCGATCACGCGGCCGATCTGCGCGACCTCGAGGCTATGCGTCAGCCGGACCCGGAAATGATCGCCGTCGGGGGCGATGAATACCTGCGTCTTGCCGGCGAGGCGGCGGAACGCGATCGAATGGATGATCCGGTCGCGGTCGCGCTGGAAGGCCGTGCGCGGCCCGCGGCTGCCCTCCTGCCCCTGCTCGAACTCGCGGCCGCGCGAGCGGGCGGGATCGGCGGCGTAAGGGGCGCGCGGCATGGCCGCGCTGGTAGGGCGTGTTCGGCGGCGTTGCAACGGAGGAGGAAGGAGCTCATCCAAGCTTCGCTATCCTTCTCCTGTGAACGGGAGAAGGCCCCTGGCGCTACCGCGGCGCCCTTCTTCTCCCGCTCGGGGGAAGGGTACGCAGACTTGGGGTCTGCGAAGCAGGCCCTCGTCGGAGTTGGATGAGGGTCGCTACCCCTCCCCGAGGATCCACTCCGCTGCCTTCTCCGCGTGGAGGCGGGTCGAATCATAGATCGGCAGCACGTTGGCGTCGACGTCGACCACCAGCTCAAGCTCGGTGCAGGCCAGCACGATGGCCTCGGCGCCGTCCTGCTCCTTGACGGTGATCATCGTCTTGAGCGCGCGCTCGGCGTCGCGGGTCACCTTGCCGACGATCAGCTCGTCGTAGATGATCCGGTCGAGCGTCTCGACGTTGTCGAGATCGGGCGGCAGCAGGTCGATTCCGTGAGCGACCAGCCGGCGGCGGTAGAAGCTCTCGGTCATCACGTTGCTTGTGCCGAACAGCGCCGCGCTCTTGACCCCGTCCCGCGCCATGCGCTCGCCGACGCATTCGGCGATGTGCAGCACCGGGATGTCGACCGCGGCAGCGACCTGGTCGTAGACCCGGTGCATCGAGTTCGCGCCGATTACCAGCGCGGTGGCGCCGATCCGTTCGAGCCCCTGTGCGGATTCGATCAGGATCCCGGCTGCCCGGTCCCAGTCCGGGCTCTCGCGCAGCCCGTGCAGCCGGGCGAAGTCGAGGCTCTCGATCAGCAGCGGCGCGCTCGAGCCGTGATTGGCCTTCTGCTGCACAATGCGGTTGATGTGCTCGTAGTAGGTCCGGGTCGAGACCCAGCTCATCCCGCCGATCAGGCCCAGCTTGCGCACCGCGATTCCCTCATTGCCCGGCCGCCGGGGCCGCCTTGTCAGGGCGTTTATCGCGAAAATTTCCGCAGCGCACAATGAGCGCAGTGCGCTTTTTGGCGTGGGCGCTGCGGTTCGGGCCGTGATTGTTGCCGCGGGCCTTCCGCCCCTTCCCCGCCCGTCGTGAGCCTGTCGAAGGACGCCAGCGCCCCGCTTGCGTGGTTCGACAAGCTAGCCACGAGCGACGGGAGGAAAAGAGGGACTGTCCCTCTTTTCAAGCCACCCCCGCCCCGGAAGCGCCGGCGGCGGAGAAAAGAGGGACTGTCCCTCTTTTTCGCGACGCCCGCGGCCCCTAGTGCGCCAGTGCCTTGTTGATTTCCTCGACCATCTTCTTGGCGTCGCTGAGCAGCATCATCGTCTGGTCGAGATAGAACACGTCGTTGTCGACGCCCGCATAGCCGACCCCGCCCATCGAACGCTTGATGAACATGATCGTCTTGGCCTTCTCGACGTCGAAGACCGGCATGCCGTAGATCGGCGAGCCCTTGTCGGTCTTGGCGGCCGGGTTGACCACGTCGTTGGCGCCGATGATGAACGCCACGTCGGCCTGGGCGAACTCGGAGTTGATGTCCTCGAGCTCGAACACCTCGTCGTAGGGCACTTTGGCCTCGGCGAGCAGCACGTTCATGTGCCCGGGCATGCGGCCGGCGACCGGGTGGATCGCGTATTTCACGTTGACGCCCTCAGCCTTGAGCAGGTCGGCCATCTCGCGCAGCGCGTGCTGCGCCTGGGCCACGGCCATGCCGTAGCCGGGGATGATGATGACGGTCTCGGCCTGCTTGAGCATGAACGCCGCGTCCTCGGCGCTGCCCTGCTTGTAGGGGCGCTGCTCCTTCGCCTCGCCGCCCGAACTCGATTCCGCGCCAAAGCCGCCGGCTATCACGCTGATGAAGCTGCGGTTCATCGCGCGGCACATGATGTAGCTGAGGATCGCGCCCGAGCTGCCGACCAGCGCGCCGGTAATGATCATCGCGGTGTTGTGCAGCGTGAAGCCCATCGCCGCCGCGGCCCAGCCCGAGTACGAGTTGAGCATCGAGACCACCACCGGCATGTCCGCCCCGCCGATCGGGATGATCAGCAGGAAGCCGATCGCGAAGGCGAGCGCGACGATGATCCAGAACAGCACGTTCTCGCCGGGGCCGGCAGCGTTCGAGTGCGCGTAGGAGGCGGTCAGCGCGAGGATCGCGGCGAGCGTGCCGAGGTTGATCACGTGTCGCGCGGGCAGCAGGATCGGCTTGCCGCTCATGTTGCCGTTGAGCTTGGCGAAGGCGATCACCGAGCCGGAGAAGGTGATTGCGCCGATCGCGGCGCCGAGCGCCATCTCGATCCGGCTGACAGCCAGGATATTGCCGTCGAGCCCGAGGATGTCGAAGGCGCCCGGGTTGAGGAACGCCGCTCCCGCGACGAGCACCGCGGCGAGGCCGACCAGCGAGTGGAACGCCGCGACGAGCTGCGGCATCGCGGTCATCTGGATACGGCGGGCGGTGGTCAGACCGATGATGGCGCCGATGGCGATGGCTGCAAGAATTTCGCCAAATGAGAAATAGTCAGGCCAGCCTTCAGATCCATCGGGCGGCCCGATAACAGGGAAATGCGTGACCAGCGTCGTCACCACCGCGATCAGCATGCCAGCCATGCCGAAGCGGTTGCCGCGGCGGCTGCTCGCCGGAGACGACAGCCCGCGCAGCGCGAGTATGAAGCACACGCCGGCAACGAGGTAGGCCAGCGCCACCCACGGGTTCACCGCGTGCGCGGCATCGGCGACGATGCTCAGGTCGGTCGTGTTGGTCGGTGGAAGGATCACGCGCTCAGCGCTCCTTCTTCTTGTACATCGCCAGCATCCGCGCGGTGACCGCGAACCCGCCGAAGATGTTGACGCTGGCCAGCACCACGCCGAGCAGTCCCAGCCACTTGGCCGCCGGACTGTCCGCGCCCGCTGCGGCGATAAGCGCGCCGACGATGATCACGCTCGAGATCGCGTTGGTCACCGCCATCAGCGGCGTGTGCAGCGCCGGGGTGACCGACCAGACGACGTAGTAGCCGACGAAGCACGCCAGCACGAAGATCGACAGGATGGTGACGAAGTCCATGTCAGCGCGCCTCCGCCCGGTTGTCGCGTTCGGCCATGTCGCTACCCACGGCATAGCCGCCGCGGTAAGCCAGCATGGCGATACCGATGATGGCGAGGACGATCAGGATCGAGGCCACCGCCCACCTGGCCGTGTTCATGGCGCGTCCGTCACTTCGACGATCTCGATCGGATTGCCCTCGGGATCCTTGACGAACATCACCTTGATGCCGAGCGGGGCGACCTCGGTGATATCAACGTCGGGTGTCACGCCCTTGGCGAGCAGCGCGGCCTTGGTCGCTTCGATGTCCTGCACCTGCAGCATGAGTTGCCCCGGCCCGCGGACCATAAGGTGCGCCGGCGGCGTGCCGCGCTCCGGACCTGGCGTGGAATTGGCCATCTGGACCAGCTCGATTCCCTGGTTGCCGTTCTTCAGCCAGCGGAAGTGCATCGCCTCGCCCAGAGGCACGTCCTTCACCACCTCGAAATCGAGCACGTCGACGTAGAACCGGGTGACGGCTTCGATGTCGGCGACCGAATAGGCCGACATGAAGTGGC
>CALCBC010000095.1 GCA_937898525.1 uncultured Sphingomonadales bacterium
CGGCGCTCCTCGCTGAGCGAGTCCGGCAACCAGATTGGCACTCCAGGTCGTCCCGCGGGCATGGACGATGACTGCGTGAACGTCGTCCAGCGCGACGCGCCCGACCTCTTCGTGTTCGGACTCGACCACCAGGAACCCGCGGTGAATCGAAAGGTGGCGACCGTCGGTGGCGATGTCCACAATTCGGTCCATCCTGCATTTCCTGTTACTCGCGCGGCCCCGGATCGAACACGCGGCCCAGCAGATCGACGCGAACTTGCCGGGCTTTCATCTTCTTGAGACTGTTGCCCTGAGCGTAAATGTACTTGAACGGGTCGACCTCGGGCGGAGCTGCATCGCGCGCTTTGAGTGCACCGGCCTCGTTGGCCGCGGCGAGAGCCAAGGTGCCGATCGTAGAGAACTTCACGACTCTCACGATCTCTCGCGGCCCTCCGTTTCGCTCGATGGCGATCAGGTCGTTTTGGCGAAGGCTGAGCACTTTCCGTGCTGCAGGATGCGGCCGACGTTCTGAAGCTTGCGGCCTATGAGCATCGAACATCGAAACGATGTCATGCACCCATTTGCCGTCGGGCAATCGCCAGACGTCGTATCGCGCGTTCGAATCCCCCTTGTAGGCCTTGTAGGCGCGACCCTCGCGGTCGCGGATCGCGATCACGTTGAGCGGCTCGCGTACCCGAACGCGGCGGATGCCTTTGAACACGGGATGCTCGCGGGCGAAACGGGCGAGCGCCTGCTCGAATTCTTTACCGGTGAGATCGCGGGTCGCGGTGTAGAGAGCGTCGCGCAGCGCCGTGTCCGGAATACGATCCGAAGCGGTCAGGTCGCCGGGCTTGAGGCTCATGAGAGGCACGCGGTGGACTACGATGGGAGTCTTTCCGTCCGCGGCGAATTCCCCGGTAAAGCCATAGGCCGTGTCATTGTGCAGTCGCCCAGCGGTTACATCCCGGTCCTTCGAAGGACGGCGCTTGCGGCCATGATCGGCCTTGTGGCTGACGGTAACGCGAGCCAGTCTTTCACCGAGCTCCTCGCGGAAACCCTGCCAGGGTTGCGGCAAGTCCTCGAACAGGCGGTCGAGATCCTTTGCCTCAGCCCGCGCGGCTGAGTGAGCGATCCGTTGCATCAGCCCGAGCGACGTTACGGCCGCCACTGCCGCGTCGATCGCATGGTGCCGATGATCGAGGCGGTTCTTCGGCGCGTTGCTATGTTCGTTCTCGACGAAGTTGTGATCGGGCAACAGGCTGTTCAAACCCCACAAGCGCCGCAGCATAGCGGTCATTCGGCCGGGAATGACGTCGACCCGACCCGCGTCCGCGGTCGGATAAAGGCTACGCAAATACTTTCCTGCGATGCGCGAGAGGTATTGGGTGTCGGTGAGCTGGCGAGCGAGGAAGCCGCCGTCGCGTTCCATCCGCTCTATGGCGTCGGGAGCAAAACGCCACTGCTTCGATTTATGCAATCGGGCGACCTGGGCACTGATTGTCTCCCAGCGTTCGCTGTGCCCCCAGCACTGCCACGGCGTCTTGTTGCCCTTAATCCGATTGCAATTGCGATGTGCGACGACCTTGTTCCCCGGGCTGTCGTCGAGTGAGATGGAATACGGAATGATGTGGTCTACGTCTGCTTCGCCAGAGAACAGCTGGCGGATGCTGATGGGCTCGCCGCAATAGGGACAACGTCGGTCGAGCGGATTGGCGGGATTGAGTTCCTCCCACAACCGAAGAAGCATCCGGTTCGCACCCGTGTCGGCGAAGCCTTCCGCCGTGAGCTTCTTCCCGCGAGCAATCGCAGCCTCGGTGTCCTGCTTGATGCGTCTCTTGTGCTCGTCCTTCTGCTTTTCATTCAGCTTCAGCTCGCGCGCCAGTTCGACCACGATCTGGTCAGGGCGTCCGTGGACGGCGATGATCGCGTTGACCAGCTTCTGGAGCTGCCGCAGGCCGATGTGAACAGTCGGATTAGTGATCTTGCCGTAGCGGCGCTCAAGTGGATCTCCGTACTCCTCCTTGCCCGGTGCAATCTCGCGCGTGAGAATTTCGCCATAATATGGCAGGCGCTCCAGCATCTGTCCGGTGCGATGGTCGCTGTGGTGGAAGCCGGCGGCTTCGGCGGCTTTGTCGTAGGTTACGACGTCGCCCTTGAGTGCGTCGAGCAGGCGCGTCGTCGCCGTCAGGCCGAACCGGCCGTAGCCTTCCGGCAGGCGTGCTCCGGCGACGGCTTCGGCTCTCTCCGGATCGAGTCCATATTCCGCCTGTAGCCATTGGTGCAGGGCGTCGGGATCTTCCTCGTTCCGTAACCGCTCGATGATCCGCACTTGCTCGTCGAGAGAGAAATGCAGCCAGCGGCTCCCAAAGCGCTTTTTGTCGCCCAGCTCGGCTCGGACTTCGTCTCCAATCAGGTCCTTGCGGTTCTCGCTCTCCTTGTTGAAGCGCTCACCTTCGCCGAGCCTGATGACCTTGGCTAGTGACTGGAAGCTGACTTTCCTCTTGTCCTGAAGTTTGAGGATCAATGCGTCGCGCTCGTCGCGCGTGAGCGACCTTTCGACTGCACCGGCCGAGACGATGCGGAGCTGGTTCACCTCCTCGTAGAGGCGACGTTGCTGGAATAGCGGATGCGCCTTGGGCAGTCGCCGCTCGTCGGAGGGCACGCCGGCCAGACCGGCGAACGTGCAGTAGCCCACTTCCTGTTCTTTCAGCGGACGCTGGAAGAACAGGATGCGATGGAGCGCGGCACGTGCGGCGTCGGTGAGAAGTTCCGGATGGTGCTTCGCCTGCTCTTCCCAAATGCGAGCAAACTCATACTCGACATGGCGGCGCAGCGGATAGAAGTCATATTCCTGATTCTGGCTGCTGAGGCGCACGCGCTTGACCTGACGGTCGGCCAGGAATTCGCCGAGCGTGTCGGCCCCGGCCTCGGCCATCGCTTGGTCTAGCGCTTTGGCGCCACCCGCTATCTTCCCTTCCTCCCCGGATTTCGCCTTTCGTTCGGCCTTGCGATTGGACTTGAAACCTCGCCTCTGGTTGAGGTGGAACAGCGCCCGACCTATCTCGTAGGGCTCGAGCGTTTCGTACAACGCGCGCTTGCGCAGCGTGTAAGGGTCTCGCTCGGCGACTAGTCGAGCCTGATCGGCGTCGGCAGGCAGTAGTCCGTGCGCGACCAAGGTCTTAAGAAAGGCTGTGCGCCTTCCGAGGTAGCGGTCGCGTCGGCGCCGCATCGCTCGTGCGGCGCGCCTGTCGACTGCCAGCGACGTGCCAGACTTGGGATCGCGTCCGTCGCTGAAGATACGCACGCCAATGTCAACAATGCGTCTGTCGTCTTCGATCAGGCACCAACCGATACTGTTGGTGCCGATGTCGAGGCCAAGTCTTCTCATGTCCCCCTCCTAGCGTCATTCTGCCAAGAGGGAGCTCGCTGCACAATTGACATTCTGCGTCGGACGATACATTATGGGCGCGTTCAGAAATCGCGGGCCAGCTGTTAACAAGCAGCTTGACTGCACCAAATAAGGGCGGAGCTACGGCTCCGCCTTTTCTGTTCAGGGGCGTGTTCCGATCCTTCCGATTGATTGGCTTGGTGCTCTGTCCAGACTCGAGTGAGCGATCACTCGGTCAAGGTCGAGCAACATGCTGTAACTCAGTTTGCGCGGGGGTGCCCCTCCAACATCCGCTGCGCGGATGGCCCCAACCTTGAGCGGATCCCCGCCTACGCGGGTCCGGGGAGGTTCCGCCTTGTTCGGTGGGCGGGGGCTCGCTTATGGGTCGCCGTTTGCTGACAGGGGGGTAGGCAATGATCCGGGATTTCTTCGAGTGGTTCGTGCAGTTCCTCGGGTTCGCGCCGGACCCGCGGGCGGAAGTGTTTCCGTTTGCCTCGCAGCTGATCCTGGCGACGTTCGCGGCGGTGCTGGCGTGGCTGCTGGTCCACAACGGCCAGCGGCGGGCGGCGCAGGAGGCACGGCGGCTGGAGCGGGCGCGGTTCCTGCACGAGCTCGACGCGGAATACGCCGAGCTGATGGCGCGGCGCTGCGTGGCCAAGGGGAAGTTCGCCGACAAGACGCCCAACGAGCGGGTCGACGTCGACGAGAACAAGCTGTGGCTGTTCGAGTATGCGCTGACCGAAGCTGTCGTGTGGTTCGAGAAGCCGCGGGTCTGCGATCCCGGCAACCCGAGCTCGCCGCGGCGGTACATCTACGTCAACGGCGCGCGCCACCTGGAGGTGGCCGAGGGAGTCTCGATCGATACGCTGACGCTGCACCGGGCGCTCGCCTGGTCCAGCCGGGCGGCCAACGGCCTGCGGGCGCGAATCATCGACCCGACCGACGTGCTCAACATGTGGCGCCACATCCTGCCGCTGGCCAAGAACCGGCGCTTCCAGTTCCTCGCCGCGTTCTTCGGAGTCTCGCAGCCGGTCGGGCTCGCGGACGAGCAGGCGCGGCCGCTGGGCGAGCTGTTCGCAAACCTGTTTCGTCGGAGCCCGGTCCGCCGCGGCGTTCCCGCCAATTGGTCGGGCGACATCGCCCCGCTCTACGTGCTGGTGCGGACCGTGATCGCCGAGGCTCTCGCCCAGGGACGGCGCGAAGTGCTTGACTACGCCCGCCTGATCCAACGGCCGGCCGGAGTTCGCCTCGATCCCGACCCCAAACGCTCCGCGCTGCCGCTCGATGAGATCGTGCTCAGGGGATTGTTCAACCTCAAGGACTTGCTCGAGAAAGACCTCAAGGAAGCGGAGCCAGCCGAAAATCGGGCGGGCGAGGCCGGACGCGCGTGACCGAGGCGTTGCGGCGGGGGCGGGCTGGAAGACCCCTCCACCACCCCGCTGCGCGGGGCGGTCCCCCTCCCCATCCCCGCTTTCGCGGGGAAAGGGAAGATCTCTCGGGAACCATATAGGTTCATACTCTTGACATCGTGCCGCTGATGTGGCACATAGCGTGAACGCTGGCTTTGGTGTGCCGGCGGTTCGAGAGGCAATCCGACATGGCGGGATTACGGGACGCGCCGCGGTGGCGGCGGGTGTTTCTGCGCGAGCTGGCGCGGAGCGGGAATGTCG
>CALCBC010000096.1 GCA_937898525.1 uncultured Sphingomonadales bacterium
GGGATGACCCGCACGTCGCGCGGGTGGCCGTGGCTGCCGGCGTGGTCGCCGTGCGCGATCGCCGGGCGCAGCAGGTCGCCGGAGAGGTCGTGCAACCGGTGCGTCGCGTCGTCGATCCGGGCGGCGATCACGTGGATCACGCCTTCGTCCGCCTCGACCCGTCCCTGCACTTCCATCAGCCTCGCGCCCATCACCGCCTTGCGGAACCGTTCCATCATGTCGGGCCAGACGACCACGTTGACGACACCGGTCTCGTCCTCGAGCGTGATGAAGACCACGCCCTTGGCGCTGCCCGGGCGCTGGCGGATCAGCACCACCCCGGCGACCCTGACCGTCGAGCGGTTGCGGCGCGCAGGCAGGTCGGCCGCGCGCAGGAAACCGCGCTCGGCGAGCGAGGCGCGCAGGAAGCTCATCGGGTGGGCCTTCAGGCTGAGCCGCTGGGTCTGGTAGTCGGCGACCACTTCCTCGCTCAGCGGCATCGCAGGCAGCGCCGTGCGGCGGCGCTCGGCCCCTTCCTCGCGCGCCGCAGCGTGGCGGAACAGCGGCAGGTCCGGGGCGGCGACCAGCGTACGCGCGTCCCACAGCGCCTGGCGCCGGCGCAAGGCCAGTGAGCCGAAGCAGTCGGCCGCGGCGAGCCGCTCGATGTGCGCAGGTCCCAGCCGGGCGCGCTCGCGCAAGTCGGCCACGTCGCGGAACGGCCCGCCCGCGTCGCGCGCGGCGACGAGCTGCGCCGCGGCGTGTTCGGGCAGTCCTTCGACCTGGCGCAGGCCGAGGCGCAGGGCGATCTGAGTTTCACGCGGAGACGCGGAGACGCGGAGAGGGGCGCTCGCGGAGGCGCAGGGGCGCAGAGAGGACGGGATTGCGGCGAAGCCGCTCTCATCTTGCTCCCCTTCGCTCCCGTCCGAAGGAGCGCGAGATGGAATGCCTGCGGCGCCCTCGGCGACTCTGCGCCTCTGCGAGCGCCAATCTCCCTCCCTCTGTGTCTCCGCGTCTCCGCGTGAATCCACCAGCTCCAGCGTGCAATCCCACTGCGACCGGTTGACGTCGACCGGCAGCACCACGACGCCGTGATCCCGGGCATCGCGCACGATCTGCGCCGGGGCGTAGAAGCCCATCGGCTGAGAGTTGAGCAGCGCGCAGGCGAACGCGGCCGGGTAATGGCACTTGAGCCAGCTCGAGACGTAGACCAGGTGCGCGAAGCTCGCCGCGTGGCTCTCGGGGAAACCGTATTCGCCGAAACCCTTGATCTGGTTGAAGCAGCGCTGGGCGAACTCGGGATCGTAGCCCCGATCGACCATCTGCCCGACCATCTTCTCCTCGTGCTCGTGGACCATGCCGCGCGAGCGGAAGGTCGCCATGGCCTTGCGCAGCTGGTTGGCCTCGGCCGGGGTGAACTTCGCCGCGTCGAGCGCGATCTTCATCGCCTGCTCCTGGAAGATCGGCACTCCGTAGGTGCGCCCGAGGATCGAGAAGAGCTCGTCGGGCGGGCCGTGCTCGGGCGACGGCCCCGGCAGCGGGGGCAGCGGCCGGCCCTCGCGCACGGTCTTGCGCGCCTTGAGGTAGGGATGGACCATGTCGCCCTGGATCGGCCCGGGACGCACGATCGCCACCTCGACCACGAGATCGTAGAACTTGCGCGGCTGCAGGCGCGGCAGCATGTTCATCTGCGCCCGGCTCTCGACCTGGAACACCCCGATCGAATCGCCCCTGCACAGCATGTCGTAGACCGCCGGATCCTCCTGCGGCACCGTCGCCAGGGTCAGACGGCGGCCGTGATGCCGGTCGACCAGGTCGAGCGCCTTGCGGATGCAGGTCAGCATGCCGAGCGCGAGCACGTCGACCTTGAAGATGCCGAGGTCGTCGATGTCGTCCTTGTCCCACTCGATGAAGCTGCGGTCGGCCATCGCGCCGTTGCCGATCGGGACCAGCTCGGTCAGCGGCCCGTCGGTGAGGATGAACCCGCCGACGTGCTGGCTCAGGTGGCGCGGCATGCCGATCATCTGCTCGGTCAGCTTGAGCACCCGCTTCAGGTGCGGGTCGGTCAGGTCGAGCCCGGCCTCCCGCAGCACGTGCTGCTCGTCGATCTCGCGCCCGTGTCCGCCCCACACCGTGCGGGCGAGCGCCGCGGTGACGTCTTCACTGAGGCCCATCGCCTTGCCAACCTCGCGGATCGCCATGCGCGGCCGGTAGTGGATCACCGTCGCGCAAAGCCCGGCCCGCTCGCGGCCATAGGTCTCGTAGATGTGCTGGATGACTTCCTCGCGCCGCTCGTGCTCGAAGTCGACGTCGATGTCGGGCGGCTCCCTGCGCTCCTCGGACAGGAAGCGGTCGAATAGCAGCTGATGCTCGGCCGGATCGACCGAGGTGATGCCGAGGCAGAAGCACACCGCCGAGTTGGCCGCCGAGCCGCGCCCCTGGCACAGGATCGGCGGTTCGCGGCTGCGGGCGAAGTCGACGATCTCCTTGATGGTCAGGAAATAGGGCGCGATGCCGAGCTTGCCGATCAGCGCCAGCTCTTTCTTGATCGTTTCCCGAATATCCTCCCTTATCCCGTTGGGATAACGCCATTTAGCGCCTTCCCAGGTCTTCAACTCGAGGTACGATTGTGACGTCATGCCGTCGGGATAGGCAGCCTTCGGGTACTCGTAGCGCAGCTCGTCGAGGCTGAACCGGCAGGTATCGGCCACTTCGCGTGACGCCACGATGGCGTGCGGCCAGCGGGCGAACAGCCGCTTCATTTCGGCCGGGCTCTTGAGGTGCCGCTCGGCGTTCGGGTGCAGCAGGTAGCCGGCCGCGGCGACCGTGGTCTTGTGCCGGATTGCCGTCATTACATCCTGCAGCGGCCGCCTCTCGGGCGCGTGGTAGTGGACCTCGTTGGTAGCGAGCAGGCCGAGGCCATTCGCGCGGGCGAGCGCGTCGAGCCGGTCGATCCGCGCCTGGTCGTCGCCGGTGTAGAGGTAGCTGGCGGCAATGTGTCGCAGCGTCGTGAACCCGCCGGCGAGATGCGGAAGGATATCGGCGAACGCACCGGTGACGTCGCCCCCCACGGCCGTGCCGTCGAGGGCGACGACGTTGCCGGCCCAGGCCGGCACGGTGAAGACCTGCTCTAGATCGCGCGGAGGCAGCAGGATCAGCTGCACCCCCTCGGCATGCTCGGCGAGCAGGGAAAGGTCGATGTCGCAGGCGCCCTTGTCCTGCCAGCTGCCGTCGAGCTTGCGCATGCGGCCGGCCGAGATCAGTCGGCACAGGCGGCCGTAAGCGGCGCGGTCGACCGGATAGGCGAGGAAGGCCAGACCTTCGATTGTTTCTATCCTGCATCCGATAACCGGCTTCAATTTAAGCTTTTTGGCTTCGGTGTGGATACGCACGACGCCGGCCATCGAGTTGACGTCGGCGATCCCTATTGAGTCGTAGCCGAGTTCCCGCGCGGTGGTGACGAGGTCCACCGCATCCGACGCTCCGCGCAGGAACGAGAAGCAGCTCATCGTCCCGAGTTCGACGAACGGGGCGCGCTCAGGCGGTGCGATGGTCTCGGGGTCGACCACGATCCGCCGTTTGCCGGGGGTGAGCGGCGCTTCGGGCATCGCTAGCCGCTTCCCAGCTCCGCGAGGCGTCTGGCGACCGCGCGGAGATCGGCCTGGAACATCCGCTCCTGCTCGCCCTTCGCTTCGTCCCGGAGACGCAGCAGGTACGACGGATGCACGGTGACCCACAGCTCGCTGCCGTCGTCGAGCGCCAGCGGCCGGCCGCGGACCCTGGCGATGCTGACCGTCTTGCCGAGCAGCCCGCGCGCCGCGCTGGCGCCGAGCGCGAGCAGCAGCTTGGGCCTGACGATGGCCCGCTCGCTCTCGAGCCACCAGCGACACACGTCGATCTCCTTCGCGGTCGGCGACTGGTGCAGCCGCCGCTTGCCGCGCGGCACGAACTTGAAGTGCTTGACCGCGTTGGTCAGGTAGGCGCGATCCCGCGCGATCCCGGCCTTCTCGAGATGGGCATCGAGCACGCGCCCGGCCGGCCCGACGAACGGGCGCCCCGCCACGTCCTCCTGGTCGCCGGGCTGCTCGCCAACGATCATCAGCGCGGCCTTGCGCGGCCCCTCTCCCATCACCGCGCGGTTGTCGAGCAGGCCGATCGGGCAGCGGCGGCAGGCGTGAATCGCCTCGTCGATGCCCTTGAGGCTCGTCGGCCGCTCACCGAACTCGATTGCACCGGCTTCGACCATCGCGCTCTCCCGCGCCTGTGCGCCCGCCACGAGCCCGGGGATGAGCGCGGTTTCGGGCATGTTCTTCCAGTACTTGCGGGGCATCTCCTTGAGCATCGCCCCGACCTTCAAACGCGCGGGGTTGAAGATCGACGCATAGTAGCGGCGCCACAGCTCCTCGGCCGGATCGCCGCCGGGGGCATCGGCGCGCTGTGCCGGCGGTCCCTCGGCGAGCACGTCGCCATCCCAGTGCAGCGATCCCCTGGGCGTCAGGATCGACCAGCGCATCCCGGCGAAGCGGCGCACGAAAAACCCGGCGTTGGCGCGCAGGATGTGATGCTCGGGCTCGAACCAGGCGACGAACCGCTCACACCCGTCGGGCTCCACGGCCGCCCGGAAGCGCACGAAGGCGCGCATCTTGTGCATGTCGCGGCGCACGCTGCGGACGAGTTCCCCGATCCGTCGCACGTCGCGGTCGGCGGGGTCGTCGAGCAGCCGAGGGGTGTCCTGCAGCCGCCACAGCAGGCGATAGAGCAGCGCGAACCGATGCGGGTCCGAATGCAGGATCGCGCTTTCGGCCAGTTCGACGAAACGCCTGCTGGCGCGCACCCACGGCGCCCTGACGTCAGGCACGGACAGGCCGCCCGCGGCCGCGAACAGGCTGCCCGACGCTCCGGCCTCGATCCAGCTGACCCGCTCCGGCGGCACGCCGCCCTGCACGAGCGCCCTCGCCCGCTCGCGCCAGGCCTCGAAGTCGTCGGGCTCGGCCATCTCGACGACGACCTGCCCGTCCGGGCGGAGGGCCTCGAGCGCGGTCATGCGGCGAACAGCTCCAGCTGCTCGCTGCGCGGGGCGAGCAGCGCGCGAAGGTCGGCGCGGTCGGTCAGCAGCGTCGGGCGCCAGTCGGCCGCGACGATGAAGGGCCGCACCCTGGCGATCGAGCCGGTCAGCCGGGCCACGTCGTCGAGCCGCAGCCGGCGGTGACGTCGTGACGCTACGACACTATCGACCGCGCGCACCCCGAGCCCAGGCACGCGAAGCAGCATCTCGCGTGAAGAACGGTTCACATCCACTGGGAAATGCTCGCGAAACTTGAGCGCCCAGGCGAGCTTGGGGTCGATGTCGAGCGGCAGCATCCCGTCCGTCCCGGCGGCCTGGGCGACCTCCTCCGGGGCGAACCCGTAGAACCGTATCAGCCAGTCGGACTGGTACAGCCGGTGCTCGCGCATCAGCGGCGGACGTTTGAGCGGCAGCACCGCGCTCGCATCGGGAATCGGGCTGAACGCCGAGTAGTAGACCCGCCGCAGCCGGAAGCGGTCGTAGAGCCGGCTGGCCCTGCCGACGATCTCGGCATCGCTTGCTGCGTCAGCGCCGACGATCATCTGCGTCGACTGTCCGGCCGGGGCGAAGCGCGGCGCCGACCTGAACCGCCGGGTCTCGTCACGCGCCTGGGCGATCGCCTGCTTCATCCCGCCCATCGCCCCCTCGATCCGGCGTGCATCCTTGTCCGGCGCGAGGCGCGTCAGCCCGCTTTCGGTCGGCAGCTCGACGTTGATCGAGACGCGATCGGCATAGAGCCCGGCCTGGTGGACCAGCGCCGGATCCGCGTCGGGTATGGTCTTGAGATGGATGTAGCCGCGGAAGTCGTGCTCCTCGCGCAGGATGCGCGCGGTCTCGACGAGCTGCTCCATCGTATGGTCGGAATTCTTCGCGATGCCCGACGAGAGGAACAGCCCTTCGATGTAATTGCGACGGTAGAACGCGAGCGTCAGGTCGGCCACTTCCTGCGGCGTGAAGCGCGCTCGGCGCACGTTCGAGCTCTTGCGGTTGATGCAGTAGTGGCAGTCGAACACGCAGTGGTTGGTCAGCAGCACCTTGAGCAGCGAGATGCAGCGGCCGTCGGGCGCATAGGCGTGACAGATGCCCATTCCCTCGGTCGAGCCGATCCCCTTGCCGCCGAGACTGTTGCGTTTGGCCGTGCCCGACGAGGCACAGGAGGCGTCGTACTTGGCGGCGTCGGCGAGAATCTCGAGCTTCTGCATCAGGGTGAGCGCGACCATCTGTTCTCTATATGTTCTTGCCGCGACTTTGCCTAGGGGGTACGATGCCGGGCATGCGACACCGCAAGAATCCGCCGGTGCACGGCCGCGGGGCGCAATCGGCCGTGGTCCCTTCCCGCTTCGGGCTCGCCCAGCGCGAGGCCGACGGCGACTGGCGCGACTACGTCGCCCTGCTCGACGGTCCACCCGTCAAGCTGCGCACGACCGTCACCGAGGAGCACCCGAAGACCATCCTGACTTTCAACCAGTCGCCCGACATCGGTTTCGATCGCTCGGTCAACGCCTACCGCGGCTGCGAGCACGGCTGCATCTATTGCTTCGCCCGTCCGACGCACGCATTCCACGACCTCTCGCCCGGGCTCGACTTCGAGACTCGCCTGTTCGCCAAGCCGAACGCCGCCGCCCTGCTGCGCGAAACCCTCGCCCGCCCGCGATATCGGCCGAAGCCGATCGCCATGGGGACCAATACCGACCCGTACCAACCGATCGAGGGCCGCTACCGCATCACCCGTTCGCTGCTCGAACTGTGTCTCGAGACGCGCCACCCGGTGACGATCACGACCAAGTCTGCCCGCGTCCTGCGCGACCTCGACCTGCTCATCGAGCTGGCGAAGAGGAACCTCGTGGCCGTTGCGATCTCGGTGACCACGCTCGATCCCCGCCTCTCCGGACTGCTCGAACCCCGCGCCTCCTCCCCCACCAGGCGCCTTGCCGCGCTCGGCAAGCTTGTCGAGGCGGGCGTGCCCGCGCACTGCTCGGTAGCGCCGGTGATCCCGGCGATCACCGATGAATTCATCGAGGGAATCCTCGCGCGCGCAGGCGCCTTGCGCGTCCCCTCGGCCGGATGGATTCCCTTGCGCCTGCCCCATGAGGTCGGCCCGCTCTTCCGCGAGTGGCTCGCGACCCACTTCCCCGAGCGCGGCGACAAGGTGATGGCGATCGTCCGTTCGATCCGCGGGGGCCGCGACAACGATCCGGACTTCTTCACCCGCATGAAGCCGAGCGGGGTATGGGCCGACCTGTTCAGGGCCCGGTTCCGCCTTGCCCGCAAGCGGGCCGGCATCGCCAACGGGCGCATCGAGCTCGACTGCACCCAGTTCCGCCCACCTGCGCCCGGCGGCCAACTGGCCCTGTTCTGACTCGCGAGGAAATCAGCATTCCACCAAGGGCCGTCAAATGGCGAGGGTAATCGGGAGGCAACACCCCAAGGCAAAAGTGGTTACTGTTGCAAAAATCCCTCGCCAAGCCGTGATGCGCTGCAATAAAGGAACCCTTGACCGCGACGAGAGTCGTGGCATCAGTTGCGCCGCTCCAAGTGCGGATGGGCGAGGGACCCGTCCGGGCGGCCTGACGCAAGGGGAATCAACATGCGAAATATAGGAATGTGGCTCGCCACCGCGACGGCGGTCATCGCGACCCCGGCGGCCGCGCGTGACGGCGCCTGGTACGTCGGCGGCGACTTCGGCGCCATGATCGTCGAGGATACCGATTTCGATGCCGCCGGCATCGACAATGTCGTCACCCTCGACCACGACTACGGCTACGATGGCGCGCTGTTCATCGGCTACGACCTCGGCGCCTTCCGGCTCGAGGCCGAGGCTTCCTATCGTGAGGCCGAACTCGACGAGTTCTACAACGCGGTCGCACTGCCGGCCTCGGGCGGCGTCACCTATCCGATCGGCACCCATGCCGGCGGCGGGAAGACTTCCGCACTCGCGTTCATGCTGAACGCCATGCTCGACTTCGGCGACGACGACGGCCTCGGTGGCTTCGTCGGCGTCGGTGGCGGCTACGGCAAGGTCGACTACAAGTCGCTGCGCGGGTTCTCCAACACCGGCGCGTTCATCGACGGCAGCGATGGCGGGCTCGCCTGGCAGGTCGTCGCCGGCCTGCGCCAGGCGATCTCCGACAACGTCGACGTGACGCTGCGCTACAAGTTCTTCAACGTCGAGGACGTGAACGTCGATTCGATCAGCGGCGATCAGACCGATTCGCGCTTCCGCTCGCACTCGATTCTTGGCGGCGTCACCTTCAACTTCGGTGGTCAGGCTGCGCCTCCGCCGCCTCCCCCGCCGCCGCCTCCGCCGCCGCCTCCGCCGCCTCCTCCGCCGCCGCCTCCGCCGCCGCCTCCGCCGGTCGCGCAGTGCAACCAGGGGCCGTACATCGCGTTCTTCGATTGGGACAGCGACGTGATCACGCCCGAGGCGGCGACGATCCTGAACAACGCCGTCTCGGCCTACGCGAACTGCGGCACGGCGTCGGTCATGATCGCGGGACACGCCGACCGGTCGGGTTCGGCCCAGTACAACATGGGTCTCGCCCAGCGCCGCGCGGACAACGCGCGCGCGCACATGGTCAGCCGCGGCGTCCCGGAAGCGCGCATAAGCACCCAGTCGTTCGGCGAGACCATGCCTCGCGTGCCGACTGCCGACGGCGTGCGCGAGCTGCAGAACCGTCGCGTCGAGGTCACCTATGGGCCCGGCGCGGGCAACTGACGCCTGACTTCACCGCAACGAAGCGGGCCGGGAAGCGAGAGCTTCCCGGCCCGTTTTCTTTGCGCGAAGGACGGTTGCGGCGCACGCGGCGCCGAACGCGTCACTCCATGAGCAGGAACAGCACGAAGCTCAGGCCGGTGCCGATCAGGAACAGTGCCCAGGACCAGTAGAGCTGGTACCCCTGGACCGTCACCGCGCGAACGTTGAGCATACCGCCGTCCGAGCCGCCCGACCCGATGAACAGCGATACGATGAGCGCAAGGAAGATTCCGAGCGCGACGGCCTTGAGGAATGCAAACATCGACTCCCTCCCGTCGATTGCATCAGGCGACCAACCGTAGATGGGCCGGTCCGCGCCGGGTCGTCAATGAAAGGTTTGACAGACCGTCCACCTGCGCCAGTTGTTCGGCCAGATCGCCGTCGAGCACGAAATCGCGGCCGAGCCGCACGACGGGCTCGGGAGTGGCGCCTATGCACAGGCGGGCGAGCACCTCGCCGCGGCCGGGTTCACCCTCCGTCAGCGCCAGGCGCAACTCCTGCAGCGCTTCGGGGGTGTGGACGTCGAGCGACAGCAGCATCCGCGCGGCGTTGTGAACCTCTGCAAGCGGCCGCGCTCCGCGTACGGTCACCCGAGGGGGCTCGTCGGGGCTCGGCGAGTCGAGCTCGACGTTGAGCAGCACGCAGACGCCGTCCGCCGCCCAGCGCTGGAAGCTCTCGACCAGTCCTTCCTCGAAGCAGGCCGCGGTGAACTGTCCCGAGGAATCCGAAAAGTCGGCGCGCACGAACTCGCCGCCGCGGCGCGTCCGCCCCTTGCTTACGCCTTCGACGAGCGCCGCCATTACCGCGGGCTGGCGACCGCCGGTGACACCGGATTCCATCAGGCTGGCGTAGCTGCGCGCACCGTTGGCCGAGGCGATCGCCCGGTACTGCTCGACCGGGTGCGCAGCGAAGTAGAAGCCGAAGCATTCGCGCTCCGCCGCCATCTGCTCGGCGCGGGTCCAGCTGGGGGCGTCGGCAAGGCGCAGCGCGGGCACGGCATGGTCCTCGCCTCCGAACAGGCCCTCCTGCCCGCTCTCGCGCTCGCGCTCCGCCGCGTCGGCCACGGCGAGTAGCAGGTCGGCGCTCGCGAGGATTCGCGCCCGGTCCGGCTCGAGGCTGTCGAAGGCGCCAGCTCCCGCAAGGCTCTCGAGCTGCCGGCGGTTCATCGCCCCCGGCGGCATGCGCCTGAACAGATCGTCGAGCGATGCAAAGGGACCATGCGCTTCGCGCTCGGCGACGATCTGCTCCATCGCCTTCTCGCCGACGTTGCGGATGCCGGCCAGGGCATAGCGGACGGCGAGGCCGCGCTCGGTCGTTTCGACGGTGAACTCGGCCTCGGACCGGTTCATGTCCGGACCGAGCAGAGTGAGCCCGTTGCGCCGGAGGTCGTCGACGAACACCGCGAGCTTCTCCGACTGGTGCATGTCGAAGCACATCGAGGCGGCGTAGAATTCCTCCGGGTAATGCGTCTTGAGCCAGGCGGTCTGGTACGACAGCACCGCGTAGGCGGCCGCGTGCGACTTGTTGAAGCCGTAGCCGGCGAACTTGTCGATCAAGTCGAACAGCTCGTTGGCCTTGGCCTTGTCGATGCCCGAAACTTCGCGGCAGCCGTCAACGAACCGCGCGCGCTGCGCGTCCATCTCGGACTGGATCTTCTTGCCCATCGCGCGGCGCAGGAGATCGGCATCGCCGAGCGAGTAGCCGGCGAGGATCTGCGCCGCCTGCATCACCTGTTCCTGATAGACGAAGATGCCGTAGGTCTCGGCGAGGATGCCTTCCAGCTTCGGGTGCGGATATTCGATCGGTTCCTCGCCGTTCTTGCGCTTGCCGAACAGCGGGATGTTGTCCATCGGCCCCGGCCGGTAGAGCGAGACCAGGGCGATGATGTCTTCGAACTTGTCGGGCTTTACTGCCGAAAGCGTGCGCCGCATGCCTTCGGATTCCAGCTGGAACACGCCGACCGTGTCGCCGCGCTTGAGCAGGTCGTAGACCTGCGGATCGTCCCACGGCAGCGAGCTCAGGTCCACCTCGATGCCGCGCCGAGCCAGCAGGTCGACCGCCTTGCGCAGGACCGAAAGTGTCTTGAGGCCGAGGAAGTCGAACTTGACCAGCCCGGCGTCCTCGACGTGCTTCATGTCGTACTGCGTGACCGGCATGTCCGAACGCGGATCGCGATAGAGCGGGACGAGTTCGGCCAGCGGGCGGTCGCCGATCACCACGCCCGCTGCGTGCGTCGAGGTGTTGCGCGGGAATCCCTCGAGCTGCATCGCGAGGTCGACCAGCCGCCTTACCTCGTTGTCGTTCTCATACTCGCGGCGGAACTCGCTGATTCCATTGAGCGTGCGCGGCAGGGTCCACGGGTCGGTCGGGTGGCTCGGCACCATCTTGCACAGCCGGTCGACGTGCCCGTAGCTCATCTGCAGGATGCGCCCCGTGTCGCGCAGCACCGCCCTCGCCTTGAGTTTGCCGAAGGTGATGATCTGCGCGACCTTGTCGTGCCCGTAGCGCTCCTGGACGTAGCGGATCACCTCACCGCGGCGGGTTTCGCAGAAGTCGATGTCGAAGTCGGGCATCGACACGCGTTCGGGATTGAGGAAGCGCTCGAACAGCAGCCCGAGCCGGATCGGGTCGAGGTCGGTGATCGTCAGCGCCCAGGCCACCAGCGACCCTGCGCCAGAGCCGCGCCCCGGGCCCACCGGAATGTCGTGCGCCTTGGCCCACTTGATGAAGTCGGCGACGATCAGGAAGTAGCCGGGGAAACCCATCCGCGTGATCACGTCGATCTCGAACTCGAGCCGGTCGGCGTAGACCTGACGCTGTTCGGCAGTGAGGTCCGGATACTGTGCAAGGCGGGCTTCAAGTCCGGCGCGCGCGTCCGCGGCAAGCATCCGCGCCTCGCCTTCCTTGTCGCCGGCGAGGCTCGGCAGGATCGGCTTGCGCTTGGGGGGCGCGAATGCACATCTCTGCGCGACGACCAGCGTGTTGGCGGTCGCTTCGGGCAGGTCGGCGAACAGTTCCTCCATCATCGGGGCCGACTTGACGAAGGCCTCGGGGTTCGAGCGGACCCTTTCGGCGCTGTCGAGATGCGTCGAGTGCGCGATGCACAGCATCGCGTCGTGCGCCGCGTGCATGTGGGGCTCGCCGAAATTGGCCGGGTTCGTCGCCACCAGCGGAATGTCACGGGCGTAGGCGAGCTCGACCAGCGCGTCCTCGGCCGCGTCTTCGACCGGATCGCCGCGGCGTGCCAGCTCGATGTACAGCTTGCCCGCGAACAGGCCCGAAAGGCGCTCGAGCACCCCTTCGGCCTCGGCCATGCGCCCATCGGCGAGCAGTCGAGTCACGGCCCCCTCGCTCGCGCCGGTCAGCGCGATCAGCCCTTCGGTGCGGCCCTCGAGATCTTCGAGGCGGACATGAGGCGCCAGCTCCGGCGGTCGGTCGAGGTGCGCGCGGCTGACGAGATGGCACAGGTTCTGCCAGCCGGCCTCGTCCTGGGCGTAAAGCGGCAGGTAATCGATCGGGCCGTCGTCTCCGCGCCCCACGCCGAGCAGCGTGCCGACGATCGGCTGCACACCCTCCGCCTTGCAGGCGGCGGCGAAGGCGGGCACGCCGTACAGCCCGTTGCGGTCGCAGATCGCGATCGCCGGGAAGCCGCGCTCCCGGGCCAGCCTGGCCAGCGCCTTCGGGTCGACCGCGCCCTCGAGCATCGAGTAACTGGACAGCACGCGAAGCGGGACGAACGGAGCGTAGGCCATGCCCACACACTAGTGCCCCCGCGTCGAATCGAAAGGCTCGAAGAAGCCGTTTTCCCGATCAATCACCGCCCGCGTCGCGTGGGCGATAGATGAACGAAAGTCACGAGCCAGATCAGCCCATGATCGGCCGGGATTTCCCGAGCTGGGGGACTGCCCCGCCCGCTTCGCCGGAACAGGTTATCCGCGTCAGCCCGCCCTCCCCGTGTGCCTGCAGGATGGGGATCGCGGCCGTGAAAAGCTCCATGGCGAAGTCCTCGTGCTGCAGGCCAGCCCCGGCCGAGCCGCGTTGCAAGTTCGCCTCTACGGGCGCCTCCGCGCGCTCGACCGGCAACGAAAGGCCTTCCCTTGGCGCACCGGTTGTGGTTCCTTCGCGGTTCCAAGGCAGGGGAGGCCAAGATGGAAGACAGACCGTCACTGCAATCCGCCGGCACGGGCATCGCCGAACGGGCCAAGGCGATCATCGTGCAGCCGAAGGCCGAGTGGCCGAAGATCGCGGGCGAGACCACCGAGCCCATGAAGCTGCTCACGAGCTACGTGATCCCGCTGGCGGCGATCGGGCCGATCGCGACGCTGATCGGCGGCCAGGTGTTCGGCTACAGTGCCCTGTTCGTCAGCTACAAGCCGTCGCTGGGTGCGGCGCTCACCACGGCGGTGATCAGCTTCGTGCTCACGCTCGTCAGCCTGTTCGTGGTGACGTTCGTCGCCAATTTCCTTAGCCCGAAATTCGGTGGCCGCGAAGACTTCCCGTCGGCCTTCCGGCTCGTCGCCTACTCGATGACCGCGGCATGGTTGGCCGGAATCTTCGGCCTGATCCCGGCGCTCGCGATCCTGAGCATTGTGGGACTGTACAGTCTGTACCTGTTCTATCTCGGTGCGACGCCCGTGCTCGGCGTGCCGCAGGACAAGTCGGTCGGCTACACCGTGGTGACGGTGCTGGTTGCGATCGTCGCCTACATCATCGTGGGTGCACTGACTGCCGCCATCACCGGCGCGACCGCCGTGGCTACCGGGGCCTCGATTGCCGACAGGTCCGAAGGAACGACCACGCTCGACCTCGGCGGGCTCGGCAACATCTCGGTGGACGGCGACAACCAGACCGTCGATCTCGGTGAGCTGGGCCGGATCGACGTCAAGGGCGATACCGCCACGCTGACCGTCGACGGAGAGACGATCAGGATGTCGGTCGAGGAGCTCGAAGCGGCGCGGGCCGCCGCCGACTGACTAGGCCAGGAAACCGTCGTGCAGCCGCACGACGCGGTCCATCCGCGCGGCGAGCCGCTCGTTGTGTGTCGCGACGAGTGCCGCGCTCCCCTGTCCCCTGACCAGTTCGAGGAACTGCGCCAGGACCTTGTCCGCGGTGGCCTCGTCGAGGTTGCCGGTCGGCTCGTCTGCCAGCACCAGCTTCGGGCGATTGGCCAGCGCCCGGGCGACCGCGACGCGCTGCTGCTCGCCGCCCGACAACTGGCTCGGCCGGTGCGTCAACCGGTGGTCGAGGCCGAGCGATCCGAGGAGCTCGCGGGCGCGCTGCAAGGCCTCGTTGCGCGCCACCCCCGCCACGAGCTGCGGCAGCATCACGTTTTCCTCGGCGCTGAAGTCGGGCAGCAGGTGGTGAAACTGGTAGACGAAGCCGAGGTGGTCGCGTCTCAGCGCCGTACGGTCGCCCGATGCCAGGTCCGTCGCGTCGATCCCGGCGATCTCGATACGGCCGCCGAAACCGCCCTCGAGAAGCCCCACCGCCTGCAGCATTGTCGACTTGCCGGTCCCCGACGGGCCGAGCAGCGCGACGATCTCGCCCGGCATGATCTCGAGGTTCACCCCGCGCAGGACGTCGATGGTCTCGCCACCCTGCCGGAAGCTGCGAGTCAGGTCGGTGAGGCGAACGACCGGACTATTCATAGCGCAGCACCTGCACGGGATCGGTGCTGGCGGCCCGATATGCCGGATAGAGAGTCGCCAGGAAGCTGAGCCCCATCGCCATCAGGCAGATGAGAAGGACTTCGAACGGGTTGGTCCGCGACGGGAGCTCGGTCAGGAAGCGAACCTCGGGATCCCACATGCTGCGGCCGCTGACGAGCTCGATCACGCGCACGATCGGCTGGCGGAACTGCAGGACCAGGAAACCCAGCAACAGCCCCGCGAGCGTTCCGATCGCCCCGACCACCGAACCGGTGGTGACGAAGATCTTGAGCAGGCTCTTTCGCGTCGCTCCCATCGTCCTCAGGATCGCGATGTCGCGCGTTTTCGAGCGCACCAGCATGACCAGCGACGACAGGATGTTGAACGCGGCGACCAGCACGATGATCGACAGCGCGAAGAACATCGCCACGCGCTCGACCTGAAGCGCCTCGAACAGCGAGAGGTTGATCGTCTTCCAGTCGCTGACGACCGCCCGGCCCTGGAGCTTGCGCGTGACCGGAGCGAGTATCTCCCCGACGCGCTCGGCGTCGGTGGTCATGACCTCGATCATCCCGATCGAATCCCCGGTCAGCAGCAGCGTCTGGGCGTTGGGGATCGGCATGACCACGAAGCCCTCGTCATAGTCGTAAACGCCGACCTCGAAGATCGCTGTGACCGTGTATCCGACCTGGCGCGGGACGGTGCCGAAGGGGGTTGAACGTCCCTGGGGGTTGATCAGCGTGATGACGTCGCCGAGGCGCGCCCCGAGGTTCATCGCGAGGCGCGAGCCGATCGCGACATTGTCCTGCCCCGGGCGGAGTGAGGACAAGTCGCCCGCAAGGACGTTGGGGGCGAGCTTGGCGATGTCCTCGGGCGTGTTGCCGCGCACCAGCACGCCTTCCACGCGGCCGTTGAAAGTCACCATGAGCGGCTGCTCGATCAACGGCGAGGCCTCGACCACTCCGGGCGTCGCACGTACCTCCTCGAGCAAGGTCTCCCAGTTGTCCAGCCGGCCGCCGTAGGCCTGGATGATCGCGTGGCCGTTGAGGCCGGTGATCTTCTCGATCAGCTCGGCGCGAAAGCCGTTCATCACGCTCATCACGATGACCAGCATCGCCACGCTGAGCATCACCACGCCGATCGAGATCGAAGCGACCAGCGCGATCACGGCTTCGCCGCGGCCGGGAAGCATGTAACGCTTGGCGATCGTCCATTCGAAGGGGGAAAGGATCAAGGGAGCCGTTTCGCTGTTTCAGACGTTGGCGCGGTGTAAGGTGCCGTTGCCGGGAGGGCAACGGCTGTTGCAGGGTAGGAAATCGCTTCTCCTGCGAAAGGGGTCTAGAGCGAATTCATGTTCGACGGTGCAGATGCTCTCCTGCTCGCGCGGCTCCAGTTCGCCTTCACCGTGAGCTTCCATTTCCTGTTCCCGGCTTTCACCATCGGTCTCGCCAGCTACCTCGCCGTGCTCGAGGGCCTGTGGCTCAGGACAGGCAAGGCACTCTACCTCGATTTGTTCCGCTACTGGGTGAAGATATTCGCGGTGAACTTCGCCATGGGCGTCGTCTCCGGCATCGTCCTGTCATACCAGTTCGGCACCAACTGGGCGGTCTTCTCGGACAGGGCCGGTCCGGTGATCGGGCCGCTGATGGCCTACGAGGTCCTGACCGCCTTCTTTCTCGAGGCCGGCTTCCTCGGCGTGATGCTGTTCGGGATGAACAGGGTCGGCCGCGGGCTGCACTTCGCCGCCACGCTCATGGTCGCCGCAGGCACCCTGCTGTCGTCGTTCTGGATCCTCGCCGCGAACAGCTGGATGCAGACACCGCAGGGCCACCTGATCGGCGCCAACGGCCAATTTCTCCCGGGTCCGAGCTGGCTCGAGATCATCTTCAACCCCAGCTTTCCATGGCGGCTCATGCACACCGTGATCGCCGCCTACCTGACCACCGCCCTCGCGGTCGGCGGGGTCGCCGCCTGGCACCTGCTGCGCGACAGGACCAACCCCCACGCGCGCAAGATGTTTTCGATGGCGATGTGGATGGCCGTCCTCGTCACACCGGTGCAGGTCTTCCTCGGCGACCAGCACGGGCTCAACACGCTCGAGCACCAGCCGGCCAAACTGATGGCGATGGAAGCGCACTACGAGAGCCACGAGCACGGGGCGCCGCTCTACCTGTTCGGCATTCCCAACGATCGCGAGCAGCGACTCGACTACGCGGTCGGAATCCCGAAGCTCGGCAGCCTGATCCTCAAGCACAGCCTCGACGCGCCGCTGGCGGGCCTCGACACGATCCCGGACGACGAGCAGCCGCCGGTGGCGATCGTGTTCTGGTCGTTCCGGATCATGGTCGGCCTCGGGCTGCTGATGCTGGCGCTCGGCCTCGCGGGGCTGTGGGCGCGCTGGCGGGGTACGCTTTACGAGTGGCGCGCGCTGCACCGCTTCGCGGTCGCGATGGCGCCGTCCGGCTTCGTCGCGGTCATCGCCGGCTGGGTGACGACCGAAGTCGGCCGCCAGCCGTACGTGGTCTACGGCTTGCTGCGCACGGCCGACGCCGTGAGTCCGCTCGATGCGCCGGCGGTGGCGGCTTCGCTCGTCGCGTTTGTGCTCGTCTATTTCGCGGTCTTCGGGGTCGGCATCTGGTACATGCTGCGCCTGATGAGCAGGCCGCCCCTGCCGAACGAGCCCGATCCCGAAAGCGCCGAGCGCGAGCCGATCCGCTCGGCTGGAGTCACGCCGGGGCTCGCGCAGCGCACGGGGAGCGAGCCATGACCCTCGACCTCACCACGATCTGGGCCTTCATCATCGCCTTCGCGGTGTTCGCCTATGTCGTGCTCGACGGGTTCGACCTCGGCATCGGCATCCTGTTCCCCGCGCTCAAGGTGGGCAGCGGACGCAACCGGGCGATGAATTCGATCGCGCCCGTGTGGGACGGCAACGAGACCTGGCTGGTAATGGGCGGAGGCGGCCTGCTGGCCGCTTTTCCGCTCGCCTATGCGGTGATCCTGCCCGCAACCTATCCGCTGGTGATCGTGATGCTGCTCGGCCTGGTGTTCCGCGGCGTCGCGTTCGAATTCCGCCATCGCGACGAGCGGCACCGGCCGTTGTGGGACTTCGGGTTCTTCGCCGGTTCGCTGGTCGCGGCCCTCTCGCAAGGGATGATCCTCGGGGCGATCCTCCAGGGAATCGAAGTCTCGGACCGGGCCTATGCCGGCAGCTGGTGGGACTGGCTGACCCCTTACACGTTGCTCACCGGGCTCGGGGTGGCGGCCGGTTACGCACTGCTCGGCGCATGCTGGATGATCTGGAAGCTCGAAGGTGACGTCCAGGCCAAGGCCTATCGCCTCGCGTTCGGCGCCGCGCTCGCCACGCTGGTGCTGATGGCCGCAGTCAGCGCCTACAACCTGGTCCTGCTGCCCGAATACCGCGAGCGCTGGCTGGCGATGCCGAACATCCTGTTCGCCAGCCAGGTTCCGTTGCTGACCGCGATCATCGCCGGATTCCTGCTTCGCGCCCTGAGGAAGCGGCAGGAGCTTGCACCGTTCCTGCTGTCGCTGGCGCTGTTCCTGCTGGGCATGGCGGGGCTAGGGGTGACGATCTGGCCCTACGTCGTACCCGACAGTCTGACGATCTGGGATACCGCGGCCCCCGAAGAAAGCCAGCTGTTCATGCTCGTCGGCGTGGTCCTGATCCTGCCGCTGATCCTTGCCTACACGGCCTGGTCGTACTGGGTGTTCCGCGGCAAGGTCGGCTCGGAGGGCTACCATTGAGCGAGCAGCGCCCGCTGTGGCTGCGGCTGCTCTGGTTCGCCGGCATCTGGTTGGCGAGCGTGGCCGCACTGGGAGCCGTCGCCTGGCTGCTCAGGCTGTGGCTCGTTCCCTGATCAGAACAGGCGCGTCAGCGAATAGAACACCGCCCCGACGACGGCCGAGGCGGGGATCGTGATGATCCACGCGATGATCACGTTCTGCGCCACGCCCCAGCGCACCGCCGAGGCCCGGCGGGCGGTGCCGGCGCCGATGATCGAGCCGGTGATCGTGTGGGTAGTCGAGACCGGGATGCCGAGCACCGACGCGGTGAAGATCACCACAGAGCCCGCGGCCGAGGCGCTGAAGCCCTGGTGCTGCGACAGCTTGGTGATTCGCGAGCCCATCGTCTCGATGATCCGCCAGCCGCCTGACAGCGTGCCGAGCGCGATCGCCACGTAGCAGCTGATCGCCACCCAATGGGGCACGTAGAACTCGCCGCTCAGGTGCCCGGTCGAGAACAGCAGCACGGTGATGATGCCCATCGTCTTCTGCGCGTCGTTGAGGCCGTGACTCAGCGAATAGGCCGCCGAGGAAAGCAGGTGCAGCGCCCTCAGCCCGCGCTCGGCGCGCTTGGCCGTCGCGCGGTAGAGCACCCAGCTGCTCAGCATCATGATGAAAAGCGCGAGGAACATACCCGCCGCCGGCGAGAGGACGATCGCCGCCAGGGACTTGTTGAGCCCGCTCCACTGCACGCCGGTGAAGCCGGCATGGGCGACGCCGGAACCGACGATCCCGCCGATCAGCGCATGGCTGCTCGACGAGGGGATTCCCTTCACCCAGGTCACGACGTTCCAGAACATCGCCCCCACCAGCGCGCCGAACACCACGGCCGGCGTGACCAGTTCCTGGTCGATCAGCCCCGCCCCGATGGTCTCGGCGACCGCGTGAAGGCTCGGGACGGCAACCGTCAGGAAATAGGCGGCAAAGTTGAACGTCGCGGCGAAAGCCACCGCCATGACCGGCGACAGCAGACGCGTGGCGACCACCGTGGCGATCGAGTTCGCCGCATCGTGCAGGCCGTTCAGGAAGTCGAACAGCAGCGCCAGGACGATCAGCGCGATCAGGAAAGGCAGGGCGAGCTCGTACACGGGGCGCGCTCAGGAATGGTCGATGACGATGCCGTCGATCTCGTCGGCGACGTCCTCGAACGCGTCGACGATCCGTTCGAGGTGCTTGTAGATTTCGCGCTCGACCACGAAGCGCAGCGTGTCCTTCGAGCCGTGGTCGTCGAGCGCCTGGCGCAGGCCCGCAGAATGGATGTGGTCGGCGTGCCCCTCGATGCGGACCAGGCGTTCGGTCAGCTCGTGCAGGCGTGCGCCGTTCCGGCTGACGTCGCGTAGCAGCGGAATGGCCTCGGCGGTCAGCCGCGCCGCGTCGACGGCGATCGCGGCCATGTCGCGCATCTGCGGGGTGAACTCGGTCATCCGGTAGAGGTCGATCGCATGCGCGGCGGCCTGCATCTCGTCGACGGTGTCGTCGAGCGCCCCGATAAGGCTGGTGATCGCGCCGCGGTCGAACGGGGTGAGAAACGTGCGGCGCACGGTCTGGAGCACCTCACGGGTGATCTCGTCGGCGTCATGCTCGCGCTCGATGATCTCGCGAATGTGCTCTGCCGGGTCAGACGTGCCGGAGACCATGCGCGCGGTCGCCTCGGCGGCGGCGAGCACGGTCGTGGCATGGGCTTCGAACAGCTCGAAGAAGTTGCCGGTCTTCGGCAGCAGGCGTTGGAACCAGGCGAACATCGAACTCAATCCCCTTGTCTTCTCGCTCGCGATCCCGCCGAGCCGGCTCCGGTTGACCGCCGACTGAAACTCGCTGGAGCCGAACGAGCGGATCAGGTTCCCGAGGTCTTCCTCGTCGACGGCCTTCGCGGCCTCGTCCAGCGAAAACCAGCGACGCTCGCGCTGCCCCTGTTCCTTCCAGGCGTCGAGTTCGTCGGTGATCGCGAGTGGAAAGACGTCGACGTCGATCATCAGCGAAGCGCCGCTGCCCTGGCGCTTGCGATAGCGATAGCTGCCGAGCGGAACCGGGCAGACAGCGCCGAGCACTCCAGCTTCCTCCCGCGCCTCGCGCGCGGCCGCGACGTGCAAGGCGCTCGTGGCGCCGGGATTGCCTTTCGGCAGCACCCAGCGCGCCTTGGCCCCGCGCGTGGTGATCAGCATGACACGGACACGCGCGTCGGGGGCTTGTCCCTCGATACGATACGGAAGGGCGGCGACCTGTCGAATGGGTTCGGGTTCCTGTCCGGGCGGGGTCGCGCGCCTCATAGGTCCGCGGGCGCGCCCCTGCCAAGATGACAGTTTTGTGACCGTCGACTTGTTCCCCGGAAACCTGCTCGCGAGGATGCGAGAAATTTAGGGCACCGAATGGCGATTGGTGCGTTATGCGCCGGTGGCCAAACGAGCTCTCATCGTCGAAGACGATCTTCTGAACCGGATGCTTTATTGCGCGGTCCTCGAAGGCCGCGACTTCACCGTGGAAGCCGTCGGCGACGGCGGGCAGGTCATGGCGAAGGTCAGGGAGTTCGCTCCCGATCTCATCATCATGGACATCAACCTGCCGAATGTCTCGGGCGTGCGGCTGATCGAGGCGCTGCAGGCCGACAGCCAGTTCCGGGAAATCCCGATCCTCGCCGTGACCGCCTATGTCGGCAAGGGCGAGGAAAACCGGATTCGCAAGGCCGGAGCCAAGGATTACCTCCCCAAGCCGATCAAGATCGAGCCCTTCATGGCCGCCGTCGAGCGCCTGCTGCCGCCCGAGCCGCGGAGCAAGTAGCCGCTAGAACCGTATCAGCGAGACGAAGGAGGCCCGGTCGTCGGTCCAGGGCCGCGGTGCAGCCGCCCGGAGCGGGCTCCAGGCTTCAGGTTCTGCCGACTCGATTGTCGCCAGCCGCTCAACATCGCCGGTGAGCATCACCCAGTCGGACGCGCTCAGCCCCTCGGTTTCGCCGGGAGCGTCGTGCCGGATGCGGGCATGCCAGCCTCCGGCGTGTGCGAGCGCCGCGATCATCGGCTCGAGGTCGATGAAGCGGTTGGAGATGTGCACGAGCAGGACGCCGTCGCTCGCGAGGACGCGGCGATAGGTCGCGAAGGCCTCCGTTGTCAGCAGGTGCAGCGGGATGGCGTCGGACGTGAAAGCGTCGATCGCGAGGACGTCGAACCGTCCGGCCGGCTCCTCGGCAAGCTCGAGACGCGCATCGCCGACGACGATCCGCGCATCGGGCGCGCAATCGGCAACGAAGCTGAACGTGCGGTCGCGCGAATAGCGCACGACGAGAGGGTCGATCTCGAAAAAGGTCCAGGCCTGTCCCGGCTTTCGATAGCAGGCCAGGGTGCCGACGCCGAGACCGGCGATGCCGATCGAATCGCCGGGTTCTGCGGCCGCCAGGACGAGGCCCGCCCCCGAGGTGCGGCCATAGTAGGCGGTCGGCTCGCTTCGACGGTCGCGATCGAGCCACTGCTCTCCGTGCATGGTCGTGCCGTGGACCAGCCGGCGCATCGTGCCGTCGGGGGATGTTTCGACCGCGTAGACGCCGAAATAGCTGCGCGACCGGGTGCCCTCGACGCTGAGGGAAAGCGTCGACAGACCGCCGTGGCCGAGCATCATCAGCGCGAAGACTGCGACGAATGCCCAGCGCTTGCCAACCAGGAAGAGGCCGAGAACGACGAGCGCCGAAACCAGCACCAGGATCTCCGTCCCGCGCGTCTCCTCGACGGCATGGGCGAGGCGCCAGGCGAGCAAGGCGGCTGCGAACACCGCGACGACAGCCACGGGCCGCGCCCGTTGGCCGCTCTGCCAGAACCGTGACAGCACGGGAACGAACGGCGACTGCGGAACCAGCATAGCCGCGGCGAGCAACAGCAATGCATGTTCATAGACCCAATCGAACAGGAGCGGTGCGACGAGCGCGGTGAACAGTCCCCCGAGCGCGCCTCCGGCGGCGACGGCGAGGTAGAACAGGGTCAGGCGCTCGGGAGCGGGGCGCAAAGCGTAGAGCTGGGCATGGAGCGCGACGGCCAGCACGAACAGCAGCGCGGCCATCGCCAGCGCCAGGGCCGGGTTGGACTGCCCGCCCGAAATCATCGCCAGTCCGCCGATCATGAGCAGCGGAACCGGCGCGTAGCGGCCCAACAGCCGCGCCCAGTCGCCATGGTCCGAGAACGCGACCGGAAAGCTCAGCAGGTAGAGGCCGAGGGGGATCACCCACAACAACGGCATCGCCATCAGGTCGGCCGTGAGCAGCGTGGTCGTGGACAACATGAGTCCTGACGGCACGGCCGCCAACGCCAGCCAGTGCAGCACCCGCCGACGGCCGACCGGCCCCGACGCTGTGGTGGGCATCGCCGCGGGAGCGGCTTCCGGCACGTTCCAGCGCCACGCAGCCACCAGACCGACCAGCGCCGCGAGCACCAGGTATCCGAGCGACCAGGCGCGGCTCTGTTCGCCCAGCGCCATCTCGGGCTCCATCCAGAAGGGATAGGCGATCAGGCCGCCGAAGCTGCCGATATTGGAGGCGGCATAGAGTCTGTACGGATTTCGTGCGTCGGGAAGGCCCGCGTACCAGCGCTGCATCAGCGAGGCCTGCGCCGACAGCAGCAGGAACACCGGACCGATCGTGGCCAGGAACAGCGCCGGCACCCACAGGATCTCCCAGCCGGGCTCCGGCGCGGGAATCTCCGCCAGCGAGATCGGCAGCGTCAGCGCCGCTGCCACGAGCAGCGCGACATGAAGCGAGGCCTGCCGGCGGAACGGCAGCCGGGAAATCGCGTGGGCATAGGCGTAACCGCCGAGCAGCAGCACCTGGAACACGAGCATCGCGCTGTTCCACACGGCCGGCGCGCCTCCGAGCCGCGGGAGGGCGAAGCGCGCAACCATCGGCTGAACGAGAAACAGCAGGAAGCTGCCGCCAAGGACCGCGACCGTGAACAGGGCGCGGCGGGCGAAGCCCAGGAGAGACTCGGTCGGCACGGCCGCGCTACTGCGCCGCGCGAGAGGCTGCTGGCAATCGCAAATCCATGCCCGGCTCCTCAGCCGCCGCGCAGCAGTTGCACGCCCCAGTCGCGCTCGAACAGGTAAAGCAGCACGCGCGCCGCTTCACCCCTCGGCGAAGCGAGGCCGCCGTCGCGCTCGATCAGCAGACGTGCGTCGTCGTGCGCGACCGGCAGCAGCCGCTGCATTTGCTCGAGGTCGGCGACGCGAAACGGGGTGTCGCCAGACTGCCGCGTCCCCAGCAGCTCGCCGCCGCCCCTCAGACGCAGGTCCTCTTCGGCCAGGCGAAATCCGTCCTGCGTTTCGCGCATCAGTGCGAGGCGGTCGCGCGCGGTGTCGCTCAGCGTTTCGCTGCGCAGCAGCAGGCATACCGACTTCCCCGACCCGCGCCCCACCCTGCCCCGCAATTGGTGCAGCTGGGCGAGCCCGAAGCGTTCGGCCTGCTCGATAATCATCAGAGTCGCATTGGGCACGTCGACGCCGACCTCGATCACCGTCGTCGCCACAAGCAACTTCGCCTCGCCGCTCGCGAAGCGTTCCATCGCTGCGTCCTTGAGCTCGGGCTTCATCTGCCCGTGAACGAGTACGGCCGTCTCGCCAAAGCGCGCCTTGAGCGCCGCAAACCGCGCTTCAGCCGCCGCGAGATCCTCGCTCTCATGGTCGCCGCGCACCATCGGGCAGACCCAGTAGGCCTGCCGTCCGGCTTCGAGATGCCGGGCGAGGCCATCGACGACTTCCGGCAGGCGCTCGATCGCCACGACCCGGGTGTCGATCGGCTGACGCCCCGGCGGCATCTCGTCGAGCCGACTCACGTCCATCTCGCCGTACTGTGCGAGCGTCAGCGTGCGCGGGATCGGCGTTGCGGTCATCGCGAGACAGTGCGGTGCGACCTTGCCCTTCTGCGTCAGCATCAGCCGCTGGCCGACGCCGAAGCGGTGCTGCTCGTCGATCACCACCAGCCCGAGATTGCGGTAGGCGACGGCCTCCTGGAAGATCGCGTGGGTGCCGACGACGATCTGGATCGATCCGTCGACGAGCCCCATCAGTACGGATTCTCGCGCCCGCCCCTTGTCGCGCCCTGTGAGCAGCGCGATCGAAACCCCGGTCGAACCGGTCATCGCCCGCAACGTCTCGAAGTGCTGGCGTGCGAGAATTTCGGTGGGCGCCAGCAGCGCCGCCTGCGCCCCGGCCTCGGCGGCGATCAGCATCGCGTCCAGCGCCACGACCGTCTTGCCCGAACCGACGTCGCCCTGGAGCAGCCGCAGCATCGGCGAGTCCTGCGCAAGGTCGTTCTCGATCTCGGCGATCGAGCGCCGCTGGGCGCCGGTCAACGGGAACGGCAGCGCGAGCTTGCCGCGCAGCCGGCCGTCGCCCCGCAGCGGCTGCCCGCGGCGCCGGCGATTGTCCGCCCGCACGAGCATGAGCGCCAGGCTGTTGGCCAGCAGCTCGTCATAGGCCAGCCGGTCGCGCGCCGCCGGATGCGGGCCGCGATGGGCGAGCACCAGCGCGTCGCGCCATCCCGGCCACTTGTGCCGCTCGAGAACGCCCGGCTCGACCCATTCGGGCAGTTTCGGCGCACGCGCGAGGGCCTGCTCGGCCAGTTGCGCAACTCTGGGCTGGGTCAGGCCCTCCGCCAGCGGATAGACCGGCTCGACGAGATGTTCCATCAGCCCGGCACTGCTGTCAGTCACGTGATCGGGGTGCACGATCTGCAGCCACTGGTCGTACTGCTCGAGCTTGCCGGCGACCCAGCGCTTCTCGCCCACGGGCAGCAGCTTGCGCGCGGTGTACGAGGCCTTGCCGAAGTAGACGAGCGCGCAGACGTTGCCCTTTGCGTCGCGCGCCACGACCCGGTGGGGGGCGCGGTTGTTGCGGCTCTCGCGGTGCTCGACCACCGTCAGCGGCACGACGATCTGCTCGCCGACGCTCGCCTCGTCGAGATCGGTCACTGCACGGCGCTGCACGAAGCGGTCGGGCAAGTGATAGGCGACATCGCGCACCCGGGTCAGGCCGAGCTTCTCGAGCGGCTTGCGCAGTTTCGGTCCGACGCCTTCGAGGCTCTCGGTCTCGGCGAACAGCGGGTTGAGCAGTTCGGGGCGCATGAGCCCTGATAGGTCAGGCCGGGCGGCGGACAAAGTACCCAGCGGCAGGAACCGCCACCGCTTTCGCGGCTTTCACGGACATCGGGCGCGCCCGCCTGCCCCCAGGAGAGATGCCATGCCGCAACAGGAATTTACCGACGCCATCGCGCTGCTCAAGGCCGACCACTGCACGGTGGAAGACCTCTTCCAGAAGTTCTGCAGTGCCAGCAACAAGGACCGCAAGCTCGCGCTCGCCCAGCAGATCTGCAACGAGCTGAAGATCCACGCCCAGATCGAGGAAAAGATTTTCTACCCGGCGTTCGACGGCAAGATCGACGAGGACCTGCTACGCGAATCGTACGTCGAGCACGATGGCGCCAAGATCCTGATCAACGACATCATGGAGAACGGCGCCAACGACGCCTTCTTCGAGGCCAAGGTCACCGTGCTCTGCGAAGAGATCCAGCACCACGTGAAGGAAGAGGAAAAGCCGGCCGAGGGCATGTTCGCCCAGTGCCGCCAGACCGGCGTCGACCTCGTGGCGCTGCGCGACGAGATGCTGGCCCTGAAGGAGCAGCTCCAGGCGAAGGCCGAAAATGGCGGCCTGCCTCGCGCCGAACTTGCTACGGTCCAGCTGCAGCCGGCTTGACGCCGGCCTGCGCAATGCCAAAGGGGGGGCGCATGGCCGGTTCCGACCTTGCCGTGCGCCTCGCCCGCGCCCGTTTCCGCGCCTGGCACCGCGGAACGCGCGAGGCCGACTTCCTGATCGGGGGATTCTTCGATCGTCACCATGCGAGCTGGGGACCTGTCGAGCTCGACTGGTTCGAGGCGCTGCTCGAAGAAGACGACGTCGACATCATGGCATGGGCGCTCAAGGCAAGGCCAGCGCCCGAACGGTACCGGGGTCCGTTGCTCGCCGCCCTTGAAAAGCTGGACTACGTCACCACGTAAGTTGCGGTTCGCAACGGGTCTCCCCCCTTTGACCCTGCATTGCGTGACCCCCGCCCGCGTCGCCCTTCCAACTTCGCGGGCGGGTTTCCTCGTGACAGATCAGTGGGGTGGCGCTTGGGCCGGCACGGCGCTATCGCCCTCGCCAATCGTCCAGCCCCCTCTCGAACGAGCAGGGGGCCCTAGTTGCGTGCCCGGATTCCCAGAATGCCCGACTTTTCCCGTATCCTGCAGGCCGACCGGCCGCTGACCCTCTCCTCGGTTCCGCGCGGCGCGCAGCCTCTCGTCATGGCGGATCTGGCGCGCGCGGCAAAAGGCCGTGCCGTGTTCATCGCGCCCGACGAGCAGGCGATGCGCGCCGTCGCCGACGCAGCACGCTGGTTTGCCCCTGAGCTGCAGGTGATCGAGTTTCCCGCCTGGGACTGCCTGCCTTACGACCGCGCGAGTCCCGCGCTTTCGGTCAGCGCCCGCCGCCTCTCGGCCCTGCACCAGCTCCAGGCCGGGAAGACCTCCGCCCAGCTGCTGGTGACCACGGTCAACGCCCTGCTCCAGCGCGTGCTGACGCCGTTCCGCATCCGCGAGGCCGTGCGCGAGCTGAAACCGGGCATGCGGATCGGCTACGACAGCCTGATCGCGCTGCTGCAGCGGCAGGGCTATTCGCGCACCGACACCGTGATCGACACGGGCGAGTTCGCCGTGCGCGGCTCGATCTTCGACATCTTCCCGGCCGGGCTCGACCACGGGCTGAGGCTCGACTTCTTCGGCGACGAGCTCGAATCGCTGCGCCTGTTCGATCCCGCCACCCAGCGCACAACGGCGACGACCGACGGGCACCTGCTTCTGCCGGCCAGCGAGGCGCTGCTCGACGAAGACACGATCAAGCGCTTTCGCACGCGTTACCGCGAAGCCTTCGGCGCCCACGCCACGCAAGACCCGCTGTACCAGGCGGTCAGCGAGGGCCGCCGGCTGGCGGGCATGGAACACTGGCTTCCGCTGTTCGAGGATCGCCTGGCGACGCTGTTCGACCACCTCGGGCCGGACGACCTCGTGGTGACCGATTCGGCTGCCGTCGGCGCCGGCGAGGAACGGCTTGCCGACATCGACGACTATCACCGCCAGCGCCGCGAGATCGCCGGGCAGGCCGCCGGCTCCTATCGTCCGCTGGAGCCCGACGCGCTTTACCTGTCGCGGGACGAGTTTGCCGAAGCCCTCGAGCGACGGCCGGTCCACCGCGCCTCGATCTTCGCGGAGCCCGAGAGCCCTGGGACCGTCGATTTCGGATTCCGCTCGGCGCGCGACTTCGCGCCCGAGCGCACGCGCGGCGACAATGTCTACGAAGCGGCGGCGGCGCACTTCAGGACCCTCGCCGGCTCGGGCAAGCGCGCGCTGTTCGCGGCCTATTCCGAGGGCTCGCGCAGCCGCATCGCCTCGATCCTCGGCGAAGCCGGGATCGGGCTCGAGAGCGCCGACAGCTGGCAGCAAGCGCTCGGCCTCGCGGCAAAAGGGCGGCCGGTGGGCATGGTGCTGCCGCTCGACACCGGATTCGCCAACGACGAGATGGAACTCGTCACCGAGCAGGACCTGCTCGGCGACCGTCTCGTCCGGCGGCGCAAGCGGCGCAAGGATTCGGACGCGTTCCTCGCCGAACTCTCCGCGCTCAACCGCGGCGACCTCGTGGTCCACCTCGACCACGGCATCGGCCGCTACCTGGGCCTTGAGCCGATCACCGTCGGCCAGAGCCAGCACGACTGCGTGATGCTCGAATACGCCGGGGGCGACAAGCTCTACATCCCGGTCGAGAACATCGATGTGCTCAGCCGTTACGGCAGCGGCGAAGAAGCCGCCGTGCTCGATCGCCTCGGCGGCGAGGGATGGCAGAAGCGCAAGGCGCGGCTCAAGGAACGCATTCGCGAGATCGCCAACGAGCTGCTGCGAACCGCGGCGGCCCGCGCCCTGCGCAAGGCGCCGGTGCTCGAACCCGAGGAAAGCAGCTTCAACCAGTTCGTCGAGCGATTCCCGTGGGAAGAGACCGACGACCAGGAGCAGGCGATCGCGGATGTGCTGAAGGACCTTGCCGAGGGCAAACCGATGGACCGCCTCGTCTGCGGCGACGTCGGCTTCGGCAAGACCGAAGTGGCGCTGCGCGCGGCGTTCGTGGCGGCGATGCAGGGCCAACAGGTAGCGCTGATCGCGCCGACCACGCTGCTCGCGCGCCAGCACTACCAGAGTTTTAGCGAACGCTTTGCCGGCTTCCCGCTGAAAGTCGGCCGCCTTTCGCGACTGGTCCCGGCGGCGGAAATGAAGGCGACTCGCGACGCCCTCGCCGACGGAACGATGGACGTGGTCGTCGGCACCCATGCAATCCTGTCGAAGTCCACCAGGTTCAAGCGCCTCGGCCTCGTCATAGTCGACGAGGAGCAGCGATTCGGTGTCACCCACAAGGAAGCGCTCAAGCAGCTGCGCGCCGACGTGCACGTGCTCACCCTCACGGCCACGCCGATCCCGCGGACGCTGCAGATGGCCATGAGCGGTCTGCGCGAACTCTCGACCATTCAGACGCCCCCGGTCGACCGCCTCGCGGTGCGGACCTACGTCATGGAATGGGACGACATGGTCATGCGCGAAGCGCTGCTGCGCGAACATCACCGCGGCGGCCAGAGCTTCATCGTCGTGCCGCGGATCGCCGACATGCCCCAGGTCGAGGAGTGGCTGCACAAGTACGTTCCGGAGGTCCGCTTCGTCACCGCCCACGGACAGATGACGCCGACCGAGGTCGAGGAACGGATGAGCGCGTTCTACGAGAAGAAGTACGAGGTGCTGCTCTCGACCACGATCGTCGAATCGGGGCTCGACATCCCGAGCGCCAACACGATCGTGATCCACCGCGCGGACCGCTTCGGCCTCGCCCAGCTCTACCAGCTGCGCGGCCGCGTCGGTCGATCCAAGCTGCGCGCCTACGCCTACCTGACGACGCCGAAGGACACTGTGCTCAACGAAGTCGCGGAAAAGCGGTTAAAGGTGCTCGGCGACCTCGATTCGCTGGGTGCGGGCTTCCAGCTCGCCAGCCACGACCTCGACATCCGCGGCGCAGGCAACCTGCTCGGCGACGAACAGTCGGGGCACATCCGCGAGGTCGGCTTCGAACTCTATCAGTCGATGCTCGAGGATGCGATTCTCGCGGCCAAGGCGGGCGACATGGGGCTCGAGCGCGAGCGTGAAGCCTTCAGCCCGCAGATCACCGTCGACGCGCCGATCATGATTCCCGAGGACTACGTCCCTGACCTCGCGGTGCGGATGGCCCTGTACCGGCGGCTGAATGACGCGAGCGACAAGGCCGAGATCGAGAGCCTGGCCGCAGAGATGATCGACCGCTTCGGCCCGCTGCCGCAGGCCACGGCGAATCTCGTCAAGCTCATCGAGATCAAGCACCAGGCCATCGCCGCATGCATCTCGAAGATCGAGGTCGGCGCGCGCGGAACGCTGGTCAGCTTCCACGAGGATCGCTTCCCCGACCCGGTCGGCCTGATCGCCTACGTTGAGCGTCTGAAGGGCACGGCCAAGCTGCGTCCCGACATGAAGCTCGTGATCAGCCGCGCCTGGGGCGACCCTCAGGCCCGCCTCAACGGACTCTACCAGTTGACCAAGGGCCTGAGCGCGATCGTCAGGAAGGCCGAAAGGCGCGAGAGCAAGGCCGCCTGACGATCCGGCTCAAATTGGCGACCGGCCGAAACAAGAAGGGCCTCGCTCGGCGAGGCCCTTCGTAAACTCCGTGAAGCGACGAGTTCAGGGGCTCGCCGGCTCGTCGTCGTCGTCGGCCAGTTCAATGATGCCCCAGATCACGAGGCCGAGGCCGATCGCGGCAAGAACCCAGGCCGTCGTGCCGACGAGCTGCTCCGAATCCTTGGTTGCGGCCGGCGCCCGGGGCGCAGGCTGCGGGGCCGCTTGAGCCGCCACCGGGCCGATAGCCAAGGCTATCGCCGAAAGTGCGGCAATCGAGTTCTTAAGCATAATCCTTCCCCTCATGCTGCGTCGCACAACAAGACTTTTCATGGGTTTGGATTGGTTGTCAACCCGAGATCCCCAAACCTGCCGCCCAATTTTAACTTTTCGTCCTAACCACGGCCCTCGCTCAGCTTGCGGAACGCGTGCGCTGCCATCGGCCTCCCTCCGAGGAACCCCTGCCACGCGAAGCACCCTTCGCGAGCGATGACCTCGCGGTGCGCTTCGCGCTCGACCCCCTCGGCCACAACCTGCAAGCCCAGCGCACGGGCCATCGAGAGGATCCCGCGGAGGACCGCGAGATCGCGCGAGTCGCGGTCGATCCCTTCAATCATGCTCCGGTCGAGCTTGAGATAGTGGAGCGGCAACCGCTTGAGGTATCCGAAATTGCAGAACCCGGCTCCGAAATCGTCAAGCGCGACGCAGACGCCGAGGCGGCCGAGCGCCTCGAGGCGCTCGGCCGACCGGTCGAGGTCGGCCACCAGGGCCTGCTCGGTGATCTCGATCGTCAGCCGGTAGGGTACAAATCCCGCACGTCCGATCGCCGAGGCGACCCGTTCCACGAAATCGGGCTCAGCCAGGTCGGCCGCGGTCACGTTGAGCGAAAGGCGCAGGTTTCGCGGCCAGCCGCTCGCCTCCTCGAGTGCCAGGCGAGCGACATGCGACGAAAGCCGGCACGAGAGCCCGGAACGATCGGCGATCTCGAACAGCGCATCGCCGCCGACGAGGACCTGCTCGGGATGCCGCCAGCGCGCCAGGGCCTCGGCGCCGAGCAGCGCGCCGTCCGGGGCGGCGAACTGCGGCTGGAACAGGATCTCGATCTCGTCCCGCTCGAAAGCGGCAGCCAGCTGGACGGCCTCGGCAGATCGTGCGGCGGAACGCCGGTCACGGCTGCACCGCCGGTCCCTTCCATGAACGATCGCCTCCATGGCACCCTATTGGCCGATCCTCGCCCCGCCGTCGCCAGCAAATGACGGCCGCGTTGCAATTCGGGACGGGGCTCCATAGGACCACGGTCGATGACCGCCCAGGGCAAGGACCTTCAGAAGCTGGCGCTGCTCGCCTCGCCGACGGAGCGGGCGCAGGAAGCGGCCGACGCGCTGGCCGGCTGCGCCGTCTGGGTGCCACTCGAAGAGGCCGACGCCGCCGTCGTGCTGGGTGGCGACGGGTTCATGCTCGAGACCATGCACCGGATGATCGATCTCGACCTCCTGCGCCCGGTCTACGGGCTCAATCTCGGCACGGTCGGGTTCCTGATGAACCGCTACCAGAAGAACTGCCGCGTGCTCGAGCGCGTGGCCAAGGCGCGCGGGATCGCGGTCTCGCCGCTGAGGATGGAAGCCGTCACGCAATCTGGCGAGACCGAAAGCTTCTATGCGATCAACGAAGTCTCCCTGCTGCGCGAAACGCGCCAGACCGCCAAGATCGAGATCAGCGTCAACGAGCGCGTGCGCATTCCGGAGCTCGCCGGCGACGGCGTGCTGCTGTCGACCCCCGTGGGATCGACCGCCTACAACTACTCGGCCAACGGTCCGATCCTGCCGCTCGATTCACAGACGCTGGCGCTGACCCCGATCAGCCCGTTTCGCCCCCGGCGCTGGCGCGGCGCAATCCTGCCCGACCGCAGCCGGGTCACCTTCCGGGTGCTCGAACCCGCCAAGCGGCCGGTCGCCGCGGTGGCCGACCAGAAGGAGCTGCGCGACGTGGCTGAAGTGCGCCTGCAGGTCGACCGCGACCGCGCGCTGACGCTGCTGTTCGACCCCGGGCACGCGCTCGACGACCGGATCGTCGCAGAACAGTTCGCCTACTGAGCCGGCACCGCGATCAGAGGGTTGTCAAAACCCGAGCTCGCCCATATAGGCGCACCCCTGCCCTGTTGGGCTGCTCCCCGATAGCTCAGCGGTAGAGCATTCGACTGTTAATCGAATGGCCGTAGGTTCGAATCCTACTCGGGGAGCCATTTCCGCGTGCGCGGACATCCACCCACATCCACAAAACACCCGCTAGCCCGCAGAGAACCTAGGTTTTCTGTCCACGCTCGTTCATCGCCATTTGCGCTTGTTCAGCGCACGAGTGTGGGATAATCCGTTGGAACCGTAAAACAGCGAAAAGTTCGAATCCCATGGGCAAGCTGACCGCGGCGAGAGTGAGGCAGGTGATCGAGTCGCCGGGGCGCTACTCCGATGGCAACGGGCTGCTCCTGTTCGTGCGTGCCCCGGGGCAGGCTTCCTGGGTCGGCCGCTTCCAGCACAACGGAAAGCGTCGCGACTATGGGCTCGGCTCGGCGAAGCTCTACTCCCTCGCCGAAGCACGCCAGCGCGCCTACGACGTCCGCCGCGCCCTCGCCGACGGACGCGATCCTCGAACCCTGTGGGAGCCGCCGGCGCCCTTGTTGAGGCCGTTCAAGGAGGCCGCCCTGGCCTTCCTTGATGCCAAGAGCGACGACGCGGCGATTTCCGAGAAGAAGCGCAAGCAGCAGGAAGCCCAGCTCCGGGCCTATGCCTTCCCCGCGCTCGGTAAGCTGCAAGTGCAGTCGATCGACGCCGACCGCATCGCCGCGTGCCTGCGCCCGATCTGGCAGACCAAGCCCGAGACCGCGCGCAAGGTCCGCAGCCTGATCATCCGAACCCTGCGCTACGCGCGGCCCGACGGTGCGCTGTTCGTCGGCACGCTTGGGCCTGCGATCGCGGACCGCCTGCCCGCGCAGCCGCGCCGCACGAACTTCGACGCCCTGCCCTACAAGGAGCTGCCGGCGCTGATGCGCAAGCTGGCGGCCAAGGGCGGCATGGGCGCGCTCGCACTGCGGGCAACGATCCTGTGCGCCAGCCGGAGCGGCGAGATCCGCGGCGCCCGGTGGGAGGAAGTCGACCTCGACAAGGCAGTGTGGACGATTCCTGCCGAGCGCATGAAGGCCGGCAAGGCGCACCGCGTGCCCCTTTCCCCGCAAGCGCTCGCGCTGTTCAAGGAAGCCCGCGCGATCCGTCGCGCCGGAACGGACCTGGTATTCCCCAACGGCAACGGCGGAAAGCTGTCCGACATGACGCTGACCAAGGTGCTGCGCGACATGGGGCTGGCGTGGACCGTGCACGGGTTCCGCTCGACCTTTCGGGACTGGGCGGCCGAGCAGACCGAGTTTCCCGGGGAGGTCGCCGAGGCCGCCCTCGCCCATACCGTGTCCAACGCGGTCGAGGCGGCGTACCGGCGAACCGATTTCTTCGACAAGCGCCGGGAACTCATGCAGGCGTGGGGTCGCTTCGCCATGGACGAAGAGCGTAGCGGACAGGCCGAATGAGGCCGCTTGCGATAGACGACCACACGG
>CALCBC010000097.1 GCA_937898525.1 uncultured Sphingomonadales bacterium
CATGGCGAGACGCGCCGGTCCTGGCTCGCCTTCTGTTCCGGCGTGCGCCACGCCACCCATGTCGCCGAGGAGTTCCGCCGCCGTGGGGTCAATTGCGCGACCATCTTCGGCAAAACGCCGAAGGACGAGCGCGACAGGATCATCGCCGCCTTCAAGCGCGGCGAAATCAGGGCGCTGGCCTCGATGGGCGTGCTGACGACGGGCTTCAACGCGCCGGCCGTGGATCTGATCGCCATGCTGCGGCCCACCAAGTCGGCCGGGCTCTATGTCCAGATGGCCGGACGGGGCACGCGGCTCGCCGAGGGCAAGGAGAACTGTCTCGTCCTCGACTTCGCGGGCAACGTCCGCCGGCACGGCCCCATCGACCTGGTGCGCCCGAAGCGGCCGGGCGGTCCGGGCGACGGGCCGCCACCCACCAAGATTTGCCCGAAATGCGGGACCATCGTAGCTGCGGCGGCTCTCGAATGCCCCGACTGCGGCTACGAGTTCCCCGGCCGCGAGGTGAAGCTCGAGCCGACCGCCTCGACGCTGGAGGTGCTGTCCACCGGAAAGGCGCAATGGGTCGGCGTCACCGACGTCACCTACAGCCGCCACGAGAAGCGCGGCGGGCGGGTCTCGCTGAAGGTCACCTATCGCTGCGGTCTCGCCTTCCACACGGAATGGGTCTGCTTCGAGCACGAGGGCTATCCGCGCCGCAAGGCCGCAAGCTGGTGGCGCGAGCGGGCGCCCGAGCTGGAGGTGCCCGCGACCGTCGACGAGGCGCTCATCCTGGCGGACCGGTTGCGCCGCCCCACCGAGATCGCCGTCCGCCCCGCGGGCCGATTCACCGAAATCACTGCCTACAGGTTCGCTCCATGCCTTACGTCCGTGCCGGCCTCTGCGCCGTCTGCCACCGGGAACCCGGTGGCTGGGGTTGGTTCGACGCGCGCTTTCGCCTCTCCGACCCGCGCCGCGACACGACCCGCCGGGATCTCTGCAGCCGGGTTTGCCAGGACATCTGCCACAGGGAGGCGGGCATGATCGATCCGACACCCAATGAGGTCTCGGCCATGGTAGAGGGCGGCAAGGCCGGCGGCGCCTATCTCGACAGCCTCGGCCGGACCGATCTCGCCCAACTCACCGAGGAGGAATGGGACACCTTCGTCGAGGTGATCGTCACCGGCTACTGCGACCACCTGCGCGATCTGGCGGCGAAGGACCGCGCCCGGCTCGACGGCATGATCCCGGAGGTGCCCTTCTGATGGCGGACACATCCTGGATGGCGCGCGTCGGCGCGCGCCTCGTGACCAATGGCTATGCGATCCTGCCGATCGCGCCCGGCACGAAGAAACCCGGCCAGTTCGCGCGCGCGGCCTGGCACGATTACCCGCAGTGGAACCGGCATGCGAGTCGCGCCACGACCGAGATCGAGGTCGCAACCTGGTCGACCTGGCCCGGCTGCGGCGTCGGAATCGTCGGCGGTGCGGTCGCCGCGCTCGACATCGACATTGCCGATGATGGCGACCTGGCGCTGCGCATCGAGCGGCTGGCGCGCGAGCGGCTTGGCGACACGCCCGCGCTCAGGATTGGCAAGCCGCCGAAACGGCTGCTGGTCTATCGCACGCGAGAGCCTTTTGCCGGTATTCGGCGCGCGCCGCTTGAAGTGCTCTGCCTCGGGCAGCAGTTCGTGGCCTATGCCGAGCATCCCGACACCGGCCAGCCCTATGCCTGGCCGGACGAGGGGCTCGCGGATCTCGACATCGGGAGCCTGCCCGAAATCGATGCCGCACAGGCGGCGGCGTTCCTCGACGAGGCGCTGGCGCTGATCCCGCCCGAGCTACGCCCCAGAAGCCTTGGGGGGAACGGGGCGAGCGGGACCGGAGCGACATGCCTGCCGGGGCATGCGCAGGCAGGCACGCTGGCCGCGATCCGCAGCGCGCTCGCCTGGCTGCCCAACGCCGAGCTCGACTACGACAGCTGGGTGCGTATCGGCATGGCGCTGAAGGGCGCGCTTGGCGATGGGGGTGCTGCGCTCTTCGCCGACTGGTCGGCGCAGGCGGCCAAGAACGATCCGGCCGCGACGGCGAAGGCGTGGGCGAGCTTCAGGCCCGCGCGGATCGGCGCCGGCACGATCTATCACCTCGCCATGGAGAAGGGGTGGCGCCCCGACCCCGACCTGCTGCTCGACGGCAGTCAGCAGGCTTGTGCTGGCGACGCGCATCCCGCGGCGGGCCTCCTCGCGCGGCTCGCCCAGCCCGAAGCCCCGATGCCG
>CALCBC010000098.1 GCA_937898525.1 uncultured Sphingomonadales bacterium
TGGTGCCGGCTGCAGGTCTCGAACCCGCGACCCCCTGATTACAAATCAGGTGCTCTACCAGCTGAGCTAAGCCGGCCCCTGCCCGCAAGTAGCGCAACGGGGGGGCAACGCAAGGGCATCCGCCGTTCAGGCGACGCCAAAGGTCCAGCCTTCGGTGCGGGCGACTTCGGGCGTCATCGCCCGCGGGTTCCACAGGGTAAGCCGTCCGGCCGCCTCTCGCAGCCAGGCGGCGGTGAGCAGCGCGTCGGCGCTGTGATCGTCGATCGCTCCTTCGCCACCGACCGGTGCCGAGCCGAGCGCGGCGAGGGCAGCGTCGAGCTCGGCGTGGCTGCGGATCTTGCTCTTCGACGCGCTGCGCCCCGCCGCCATCGCCGCGATCGCGGTGTAGATCTCGACCACCACCGAGCCCTCGGCCGGCCGCGGGTCGACCGGCCAGACCGGCAGCCGCCCCGCCAACCGATGCAGCACGCGCATGCCCGACAGGCTCGACTTGCCGACCTGCGCCGCGCCGACGAGGTTGAAGTTCGAGTAGGGCTTGCAGCCCATCCGCTCCTGCTCGCGCTCGGTCACGCGGAACCGGCCGCGGCGGTTGGGCGCGCCGGGGGTGTGGAACCCGGCGCCCTCGCGCCCGCCGTGCCGGCGGAAGTAACGGCTCGCCTCGGCGTGATCGACGAAGGCCGAGACGCCGAGGTGCGGCTCGTCGCTGCAGACCGCATCGACCATGGCCCACAGCGCCTTCGCGTCGGGCGGACTGTCGGGCCAGCCGGGAAAGAACGCGCCGCAGTCAGCGAAGGGCAGGGAAATGCCGAGGTCGAGGCCGACCAGCGTCGCCGGCGGCATGCCGTCGAGCAGCCATTCGAGCACTTCGGGACGCGACCAGCGGTGACCGGGACGCACCAGCCGCGGCGGTCCGCAGCCGGCTTCACACAGTGCGACGGCGATCCCCCGATGCCGCTCGCCTGCGGCGCCCGACCAGTCGATCGCGGCGAAGTGACTGAAGCGGCTCACTCGTCCGTGCAGCGGCCCGGCTCGATCCGCCAGCCGCCCGCCTCCCGTGCGCGGTAGGGATCGCGCGGTGCGTCGGCCTGACCGGTGTAGCCGTCCCACGGGATCGCGCTCAGCTCAAGGCAGCGTTCGCCCACCCAGCGCTCGATGGTCCAGTCGGTCGCGTCGGGAATTTCTTCGTGCTTAGCCAGCTGGCGGATGCTCGCGCGCTCGACCTGCCAGACGGCGAAGGCATTGAGCGCGCCGTAGCCCGCCTCGCCGAGATCGGCGGCGGCGAACCGCCGGCCCGACGGCGAGTAGACGGGCGCGACCCCGGTATCGAGTTCCCGGCCCGTGCCGGTCCGGTCGACGATAACGTGGCCGTAGGCTTCGTAGCCGCCCCAGTCGAAGCTGACGAAGCGCCGGTCGGGCGAGAGGCGGGGTGCATGGATTTCCTCCATCCAGCTCGCATCGATGCACAGTGTCGAGCCGTCGAGCGTCAGGACCGCGAAATTGTCCATGCCGGATTCCATCACGCTCGCGAGTTCGGCCGGGACCGGGATCGGGGCCGTCCGCTCGCGCAGGCCTTCCTCGAGGAGCCGGCGCGCGGGGCAACCGGCAAGATCGGGCCTCGCCGGAGTGGCGGTTCCGGCAGAAGCGACCTCCGCGGCCGGCTCTCCCTGTGCGGCTGCGTTAGTCCCGCCCGGATCCTCCGATCCACAAGCTGCCAGTCCGACCGCGGCCGCGGCAATCAACATCCGTCGCATTCTTCGGTCTTCCCCCTCGCGCCCGCTAGCCATTCCTCCGGCGCGCGGGCTTCTTCGCCCTTGCCTGTTCGTAGCCTAGCCTGATGACTCGCTGCACGCGTTCGGGATCGGGGCTGTCGTATCGCACGAGCACGGCGGGCCAGCCTTCGTAATGCTTCGACTGCCAGTAGGTCTCGGGCTCGGTTTCCTTCAGCAGGTCGATCGTCTCGAGGTCGATCTGCACCGCGAACGAGCTATCCGGCTCGCGGCCCTCGAAAACGAAGAACTGGCCGTTATCGGTGACGACCACGGACTCCATTCGCCCGACCTTGAGCGCCGTCGCCGGGAGCGTGAGCGCGAACTCCCGCGCCCTGGTCCAGCTGTCGATTGGATCAGCCACCGTTCCGCTCCTTCCTCAGCTTGTTCCAGTAGGCGATGCGCTCGCGCACCTGCCGTTCGAACCCGCGCTCGACCGGCTCGTAGAACACCTGCGGCTCCATCTCCTCGGGCCAGTAGTTGTCGCCCGAGAAGCCTTCCTCGGTGTCGTGGTCGTAGGTGTAACCCTTGCCGTAGCCGATATCCTTCATCAGCCTGGTCGGCGCGTTGAGGATGTTGGCCGGCGGCATCAGGCTGCCGGTATCACGCGCGCTGGCCGAGGCGGCCTTGAACGCCTTGTAGCCGGCGTTCGATTTGGGGGCCGTGGCGAGGTAGAGGCACGCCTGCGCGAGGGCCAGTTCGCCTTCGGGGCTGCCGAGGAACTCGTAAGTGTCCTTCGCCGCGAGGCATTGCACGAGCGCCTGCGGATCGGCGAGGCCGATGTCCTCGATCGCCATGCGCACCAGCCGGCGTGCGAGGTAGAGCGGCTCCTCACCCGCGACGAGCATTCGCGCGAGGTAGTACAGCGCCGCCTGAGGGTCCGAGCCGCGGACCGATTTGTGCAGCGCCGAGATCAGGTTGTAGTGCCCCTCGCGGTCCTTGTCGTAGACCGCCACCCGCCGCTGCAGGAACTTGCCGAGCTCGGCCGGGCCGAGCGGAGCGGGGATTTTCGCCGCGTAGAGCGTCTCGGCCTGGTTGAGCAGGAAGCGGCCGTCGCCGTCGGCGCTGGCGACCAGCGCCTCGCGCGCCTCGGGCGTGAGAGGGAGCGGGCCCTCGAGCGCCTCGGCGCGATCGAGCAGCTTGCCGAGCGCGGCGGCGTCGAGCCGGTGCAGGATCAGCACCTGCGCGCGGCTGAGCAGCGCGGCGTTGAGCTCGAAGCTCGGGTTCTCGGTGGTGGCGCCGACCAGCGTAACGGTCCCGCGCTCGACGTAGGGCAGGAAGCCGTCCTGCTGCGCGCGGTTGAAGCGGTGGATCTCGTCCACGAACAGCAGCGTACGCTGGCCGGCCTTCTGCATCGTCTCGGCCTCGGCGAAAGCCTTCTTGAGGTCGGCCACGCCCGAGAACACCGCGCTGATCGCGACGAACCGCATGCCGACCGCGTCGGCGAGCAGACGGGCGATGCTGGTCTTGCCGGTGCCCGGCGGGCCCCACAGGATCATGCTCGAGAGCCGTCCGGCTGCGACCATCCTCCCGATCGCGCCTTCGGGCCCGGTCAGGTGTTCCTGCCCGATCACCTCGTCAAGCGACCGCGGGCGCAACCGGTCGGCGAGCGGTGCATCGTCTCGCGACGCCTCCTGCGGGGAGGGAGGGGGCAGGTCGTCGGCGAACAGGTCGGCCATCACCTCCAGATAGGCGTTCGCCCGATGCGCGGCGAGCCCTCTTGAATTCTCCGGCCTATAAGATATATCGCAGAATATCCAAGGAGACCTGCAACATGCATTCCGAATGTTACAATCACGACGCCCGCAGGGCGTGGAAGAAGGCCGCCCGCCAATGGGCCGGCGGCTGGGGCGGGCGTCATGGCCCGTTCGGACCTGACGGGCCGTTCGGGCCTGGCGGACCTTTCGGTCCGAGCGGGCCGTTCGGTCCGGGCGGACCCTTCGGTCCCGGCGGGCCGAAGCCGCGCTGGCGCGGACGCGGCCGCGGGCGTCAGTTCGGCCGCGCAGAGCTTCGGCTGCTGCTGCTCAAGCTGATCTCGGAACAGCCGCGGCACGGCTACGACCTGATCAAGGCCATGGAGGAGCTCTCCTCGGGCCACTATTCGCCGAGCCCGGGCGTGGTCTATCCGGCGCTGGCGATGCTCGCCGACGAGGGACTGATTGCCGAGCAGGACAGCGACGACCAGCGCCGCAAGTTCGCGATCACCGAGGCGGGCACTGCCGAGCTCGAGGCTTCGGAAGCCGAGGCGAGCGAGGCGATGGCGCGGCTGTCCGGTCTCGGCGAGCACGCCGACCGCCACCGCGCGCCGTCGATCGAGCGCGCCTCGCTCAGCCTGTTTACCGCAATCGCCCAGCGCATGGCGCAGGGCAGCGAGGACGAGGGGCTCGCCCACCGCATCGCCGAGGTTCTCGACGAGGCGGCGCAGAAGATCGAGCGACTGCCTTGACGGGAGCCGGGATGTCCCTCTCTTCCGCGGCGTGGTATGACCCCTTCCGGGTCGCGCCCCTGGGGAGAGGGATTTTCGATGGCAACCGATCCAACAGTCGAGCCCACTGAATCCGTCGCCGCGACGCCGGCACACCTGTGGGTGGTCGGCATCCTGTCGCTGCTGTGGAACGCCTTCGGCGGCTACGATTACACGATGAGCCAGCTTCGCGACCCGGCCTACCTCGACAGCGTGGGCTTCGGGGCGGCGGAGATCGCCTGGATGGACTCGTTCCCAGTCTGGGTAGAGGCCGCCTGGGCGATCGGAGTCTGGTTTTCGTTGCTAGGCGCGATCCTGCTGCTGTTGCGCTCGCGGCATGCCGCGACGGCATTCCTGATCTCGCTCGCGGGATCGGTCGTCAGCTTCGCCTACCAGCTCAGCGCGGACAAGCCGGAGACGCTGCAGAGCGGGCTGCCGGTGATCATGCCGCTCGTGATCGTGGTCCTGATCATCGCGCAATGGTACTACGCGCGGCGACAGACGGCCGGGGGCGTGCTGCGATAGCGCGCCGCTGCCTGGCCTCGACCAGGCTGAGGTACTTCTCGGCCACCGTGCGGTTGATCGCATCCCACGAATAGGCCCGGCTGCGCACTTCGCCGGCGGCGCCGTGGGCGCGCCTGAGATCGCCGTCGGCGACATACGCGGCGATCGCGTCGGCGAACCCGGCGATGTCCGCGGGTTCCACCAGTCGACCCGTTTCGCCGTCGGCGACGAGGCTCGTGCTGCCGGTCGCCCGCGCAGCGACGACCGGCACGCCCGAGGCCATGGCCTCGAGCGTGACGTTGCCGAAAGTCTCGGTGACCGACGGGTTGAGCAGCACGTCCATGCTCGCCACCGCGCGACCCAGGTCGCTGCCGGTCAGGATCCCGGTGAAGACCGCATCGGGGACGCGTTCGGCGAACCAGCCGCGCGCGGGCCCTTCGCCGACGACGAGCACCTTGTGCGGCACCCCCCGCGAGCGCAGCGCGGCGATGGTGTCGGAAAAGACGTCGAGGCCCTTCTCCATGACCAGGCGCCCGAGGAACCCGATCGCAACTTCGTCCTCGCCGATCCCCTGCGCGCGCCGCCAGGCGAGATCGCGCGCAGAAGGATCGAAGATCGTCCGGTCGACGCCGCGCGACCAGATGCCGATGTCGTCGTTCATTCCCTGGGCACGCAGCACCTCCGCCATGCTGTCCGAGGGCGCGACCAGCGCGTCGCAGCGCCGGTAGAACCGCCGCATCAGGCTGATGAGCCAGGGTTCGGCGAAGGCGAACCCGTAGTAGCGCGGATAGGTCTCGAACCGCGTATGGACCGAGGCCAGCACCGGCAGCCCGCGCGCCTCGGCCCACCTGAGCGCGGCATGGGCGGTCACGTCGGGTGACGAGACGTGCAGCACGTCGGGGCCGAACCGCTCAAGGTCCGCCCGGTTGGCGCGCGAAAGACCGAGCGGAAAACGGTACTCGCTGCGCATCGGAATCGGCACCGCAGGGATACCGACGAGGTCGCCGGTCGGCGGAAACGCCGCCCGTTCGACCACCGGGGCGTAGACGCGCACCCGCGCGCCTTGGCGCAGCAGGTAGTCGACCAGCCGGTTGAGGGCCTGGTTCGCGCCGTCGCGGACGTAATTGTAGTTGCCGCTGAACAGGGCGACGCGCAGATCGGCGATGTCCATCGCGGACCCTTATGCGATGCGCGCCGCGAAGGCGAGGGGGCGCCTTTCCGAGCCGTCGATCGACCTCGTTCGCCCGAAGGGCCACCGTGGCAGGTTGGCAACAGGGGCCCAACGCGCGCCCGGGCCTATTCACACCCGATTGTTTCATTAGCGAGCGAAGTTTATCACCGCCGGGGGTCGCAGGAGCTGCCGGAACGGTCGAAGAGCTGACCGGCCGGGGGAGATGGAGATTACCAACATGCGGAATGTCGGTGCCGGCAAGACCGGTTTCGTGCGCAGGCTGTTGCTGTGCGGGTCGGCCGCCGCGGCGTTCTGTGTGCCAGGAATCGCTTCAGCCCAGGATACGCCGGCCGAAACGGCCGCCGAGGACGACTCCGGCTCGGGCAACCTAATCCTGGTCACCGCGACCAAGCGCGAGAAGACGCTGCAGGATACGCCAGTCGCGGTCAGCGTGACGACCTCGGAAACGATCGAGCGCGCGCAGATCCGCGACCTGCGCGACCTGCAGACCGTGGTGCCCTCGCTCAGCGTTGGCCAGCGGCAGAGCAGCGCCAACACCAACTTCTTCATCCGAGGTTTCGGCAACGGCGCCAACAACGCCGGGATCGAGCCGTCGGTCGGCGTGTTCGTCGACAACGTCTACCGCTCGCGCACCGCGGCGCAGATCACCGATCTGCCCGACGTCGAGCGGATCGAAGTGCTGCGCGGTCCGCAGTCGACGCTGTTCGGCAAGAACGCCTCGGCGGGCGTGATCTCGATCACCACGCAGGAACCGCAGTTCAAGCTCGGCGGGATGGTCGAGGCGTCCTACGGCAATTACGACCAGATCGTTCTCAAGGGCCACGTCACCGGCCCGCTGTCCGACAGCTTCGCGGCGAGCCTTGCAGCCGGATACAACACCCGCGACGGGTTCTTCCGCGACGCCGGTACCGGCGACCGCACCAACGAGCGCGACCGCGGCTTCGTCCGCGGGCAGCTGCTGTTCGACGATGGCGGCAGCTTCCGGGCGCGGGTGATCGCCGACTACGACAGGATCGACGAGAACTGCTGTGCAGTGGTCAACGTCCAGAACGGGATAGCCACGCCGGCGATCGTCGCGCTCGGCGGGCGGGTCAACGCCCCGGCGGACATGTTCGACAACGTCGTCTACAACAACTTCAACTCGACCAACGATATCGAGAACTACGGCGTCTCGGCCCAGTTCGACCTCGCCGTGAGCGATGCGTTCACGCTGACCTCGATCACGGCCTATCGCAAGACCGACGCGGTCACGGTGCAGGATTCAGACTTCACCAGCGCCGACCTGCTCTATCCGAACTTCCAGGATCTCGACACCGGCACCTTTACCCAGGAGCTTCGCCTGACCGGCGAGATCGGCGATCGCGTCGACCTGCTGTTCGGCGGCTTCTACATCAAGGAGGACATCGACCAGCTCAACCAGCTGATCTGGGCGAGCCAGTTCCGCAGCTATGCCGACATCCTCGTCCAGCAGTTGTCGGGCGGGGCGCTCAGCCTGCCCACGCTCGAAACCGTGTTCGGCGCGGCCGACGGGGTCAACTACGCCGGCCGGTTCCTCGCCCCGGGGCAGGGCTTCGACGAGGAATACAGGATGAATTCCGAGGCCTTCTCGCTGTTCGGGCAGGTCGATTTCGAGATCGTCGGTGGCCTCGTGCTGACGCTCGGTGGCAACTACACCGACGACAGCAAGACCTATGTCACGAACGCGGTTTCGAGCGACGTGTTCTCGTCGATCGACCTCGACGCGCCGCAATATGCGGGGTTCCGCAGCCAGCTCCTGTTCGGCGGCGCGCTGGCGCAGGGTGTCGGCACGGCGGCGGGCCTCGGGCGGCCCGCGACGCAGGCGGAGATCGCCGCTTTCGCCGGCGCCAACCCGGCTGCGTTCGGCATGATCCAGGCCGGCGCGACCGCTTATGCCGCGGCCAACGCCAACAACCCCGCGGCCAACCCGCTGGCTCCGCTGCGCGCGCTGCAGTTCATGCCGCCGTTCGTCAACGTGCCCAACGCGGTCGAGGACAACCACGTCGACGACGACAACTTCAGCTACACGATCCGGCTGGCCTACGACCTCAGCGACGTGATCAATGTCTACCTGAGCTACGCGACCGGGTACAAGGCGAGCTCGATCAACCTGTCGCGCGACAGCCGGCCGACGGCGGCCGACCGCGCGGCGCTGATCGCGGCCGGGCTCGGGGTCAACAACCTCTCCGTCGGGAGCCGCTTCGCCGGTCCCGAGGAATCGCGCGTCATCGAGGGCGGGATCAAGGCCAACTGGGGCGACGTCTCGGCCAACCTCGCGGTGTTCGACCAGGAGATCAAAGGATTCCAGTCGAACATCTTCACCGGCTCGGGCTTCGTGCTGCTCAATGCCGGAAAGCAGAGCACTTTCGGCGTCGAGTTCGAGGGGCAGGCAACGATCGCCGACGCCCTGACGCTGAATCTCGGGGTGACCTATCTCGACCCGGTCTACGACAGCTTCCTGATCTCCGCAGTCGGCGACCTTTCGGGCACGCGCCCGGCGGGGATTCCCGAGTGGTCGGTGGTGCTCGGTGCGCAGTACGAGTTCGACGTCGGCAACGGCAAGGTCGTGCCGCGCGCCTCGTTCCTGTGGCAGGACGAGCACCAGCTGGTCGAGGGCCTGCCCAACTTCCTCGTTCGCAATCCGGACGGGACGATCGCCGACGCCGGCCCGGCGCTGGCGGCCGCCGCGCCGTTCACGCGCAAGGTCGAGGATCTCAGCGCCTCGATCTCCTACGATCTCGACAACGGCCTGAGCCTGATGCTGTGGGCCCGCAACCTGCTCGACCATCGCGAGCTCGGGACGGTCTTCGACACCCCGGCGCAGCCGCGCGGCATTTCGGGATATCCGAACGATCCGCGGACCTACGGCGGGACGGTGCGCTTCCGCTTCTGACGCGAACCGGCGCCCGCGAAAGGGGCGGCTCAGAGCACCTTCATTCTTGGGATCGGTCGGGAGCTTCGGGGAGGCGGAGCCGGGAGACTTCGGGGGGCCGGGGGCGGCTCCGCCTCGTTCGAAGAACTTGGTAGGGTACAGTCCCTATTGCACGAGGCGTGCCAGTTTAACGCTTAAGCGGAAATCCGCGGCACACGATGGTTCCCGGCTCGTTAACCCCTATTGATACTGTCAAGAATCCCGACAGTTGAGGGTGAGCGAAGAGAGTGACTGGCGCGTTAGCCATCGCTAGGCTCGCGGTGCAGGCCAATGCGGAGCGGACAGTGACCAGCAACGACCGGTGCATTCCCGACGGAAGGCTCGCGGCCTCGAGAACAGGGGAGGCGGGTCGATGACCGCGGCGCGCCAGCCGATCCTCGCATGGGTCACGGACAATCTGAGCGAGATCGCTCTCGCGCTCGCCGCCGTGGCGGGCATCGTCGCGCTGCTCTACGGCGTGCGCGCGCTTGTGCTGCGCGCGTGCAAGCGGCTCGGGCCACAGCACGCGTTCGCCGGGGTGTTCGCCAGCGTCGTGCGCAAGACCCGGCTGTGGTTCCTGGTCGCACTCGCATTGCGACTGGTGGTCGGATACCTGCACCCGCCGCAGGACATCGCCAAGACGATCGGCTTCCTGTTCACCGTCGCCACGGCCCTGCAGGGCGCGTTCTGGGCGCGGACGCTGATTCTCGGAATGATCACGCTCCGGGCCGGCGAGCACGAGTCCGACAAGACCGGCCTCGCCAGCGCGATGAGCATCATCAAGCTGCTGGTGTCGATCGCGGTGTTCGCGATCGCCGCGATCGTCATTCTCGACAACCTCGGCGCCAACGTCACCGGCCTCGTCGCCGGGCTCGGAATCGGGGGCATCGCCATCGGCCTCGCGGCGCAGGGGATCTTTTCCGACCTGTTCGCCGCGCTGTCGATCCTGTTCGACAAGCCGTTTCGCGTCGGCGACACGATCACCTTCCAGGGCAAGGAGGGCCCGGTCACCGGAACCGTCAAGAAGATCGGGCTCAAGTCGACCCGCATCCTCTCGCTAACCGGCGAGCTCAGGATCATCGGCAACACTCAGCTGCTCGCCCAGGAAGTGACCAACTTCACCGGGCGGCAGCTGTTTCGCTTCCAGCTCGTGATCGGGGTGATCTACCAGACGCCGCCCGAACTGTTGGCCGAGCTTCCCACGCTGATGCGCGGCGAGGTGGAGAAGGCAGGGCATCGCGTCGTGCGCGCGAGCTTCCGCACCTTCAGCCCGAGCTCGATCGATTTCGACCTGATCTTCGAAGTCGACACCGGCGAGGGCGACAAGGCTTTCGCGGCGCAGGAGCAGATCGCCTTCGGCCTCGTGCAGACCTTCCGGGAACGCGGGATCGAGTTCGCCTACCCGACCCAGACGACCTTCACGGCCGCGCCCGACGGCACGCTGGTCATGCCCTATCCAGCGGCCCTGGTGGACGGGGAGACGGCCGGGCGCCGCTGACGCGCCCGGCCCGGTCACTCGCAGATACCGATCATCCGGAAACTGCCTTGCGACCGGCGCGGCCGTGGGCCCAGCATCGAAGCGCGAGGGCCACCCCGAGGCCCCCAATCCCGAACGACAGCAGGGTCAGCGGAGGCATCCCTCCGGGCCAGGCAGTCGGTTCCAGCCAGCTCGGTACCGAGGGCAGCGCCGCATGGATCGCCACCAGGGCTGCGGTCGATCCGAGGAGCAGGCTGGCGGAAACGGGCGCCGACGCCCCCCTGCGGCCCTCACCGCGAATCAGTAGCGCCGTCGCGAGCGATCCCAGCAGCAGTGAGACTCCACCGGCGAGCGAAAGCCCGCGTTCGAGGAAGAACTTCTCGAAGTAGACCGGATCGAGCAGCGCGAGCGACATCAGCGAGTGGACCACGGCCAGCAGGCTGGCCGTTCCCATGATCCGTCGTATCGGGCGCCTGTCGCGCGAGGCGAGGCGCCAGATCGCATCGACGATCAGGATCAGCGCGGAGACCGCGACGATCTTGTTGCCGACGAAGTGCGGCCAGTCGCTCCAGGCCACGCCCTTGAAGATGTTGTAGCGCAGCGTCGCATAGACCGTGGCCAGCGCCACCGCGACGGCGATCGTCGCCGTGTCGCGGCCCAGATCGCGGTCGGCGTGGATGGCGGTCTCGACAGGCTCGAGGTTCATCGAGTCTCTCTCCTGAACGCGGCGAGCGGCTAGTCGGTGATGCCGCCGAGCAGCTTGACGTGCTCGAGCGGGACCGGCTGCGGGTTCGGCTTCGCTTCCGAGGTGGACACCGAGTGGGCGAACAGCAGTTCTCCCGTGTGGCCATCGCGGAACTCGAAGATCACCTGCGGTTCGGGATGGGCGATCCACCGCGGCTGGCCCTCCGCGGTCGGGATGTTGAACGCGTTGTTCACCCGGATGATCGTGTAGACCGGCCAGCCGCCGAAGCGCTGCGTCGACGAGTTGCCGCCACTGTCGTTGCGGTACTGGTTGCTCGCCCAGAGGATGTTCACCAGCCGGTCGCCGGACTGGTAGTAGCCGCTCGGTGGCGAGCCGCCGGCGTCGCCGATCCGGTGGTTGCTGCTCGTATGCGGGCCGCTGGCGATGTCGTAGACGCCCGGAGCGATCCGCGCGACGAACGACTTGTGCAGGTCGCCGGTGAGGAAGAACACCGGCTTGCCGAGCCCGGTGACGACGTCGAGCAACTGGTCACGCTCGTACTGGTGCGCGGTCCAGCCGTCGTCCTTGCTCTCCCCGCCCGAGCCCTGGCCGTACCAGGCACCGTTGTCGTGCGGCACCGCGAGATTGACCGACGAGGTGATGAACACGAAGTCGGCGTCGCTGTTGCGCAGTTCCTCGAACAGCCAGGCCTTCTGCTCCTCGCCGAGCATCGACGTGTTCGGGTCGGTGAGGTTCGCCTTGTCGTGCAGCGTGCGCTGCGAGCGCGTGTCGAGCAGGAAGAAGTCGGCGTTGCCGACGCGGAACTTCGAATAGAGCTTGGCGCCGATCGAATAGCGCGCGGTTTCGGTCACGGTGAGCGCCGGCTCGATCTCGATCCGGTGCGCATCGATCACGCGGGCGATGCGATAGACCCCGGTATTGCCGAAGCCCCAGAGCACGTGGAGATTGTTGGCCTTCGAGAGGTCGAGCCGGGTGAAGTCGGCGTTCCGGTCGGTGATCACCGTGCTGCCCGCGGTCAGCCGTGTCTGGCCGAAGAAAGGCAGCTCCGGGTTCCCGGTGTCGGGATTGCTCCAGCCGACGTAGTCGCGCCAGGCGGCGATCGCGGGATCGCGGAAGACCGCGCGCTCGACCTCGTTGCTCGTGCTGTCGGCGCGGATGTTTTCCTGGAACGGCTTGCCCCGGGCATCGATGCGGTAGCCGACATGACCCGAGCCGGTGACGTCGTTGAGGATCTCGTGGTCGTCGAGCGTCACGAACAGCGGCACCTCGCGGTAGAAGTTCGCGAGGTCCTCGTTCTGCAGGTAGAGCTTGTAGTTCTCCCAAACCCCGGCGACGCCACGGGCGAGCTGCGCCGTGCGCGGCAGGCGGGTGACGCCGTTGGCCTCGGCCCACTGGGCCTCGGTCGTTTCGCGGCCGAGCTCGTAGAGCCAGTCGCCGTTCTGGATCTGGAAGTAGATCTTGTCCTTCAACTCGTCGAGCATCCGCGCATAAGTCGGCGGCAGCGGCTGGTTCGACTGGTTGTTGCCGGTGCCGATCTCGAACGCGAAGTTGAACAGGCCCTTCGGATTAAGCTGCGGATCAACGTAATCCGCGCTCGACGGCAGCGTGAGGAAGCTGTTGATCTTGCCGTTCACGCGCGTGTCGGCGACGCGCCCGTCCTTGACCAGCGCGTAGTAGTACTTCGTGTTCGGCTTGAGCCCGGTGAGCTCGACCCAGCCGGTCGCGTCATCCTCCCAGCTGGTGGTCACCGGATCGGACAGCGTGCCGCCGGAAAGGTCGGGCGAAGTCGAATAGAGCACCTGGAACGAGCCCGGCTGCCGGGTCCGCGCCCAGACGCGGATCGAGGTCGCGGTGACGTTGCCGAGCTGCGGGCCGTGGGTGATGTCGTCCACGCGTTCGAGCGTCGGCGCGGCGGGCGCCTGCGCGGCCGCAGGCGCAGTCAGCCCGGAGACGGCCAGTGGGAGCATCACCGCCGAGGACAGGGCCAGCAGTGCGCCGAGGCGCCGCGGGCTGAAGGAATGGTCGAACGTGATCGCAGGAAACATGGGCAAACTCCTGTCGTCGAAGGAAAGTTGCGCGGCGGCGCTCAGGCGGGCCGCTCGATGGTGTAGGTGTGCGAGGGTTGGAGCGAGGCGATCGCCGAGACCGGCTCGGGCGGGCGCCAGCGGAACTGGCGCACCTCGATCCGCTCGGAGAACACGTCGACGATCGAGAAGCCGTTGCGCTCCTCCATCGGCGCGTGGTCACGGATCTCGAGCGCGCTCGCGTGGAACGGGGCGACACCGCGCACGGTGCTCGGGAAGCCGGGCGTGCCGGTGCCTATCGTCCCCGGCAGGATCGCGTGGATCGGGTTGGCCGACAGGTCGAGCTCGGCGCTGCGCGCGATCGTCGAGATCGCGCTCGCGTGCATGTCGCCCGAGATGCTGACGGCGGCCCGCTCGCGCTGCGCGGCCAGCGCCGCGGACAGCCGCTGGTGCTGTTCGAACCAGCCCTGCTGCCAGTATCCCTTGTCGTTCTCGAACGCGCTGTTCTCGGCCGGAGGGTCGGCGTACCACTCGCCGAGCTTGCCCGCGCTCCAGCCGAACGGCATCGACGGCACGTGGATCAGCTGATGCGCATCCGACCGCTGCAGTCGCTCGATCAGGAAGGCTTCCGCCTCGGGGAACAGGATCCCTGCCCCGGGCCCGGTGGACCAGCCGCGTCGGCAGTCGAACAGGTCGATCTCGAGCAGCTTGCCGATGCGCACGGCCTCGACCGTGCCCGACTTGTAGGGATCGCCGAGGTCCGGCCGGCCCAGCGCGTAGGGATAGGCCATCGCCGCGGTGCGCTGTTGCAGGCCGAAGATGAACGGCCGCGGCGGCAGCGAGTAGCCCCACGGGCCGGCGTTGTCGTTCTCGAAGTAGTCGTGGTCGTCGGTGACGAACACCAGCGGCACCGAGGCGAAGCGGTCCTCGTAGACCGCCGCGATCTGACGCCCGACGATCGTGTTGAGCGCGCGCCGGTTGGTTTCCGAATCAAACGCTGTGTCCTCCTCGATCCAGGCGATCTGGCGGTAGAACGCCTCGGTCGCCGCGCGCGTCGCCGGGTCGCGGCGATAGCGGAGCGCGGTCCACAGGTCCCAGTAGACGTGGTCGCCGTTGGCGACCGCGAGGTCGGGCGCGAACGACAGCGCCCGGTCGAGCAGCGCGCGTCGTTCGCCCACCGGGAGATACTGGCCCGGTCTGCCGTCGTCGCCGCCGGCGCAGGTGAAGAACAGTACCCGGAATCGCTCCGGTGTCGAATCGGGCGGGGGCAGCGTCCTCAGCGACCACGGTTCGCGAAGCGGCGCGCCGTACTCGTCGGCGAGAGTCAGTTGATAGGCCCGCCCGCCGGCCAGCCCGCGCTGAACGAAACCCCAGGCATAGCCGTCGGTGTCGAGCCGCTCGGGGGCCACGTCCCGGCCGTCGAGCGTCAGCCGCGGCGGCGCCGAGGGCGGGGTGTCGAGCAGCACCTTGACGGCCAGCGTATCGGCGCTCGCCGAGGGCAGCAGCGCGCGGACCTTCGCGCGCTCCTGCGACCAGGCGACGCCGCCCATGAACACTCCACCGAGGCCGAGGGCCGCGGCGCCGCGCAGTACATTGCGTCTGTCGAACATGGCCAGGCCCTCAGAAGCTCGCGCGCAGCGTGGCGCCGAAGGTCTGCGGGTCGCCGAGGTTGCCGCTGATCAGGCCCTGGTTCGACGCGCCCAGCGCAGTGAAGTACTTCTTGTCGAACAGGTTGGTGACCCACACCGAGACGTCGAAGGTGTCGTCGAACCGCACGCCGATGCGGGCATTGGCGAGGCCGTAGCCCGGGATCCGCGTGTAGATCGAGTTGGTCGAGCTGGTGTCGTTCGACGAGCGGTGGTTGAAGTCGAACCGCGCGTAGAGCTCGTCGTACGGCGTCAGCAGAGTGACCGGCTGCGAGACGTCGGCCGAGACGTGGTAGAGGAACTTCGGCGCGTTCGCGAGCTGGACGCCGGACAGGTCCTGGACCTGGCTGACGTTGCGGTTTTCGGGCGCGGCCTGCGCGTTGGTGTAGTCCTTGTAGACCGCGTCGTTGTAGGCCGCCGAGGCGGTCAGGCGGACGTTGCGGGTCGGCGCGACCGTCAGGTCGACCTCGACGCCGCGCGAACGCACACCCGGGATGTTCGAGATGTAGCGCACGAACGAGCTGGTCGTGCCGATCTGCTCGGAAATCGCCGCCTGGTAGTTGTCGACCTCGGTCCAGTAGGCTGCGGCGTTGAGCGTCACCCGCCGGTCCCAGAACTGGCTCTTCACCCCGAGTTCCCAGGCGTCGACCTTCTCCGGTTCGACCACCGGAGAGACGCCGGCGGGCAGGACCCCGAGGCTGAGCCCGCCCGACTTGGCCCCGCGCGAGTAGGTCGCGTAAGTCAGCACGTCGTCCGCCACCTCGTAGGCGACGGTGACCTGCCCGGTGAGGGCGCTGTCCTCGAGCCCGGTCGTGTAGCGGACCTCCGGATAGATGGCGTCACGCATGGCCTGCGCGGCCGCGCGGTCTTCCGGGCTCAGCACGGACAGGTCGTTGCCCGCCGCGGTGTACTGGTCGAACAGCCCGGTCTTGTCCTCGTAAGTGAAGCGCAGGCCGCCCGTTATGCTGAGCGCGTCGGTCACGTTCCACGTCGCCTGGCCGAACGCCGCGTAGCTGCGCGTGCGCGGCTCGATGATCGAAAGCGAGAGGAACCCGTCGTAAGCGTAGTTGGCGAGGTCGCGGTCGGCGTTCGGATTGTTCCACACCGCGTAGTCGGGACCGGGCTGGTAGTGCCCGAGGCCGTTCACGTTCTGCCAGAAGTAGTAGAGGCCGACGACCCAGTCGACGGTTCGCTCGCCGGTCGAGGCGAGCCGCAGCTCCTGGCTGAACTGGCGCTGGTGGTTGTCGGTGCCGCTGCGCAGCATCACCGCGAGCGGCGTGTCGTCGACGTCGTTGTCGGGCAGCCAGTCCCACCCGCGCCAGGCGGTGATCGAGGTCAGCGCTACCGGGCCGAGATCCCAGTCGATCTTGGCCGAGACGCCATAGCCTTCCATGTCGGCCTGGACCGGGCCGTTGACGTCGACGATCCGCGCGAACGGGTCGGTGATGTCGAAGCGGTAGGTGTAGCCGCCGCGCGCCGCGCGTTGCAGGTGGTTGTTGTTGAGCGGGGCGCCGTTGGCATACTCGGTGAAGACGCCGACGAGGCTCGAGATGCGCGAGTAGGAATCCTGCTTGGAGTAGTCGCCGATCAGGCGGATCTCGAAGTTCGGCGCAGGCGTCAGCAGCAGCTGGCCGCGGACGTTGACGTTCTGGTAGTCGTTGATCTCGCGGCCGTCGTAGAGGTTGAACAGCGTGCCATCGCGCTCGGTGTAGGAACCCGTCACGCGAAACGCGATGAGGTCGTCGACGATCGGCCCGGTCACCGAGGCGCGTGCCTGGCGGTAGCCGTCCTCGCCGAGCGAGACTTCTCCGGTGAATCCGAAGTCGAACGACGGGGCGCGGGTGGTGATGTTGATCGCGCCCGCGGTAGTGTTCTTGCCGAACAGCGTGCCCTGCGGCCCGCGCAGCACTTCGACGCGCTCGAGGTCGATCAGGTCGAACTGCGACGAGCCGATCCGGCCGTAATAGACGTCGTCGACGTAGAAGCCGACGCCGACTTCGAGCCCGTCGTTCTGCGCCGCGTTCGAACCGAGCCCGCGGATGTTGGCGAAAGTGTTGCGGGCGTTGTTGTTGCGGATCACCAGCGAGGGGGTCAGCTGGGCGATCTGCGTCAGGTTGATCGCCCCGGTGCGCTCGAGCGTCTCGCCCGAGACCGCGGTGAGCGCGATCGGCACGTCCTGCGCACGCTCGTCGCGGCGGCGGGCGCTGACGATGATCTCGGTGTCGTTGCCACCGCCGAAGGGGAGGTCGACGGCAGCCGAAGCCGCCGGAGCTTCCGCCGCGGCGGGATCGTCCTGAGCTCGCGCGGGATACGCAGTGGCGAGAGCCAGCAGGCCGGCTCCTGCGAGCAGGAACGGACGGGTAGAACGGTCGAATCGAATGGACATGGTGGATCCCTGAAAGGCGCGCACAGCGCGGTGCGGCATCGGCGGAGCGCCGTGCCGGTCTGTTCTGGAAGCGTGCGCGGACGAGCCGCCGCGCGGTGGTCTAAAGTGTCAGCGCGTCACAGGCCGCGGCCACGCGGGCGCGGCGGACTCAGGGCGGGGAGAGGACGGCCCAAGGTGCGTCGCAGTCGGTCGACCGCGGCCTGCTCGGCTGGGTGTCTAGGAGAGTGTCGTCATGCGCATCGTATCACCTCTTGTGGAGGGAACACGACGCCGAGCGTGGTCGCCTGGGCATCGCGCGCTTTAGCCGTTGGTAACGCGGAGCAAGCTGCTTCCCGATCAAAAGCCGCGGATCCCATGGGTCGAAGCGAGTGCGGGATCGGACACTCAAACTCAACTTATTCGGTTGAGATAAGCTGTCAACCGGCGGGGATATCTCGCGTGCCAAGACGTTCTTTAGGCTGGCCCAGCGCAGCTTGTGCAAGATTGGCGC
>CALCBC010000099.1 GCA_937898525.1 uncultured Sphingomonadales bacterium
AGCGCTGCCCTCCGAAGGCAGAGGTCACAGGTTCGAATCCTGTCGGGTGCGCCAACGCAAGAGGGCTCTCCGCAAGGAGGGCCCTCTTGCGTTGGCGGGGCGAACCTCGGTTCGACCCGGAGCGAAGCAATGCTGTCGGATGCCCCGACCGAAGTCAGGCTCGCCGCGCCAGCATGTGCAGCAGGACGCCGTCGCGCAGCCAGTAGTGGTGGAACAGCGCCGCGGCAGCGTGGGCGCCGATCAGCCAGTAACCGAGCGTTCCGCCGAGCTCGTGCAGACTTTCGATGCGTTCGGCGAACGCCTCGTCGGGTCCAGTGAGGGCGGGCAGCTCGAGGCCGAAGAAGGGCACCCGGTCGCCCTCGGCGCTGAGGATCAGCCACCCGGCGACCGGCATCGCGATCATGAACAGGTAGAGCACGGCGTGGACGGCGTGCGCGGCGAGTCGGCGCCAGGCCGGCTCATTCGCGTCCGGCGCTGGCGCGGGCCAGGCAAGCCGGGCGGCGATGCGCAGCCAGACAAGCGCGAGGACCGACAGGCCGAGCATGAAGTGCCAGGCCTTGAGCGCCTCGCGCGGATCGGAGCCGCGCGGGTAGATCTCGCGCAGCTCGATCGTCGCATAGGCCGCAGCGATCAAGGCGAACATCAGCCAGTGCAGCACGATCGAAGCGGAGTGATAACGGTCGGGAGCGGCGGTGCGGGTCATGGGTTCCTCCGCAGTCCCGTGTGGGCCCCGCCCCGCCGGGACGCATTGACGCTTCTCAATCGCGGAGGGCCCGCTCAGCCTGGCCGCATGTCGCCGGTTTCGATGTAGCGCTGGTGCCACGAGAGCGCCTCGGACAGCAGCGAGGGCGACTGCTGGCCGTAGGCCCCGGCGCGGGCGCGGCGGTAGTAGTCGGCGAGCAGCGGGCGGTAGTCGGGGTGCGCGCACCTGGCGATGATCAGCTCGGCGCGCTGCTTGGGGCTGAGCCCGCGCAGGTCGGCGAGGCCCTGCTCGGTCACCACGACCATCACGTCCTGCATGATGTGGTCGACGTGCGGCACCTGCGGCACGATCGCGGATATCCTGCCGTCCTTGGCGGTCGAGGGGCTCATGAAGATGGAGACGTAGGCGTTGCGCGCGAAGTCGCCCGAGCCGCCGATGCCGTTCTGGATGCGCGAGCCCATGATGTGGGTCGAGTTGACGTTGCCGTAGATGTCGGCCTCGATCATCCCGTTCATCGCCAGGCAGCCGAGCCGGCGGATCACCTCGGGGTGGTTGCTGATCTCCTGCGGGCGCAGCACGATCCGCTCGCGGTACGCCGCCATTTCCGCGTTCAGCGCATGCGCGGCGTCGGGGCTCAGCGAGAACGCCGTCGCCGAGGCGATGCGCAGCTTGCCCGCCCGCATCAGCGCGAGCATGCCGTCCTGGATCACTTCGGTATAGGCGGTCATCGGCTCGAACGGGCAGTCGATCAGCCCGGTCAGCACCGCATTGGCGATGTTGCCGACGCCCGACTGGATCGGCAACAGCGAGGCCGGCAGGCGGCCCCGCGCGACCTCGTGGCGGAAGAACTCGAGCAGGTGACCGGCGATCGCCCGCTCGGTGTCCCCGGGCGGATCGAACGGCAGGTTGCGATCGGGCGATTCGGTCTCGACGATCGCGACGATCTTGCCGGGATCGCAGCGGAAGTCGGTCTCGCCGATCCGGTCGCCCGGGTGCAGCAGCGGGATCGGCACGCGGTCCGGCGGCAGCGCGGTGCCGTAGTAGATGTCGTGCATCCCCTCGAGCGCGCGGTTCTGCCAGCGGTTGACCTCGAGGATCACCTTGTCCGCACGCTCGAGCCAGGTCTTGTTGTTGCCGACCGAGGACGAGGGCACCAGCGTGCCGTCCTCGCGGATCGCCGTGACCTCGATCACCGCGACGTCGAGCGGGCCGAGAAAGCCCTGCCAGGCCATCGGCGCGACCTGCGACAGGTGCATGTCGAAGTATTCCATCTCGCCGCGGTTGATCTGCTCGCGGGCGATCGGATCGGAGTTGTACGGCAGGCGGAACTCGATGCCCTTCGCCCTGGCCAGCGCGCCGTCGAGCTCAGGTCCGGTCGAGGCGCCGGTCCATACGCGGATGCGGAACTCGCGCCCGGCCGCGTGCTCGGCCTCGATCCGCGCGGCAAGCGCCTGCGGCACGGCCTTGGGATAGCCCGATCCGGTAAAACCGCTCAGCCCGACCGTGTCCCCGGG
>CALCBC010000100.1 GCA_937898525.1 uncultured Sphingomonadales bacterium
AAGGCGGCTTCGCCGCAGGCGCGATCCCTCTGCGTCCCCCGCGATCCCTGCGCGAGCCCGTCCTTCTCCGCGTCTCCGCGTCTCCGCGTGAAACTACTGGTGGATGTACACCGCGCGCTCGTGGCTGAAGGCGTTGAAGCCGAAGCGGCCGTGGTAGGAGCCCATGCCGCTCTGGTTGACGCCGCCGAAGGGGAGGCGGTTTTCGAGGTAGTGCGAGAACACGCCGTTGACGGTGACGCCGCCCGAGGAGGTGCGGGCGAGGACGCGGTCGATGTGGGCCTGGTCGTTGCTGTAGATGTACAGCGCGAGCGGCTTGTCGCGCGCCTCGATGTAGCCGATCGCCTGGTCGAGGTCGTCGTAGGTCATCACCGGGAGCACGGGCGCGAAGATCTCCTCCTGGAGGATCTTCATCTGCGGGGTGACGTTCGTCAGCATCGTCGGGTGGACGGTGAGGTCCTCTTCCTCGAAGGTGCCGCCGACGGCGACGGTGGCGCCCTTCCCGACCGCGTCGTCGAACAGGCCCTTCACGCGGTCGAAGTTGGCCCTGTTGACGATCTGGGCGATCGCTTCCTTGTTCAGCTTGCCGCCTTCGTAGAGGTTCTTCTCGACGTTGGCGCGGAAGCCCTCGACGAGGCGGTCCTGCTCGGCGGCGGGGACGAACACGTAGTCGGGCGAGATGCAGGCCTGGCCGCCGTTGAACTGCTTGGCGCCGGCGAGGTCGGCGGCGATCCTGTCGATGTCGGCGCCCTTGTCGACGATCACCGGCGACTTGCCGCCGAGCTCGAGCGTGACGGTGGCGAGGTGCTTCGCCGCGGCGGCCATGACGATCCGGCCGACGCGGGTGCTGCCGGTGAAGAAGATGTGGTTGAACGGCAGCTCGAGCAGCGCCTCGGCGACCTCGACCCCGCCTTCGAACAGCGCGACCTCGTTCTCGTCGAACACCTCGCGGACGATCTCGCCGGCGATGCGGGCGGTGGCGGGGCACAGGTCGGTCAGCTTGACCATCGCGCAGTTGCCGGCCGAGACCGCGGCGGCGAGCGGGCCGAAGGTCAGCCCGAGCGGGAAGTTCCACGGGCCGAGGATCAGGCACACGCCGCGCGCCTCGCGCACGATCATCGCGCGGTCGGCGGGGTTCTTCGACGGCTCGACCTGCTCGGGCTTCATCCACTCGTCGAGGTTGTCGATGGCGAGCTGGATGTTGCCCATCACGTTGAGCACTTCGGTGACGCGGATCTCGCCTTCGGGCTTGCGGGTATCCTCGCGCACGGCGGCGACGATGCGGTCGGCGTAGGCCTCGACCGCGTCCTTGAGCTTCTGCAGCTTGGCCTTGCGCTCGGCGGCGGTGGAGGCCTTGACGTCCCACTGGTGCGCCTGCTGCAGCGCGAACACGCGGGCGAGCTCGGCGGGGGTGGCTTCGGGGGTCGTGGTCATGGGGCCTTGTCCGTTTGAATGAGGGCGTTCGCGCGGCCTTACAGGCGCGGCGGCGGGCAAGGCAAGGACGCTACCAGCCGAGCGTCAGGCCGCCGCTCGCGGGGACCTCGAAGTCGATGCGGTCGGGGCTGGCGGAGGCGGGCTCCAGCGCTTCGCCCGAGGCGAGGGCGAGCGTTACGGACGGGAGCTTGCGGCGCTTGCGGCGGATCACGCTGACCAGCGCCTTGCACGTCTCGCCGCCGCCGAGCTCGAGCCTCAGCGCGCGGTGGCCGGTGCGCTCGAACCCGCGCAGCGCGTGGTTGCAGAACAGCAGGAACGGCGCGTCCTCGATGCGGCGGAAGGCGGCGGCGGTGAACACGAACGGGGCGCCGCAGCCGTAGATCTCCTGGCCGATCTGGCCCGCTTCCTGGCCGTCGCCGTAGAGGTCCTCGAGCGGGAACGACAGCTTGCGGTCGACCTTGCCGCTCTGGTGCTCGCCCTGGTGGACGGCTTCGGCGGGCAGGGTGTCGGGGAAGTAGTGCCAGGCGCGGTCGAGCGCGTACTTGCAGAACTCGCCGACCAGCATCCGCGCGGCGGGATCGAGCTCGGGGCCGCCCTGGTCGAGGTATTCCTGGAAGCCGGCGAAGCACTCGAAGCACTCGTACATCGCCATGTACGGCGAATCGTGCAGCGCGGTGGCGCCGAGGAAGTTGTCGTAGTGCCTGGCGTGGCCGATCCGCGAGCTCCAGATCTCGCAGTTGTGCAGCAGCGCGGCGACGTAGACGTAGCTCTGCTGCAGCCAGACCGGGTCGAGCGTGATGCGCCACAGCCTGAGGCACGCGACCGCGCCCCAGACGCTGAGGTTGGCCTGGTAGAGCAGGTCGAAGCGCAGCCCGCGCGCGGCCTCGAGCGAGGCGCGGGCCTCGTCGATCCAGCGCGATTCGCCGGTCAGCTGGTGGAGCTGCAGCATCAGGTAGGCGTAGAGGCCGTTGACGTCGGTCTGGCCGAAGCGCTCGTCGCCGCGCGTCGCGGTGTCGACCGAGAAGTCCTCGATCCGGTAGAGGATCGGCCAGCGGTAGTCGAAATGGTGCGCGGCGCGCACGCCGAAGCCGACCGAACCGAGCAGCAGCCTGCGCGCCTCCTCGTCGCCGTCGAGCGCGAGGCGGGCGAGGTTGATCAGCGGATGGTAGAGGTACCAGGAATCGACCTCGCCCGGGTCCTTGCCGCCCTCGAGTCCGGGAACGAAGCGCATGAGCGTCTCGCGCTTCGGGTCGTGGAACAGCTTGAGGCCCTTGCGCAGCTCGGCTTCGAGCGGGACCGGCTCCCCGCGCCACTTGCCGTAGTCGTGCAGCGAGGCGAGCACGGTCAGCTGGACCATACTGTCGGGTACCTCGCCCTCGACGTAGGGCATCACGAAACGGCAGCCGCGGTGGGTCACGGTCGCGCGCTTGTCGCCGACGAGATCGGCCAGCGTGCGCTCGGCGCGCCAGGGCCAGTCGCGGAATTCGACCGGGGGCCGCTCGAGCGCGCGGTAGGCGGTGCCGAGCATCTGCACGAACTGGCGCGCCATCTCCTGCTCGTCGTCGCCGGCGTCGTCGCGGACCACGACGATCGCGTCGGACAGCAGCACCTCCTCGCCGGCGGGCAGCGCGCCCTCCTCGGATTCGTCCTGCATCGCGGTCGGGGGCGCGTAGCCGAGCTCGGGCCATTCGCCGCCGACGACGCCGTCGGGCTTGGTGCCGGTGAGTTCGAAGTAGCGGCCCAGCGCGGTGAAGTTCTGGAAGTAGAGCACGCTGCCGAAGGCCGGGCGGTCGAGGCGGAAGTAGACCAGGCCGGCGTTGAGCCCGCGCTGCGCGGCCTCGACGTTGCCTTCGGCGCGCAGCGGGTCGTCGCCGGCACCGAGTGGGTAGAGGTCGCGCGGGATGTAGGGCAGCAGCAGGTCGCGCTGCGGGGTCAGGCTGGTGCGCAGGCGCAGGCGGTGGAGGCCGCTGCTGCTGGCCGAGACGGCGATCGCATAGCGGCCGAACGCGCTGTCGACCTCGAACCTCAGCGCCTCGCCTTCGCGCGGCTCGAGCTTGCGGCAGGTGAAGCCGGCGACCGGGACGTGCGCGGCGCGCAGCGCGAGGCCGCCGTGGCCCGGGCGGCGGACGATGAGCCAGACCGAGTCCCGGCCGCTGCACAGCTCGAGGTCGAGGTCGCCGAGGTCGGCCTTGCCGAGCGAGCGCATCGTGCCGGCGCGCAGTTCCTCGCGCAGGGCGATGGCGTAGGAGCTGATCTCGGGGTGCTGGGCCTTCGGGGCTGTGGACATGCGACGCCTTCTGTCCGCCCGAACGGCGGCGGTGGCGGGGGGTTCCGGGAGGTAAAGGCGAGTTCGCATAAAGACACGAAGGCACGAAGAGGGTGCTTGCCGGCGACGAAGCGGACGGAGGGCGGACGACGGGCCGCTGCATCCGTCCTTGACTTTCCGCCCCCCATCGGCTTTGGGCGCGGCGCTGGCGGGGCGACCCGCCTGGTCTGGGCTACCTGACACGGGCCCTTAACGAACGGAGAATCGACATGAAGCACGGCATTTCCGGCCGCAAGCTGCAGCGCAAGTCCGGCCACCGCGCCGCCCTGCTGCGCAACATGGCCGCGGCGCTGATCAAGCACGAGCAGATCAAGACCACCACGCCCAAGGCGAAGGAACTGCGGCCCTACGTCGAGAAGCTGATCACGCTGGCCAAGCGCGGCGGCCTCTCCAACCGCCGCCTGGCGCACGCCCGGCTGATGGACGAGGCGCAGGAGAAGAAGCTGTTCGACGTGCTGGCCGCGCGCTACGCCGACCGCAACGGCGGCTACACCCGGATCATCAAGGCCGGCATCCGCGCGAGCGACGCCGCGCCCGTGGCGATCATCGAGCTGGTCGACCGCGATCCCGAGGCCAAGGGCCAGGACAGCGGGCCGGTGGCGAACGAGGAGGAGCTGGAGGAGGCGTAAGCCTTTTC
>CALCBC010000101.1 GCA_937898525.1 uncultured Sphingomonadales bacterium
AGAAGACCCGTCCTCTCAGGAGTTGGGGCCTCCGGCAATCCCGGGGCGGTTCAGGGTCGCCGCTTGGCGAGGGAGACAGCGCATCCGAAATACCCCAGCCAGCGGAAGTTCCGGCAGTCATACAATGCTTGCTCCATTGATAAGATAATGTGATCAAATGATCTGATATTTAGATTTGCGTTCTTAATGTGACCGAAATAGCTTGACCCATCACTCAGCCGCAAGGCTCATCTAAGCTGTCGGCCAACTCGCGCGTCTGCGGCGCCTTGGAGGTTTCCGCCAGGAGCGGGCGTTATGAGGGCGCTCATTTCTGGCGGGAACGGCCAAGGAAGAATCCTCCGGATGCGAACTCCGAAATCGAGCACCCAAACATCACTTTCAGGAGCGGCTCATGAGGTCATTCAGACTCGCGGCGTTGTTGCTCACCGGCGTTTCGGTCGTAACCCCTCTAGCGGCGCAAGACCGCTCGCTGCAGGCGCAATCAGTGGAGCGTCCATGGATGAACGCCGGGCTCGTGCCCGAGAGGCGCGCAGAGCTCATCCTCATGGCGATGACGCTCGATGAGAAGGTTGCGCTGCTCCACGGGCCCATGGCGATGCCGTTCGGTGACTTCACGTTGCCCAACGGGGCGATCGGCTCGGCCGGCCTGATACCCGGCAACCCGCGCCTCGGCATCCCAGCGCTGCAGGAGAGCGACGCGAGCCTCGGGGTCACCAACCCGATGCTGGTGCGCGGGGCCGCCGACATGTCGACCGCACTCCCCTCGGGCCTAGCGCTCGCCGCGACCTTCAGTCCGGCGATGGCCTACGAAGGCGGCCGGATGGTCGGTGCCGAGGCTCGGGCGAAGACGATCAACGTGCAACTCGCGGGCGGGGTCAACCTGCTCCGCGATCCGCGCAACGGCCGCAACTTCGAGTATGTCGGCGAGGATCCGCTGCTCGCCGGCGTCATGGCTGGAGAATCGGTTCGGGGCATTCAGGCCAATGGGATCATCTCGACCGTGAAGCACTTCGCGCTGAACGATCAGGAGCATAACCGGATGACCGCTGACTCGGTCATCGGAGAGGCGGCGGCGCGCGAGAGCGACCTGCTGGCGTTCCAGATCGCCATCGAGCGCGGCAGGCCGGGCTCGGTGATGTGCGCCTACAACCTGATCAACGGCGTCTACGGCTGCCAGCACCCGTGGTTGCTCAACGACGTGCTCAAGGGCGACTGGAACTATCCGGGCTTCGTCATGTCCGACTGGGGCGCGGTGCACGAGCTCGGCGCGTTCGTCGCCGGGCTCGACCAGCAATCGGGCGAGCAGCTCGACCGCGAGGTATGGTTCGACAAGCCGCTCAGGGACGGTGTCGCCGCGGGCACGATCCCGGCCGCACGGGTCAACGATGCCGCGCGCCGCGTGCTGACCGCGATGTTCGCCGCCGGGCTGTTCGACCGTCAGCCGGCCAAGGAGGCGATCGACTTCGCGAGCCACGCGGCCATCGCGCAACACGAGGCCGAGGAGGCGATCGTGCTGCTGCAGAACCGCGACGGACTGCTGCCGCTGGCGGCGAGCGCCAGGCGCATCGCGGTGATCGGCGGGCACGCCGATGCTGGGGTGCCCTCGGGCGCCGGGTCGTCGCAGGTGACCAGTCCGTGGCGCGAGCCCGGCATACCGTTGCGCAGCGTGCCGCTCGGGGGCGAGGGGATGATGGCCGCCTTCGCCAACGTCGTGTTCCATCCCTCGCCGCCGCTCGGCGCCTTGCGCGCGCGCTTCAAGGACGCGCAGGTCAGCTTCGACACCGGCGCCTACCCGCAGGCGGCCGCGGCGGCGGCCCGCGACGCCGACGTCGCGATCGTGTTCGTCTACCAGCCCTCGGGCGAAGGTGACGACGTGCCGAGCATGGACCTGCCGTATGGCCAGGACGCGCTGGTCGAGGCGGTCGCCGCAGCCAACGCCAACACCGTCGTCGTCCTGCAGACGGGCAATCCCGTCAACCTGCCGTGGGCCGGCAAGGTCGGCGCGATCGTGCAGGCCTGGTATTCCGGCCAGCGCGGCGGCGAGGCGATCGCCCGGGTGCTGACCGGCGAGGTCAATCCTTCGGGCCGCCTGCCGCTGACCTGGCCGCGCAGCGAGAGCCAGCTGCCGCGCCCGGTCATTCCCGGTACGGGCGCGGCGCCCGACGCCCGGGTCACGGTGAATTACGATATCGAGGGCTCCGACGTCGGCTATCGCTGGTTCGCCCGCGAGCGCCTGACGCCGCTCTACTGGTTCGGGCACGGGCTCAGCTACACCCGCTTCGGGTACGATGACCTGGCGGTCACCGGCGGCGCCACCGTCAATGCCAGCGTGACCGTCACGAACGCGGGCGACCGGCCGGGCAAGGAGGTGGTCCAGCTCTACCTCACGGGGACACCCAGCGGCAGCCAGCGGCGGCTGCTCGGGTTCGAGAAGGTCGATCTCGCCCCGGGTGAAAGCAGGCGAGTCACCCTGACGGCCGACCCGCGGCTGCTCGCCGAATACGACGTCTCCAGGCGCGGCTGGGCGATCGCCCCCGGCGACTACCAGGTCGCGATCGGTGCCGACGCCGGGACGATGACGCTGGCCGGCAACGTCAGGCTCTCGAGTCGGACCCTGAAACCCTAGGAAGAGTTCGGAAGCAGCAACTCGTTGCCGATGCGGGTGGAATGCTCGGCCACGATCCCGCGCTCGAGCAGAGACTCGATCGCCTCGCCGCCATAGCCGAGCTCCGCGAGGATCGACCGGGTGTCGCCACCCAGTTTCGGTGCGGGCCGGTCGGCGTCCGCCTGTCCTGCGCGAAAGGGCGAGCGAATGGCAATCATCTCCCCTTCGGTGGGATGCGTGAATTCCTCGAACAGGCCGACGTCGGCCAGGTGCGGATCGTCGAACACCTCGTTCAGCCCGTTGATCGGCGCGCAGGGGATGTCGAGCCGCCGGAGTTCGGCAAGCCAGTCCTCGGCGGATCTGCTGATCATCACCTCGTCGAGCACCTTGTACAGCATGTCGATGTTGCGGCTGCGCTCGACCGGATCGAGCACGCGGGGGTCCGCAGCCAGATCCTTTCGCCCGATTAGGCCCAGGAATCGCTCCCAGTGAGCGGTCGTGTAGGGCAGGACCGCGATGAAACCGTCCTGTGTCCTGTGCGGTCTCCGGAACGGAGACTGGAGCCTCTCGTAGCCCATCTTTCCCAACGGAGGGACGAAGCTTCGTCCCGCAAGCTGTTCGGCCATCAGGAACGACACCATCGCTTCGAACATCGGGATTTCGAGACAGACCGCCTCGCCTCGCGCCTCGCGCGCGCTGTAGGCCGCCAGCGCGCCTATCGCGAGATGCAGACCGCCGACCTTGTCGGCAACGATGCTGGGCAAGAACCGGGGCTCCCCCGCAGCATTGGCGTTGAGCGACGCCAATCCGGAGCGTGCCTGGATGATGTCGTCGTACGCCGGCTCGGCCGCGTCTCGGCCCCCGGCGCCAAACCCCGAGGTGTAGCAGTACGCGATCTTCGGATTGACCTGCTTCAGCCGTTCGAAGCCGATACCGAGCCGGGCCGCCGATTGGGGCCGCATGTTGTGCACGACGAGGTCAGCCCGTGCGACCATCGCGTCGACCAGCGCCAGCCCCTCCTGCGTCCGAACATCGATCGCGATCGACTTCTTGTTGCGGTTCAGGTTCATGAACCCTGCGCCCATGTCGTTCGAGCGGCCCGGCCTGACCGAGCGGAATCCGTCGCCAAGCAGCGGTTCGACCTTCGTAACGTCCGCTCCGAGGTCGGCCAGGGTCTGCGTCGCATAGGGGCCGAGAACGACAGTCGTGAAATCCAGCACGCGAATGCCGTTCAGAAGGTGAAGCATCCTGTCCACTCCAATCTCGGGCAACCGATAACCAGAAATCTTTCATTCACAAACCGAACATTCCTGATACAATTATAACCATACCTGATCAGTGGAGTAGGCTTGATGCGCGAGGCGCCGCGGGTAAACCTGAAGCATCTGCGCGCCTTCATCAGCGTAGCACAGAACCGCAACTTCACTCGCGCGGCGCGCGAAATCGGCCTGTCGCAACCCGCGATCAGCGCGCTGATCTCGCAGCTCGAGGAGGACCTCGGCACCCAGTTGCTCGAACGAACGACGCGGCAGGTGTTGCTGACCCCGGCCGGCACGGAGTTCGAGGTGTCCGCTGCGCGCATCCTGCAGGATTTCGAACATGCCGTGCTCGAGGTGAAAGGGCATGCCAGGCTCACGCGTGGCCGGCTCGCCATCGGCGCCCTGCCCTCGCTGTGCGAGTTCCTGCTTCCCGGCATCCTCGAGCGCTTTCATCGCGAACATCCGGCGATCGAGTTGAGCGTGATGGACTTGTCTGCCGACCAGATCATCGAAGCCGCGCAAATTCAATCGATCGACTTCGGCATAAGCTATGTCGGGAAGCACGATCCATTCCTGTTGGAGCCTCTGCTGGACGACCGGCTGGTTGCGGTCGCCGCGCGTGGCCTGCCGACCGAGCACGACAGCAAGATCTCGTGGGCGGAACTGTCGCGCCACGAGGTCATCGCGATGGCTCCCGGGACGAGCATGCGCGGCCTCGTTGACGCCGGCGCCCACGCGGCAGGCGTGCGGCTCGAGATCATCCTGCAGCCGCGGCAGATGGCGTCTGCGATCGCTTACGCACAAGCCGGCCTCGGGGTGACCCTGCTCCCGTCATCGGTCGCTCGGCCGACCCCGCAGCACAAGGTGCTGGAGGTCGTCGGCCCTACCGTGCGACGACCGATCTCGATCGTCCGCTCTCCCGACGCGGTCACGCCCCCGCCGGCGCAGGCATTTCTCGAGATGCTGCACGAGGCGGTGGCGAAGCCCGAGATCGGCTAGCCCTCGCTGCCAGTCAGAACGGGTCGGCCGATACGGCCGCGGGGTCGATCGCGACCTCGATCGTTTGCACGATGTCGCGCGACGAACGGCCGACCGAGATGCGATAGGTTCCCCCGGCAATGCGCCAGCCGCCGGCTTCGTCGAAAGTCGCCAGCATGCGCGGATCGATCGGGATCGCCACTTCCGCGCTCGCGCCGAGCGCGAGATCGACTTTCGCGAAACCCGCGAGCCGCTGCGGAACTTCCAGCCCCGGACCCGAAACGTAGATCTGGGGTACGGTCTTGCCCGCCCGTGGCCCTTCGTTGCGGGCCACGAGCCGGACTGTCACCGAACCCCCGGCCACTTCCGCCGAGAGGTCGTCAAAGGAGAAGTCGGTGTACGACAGGCCATGCCCGAAGGCGAACGCCGGCGTGTGCCCCTTGGCATCGAACCACTTGTAGCCGGCCACCGAACCCTCGCTATATCGGAACTCCCCCGATCCAGGCGCTTGGGGATGCGGCAGCTGGTCAAGGCTGTCGGGAAACGTGTTCGGCAGATGCCCAGAAGGATTGACGCGCCCGGTGAGCACGTCGGCGATCGCCTGGCCGCCTTGCGTGCCGGGAAACCAGGCGGTGAGGATCGCGTCGACCCGGTCGCGCCACGGCGTGAGCACGGCTCCACCGCTCTGGAGCACGACCACCGTGCGGTCGTTCGCCGCCGCGACCTGTTCGATGAGCTGGTCCTGATTGTCGGGGAGCGTCAGCGACACGTCAAAGCTCTCGCCCGCCCATTGCGTCGCGAAGACGATGGCCACGTCGGCATCGCGAGCCGCGGCGGCAGCCGCGGCACGGTCGCGGCCATCGACGTACACCACCTCGGCATCGGGCAGCCGATCGCGCAGCGCGTCGAGCGGAGGCGAGGGATAATACATCACCGGACCGGGCCAGAAGGTCGGCTGCAGGCCCGGCACGGCATTGCCGCCCACCGGGTAGACCAGCGAGGAACCGCCCCCGGCCAGCACCCCCTTGTCGGCGTGACCGCCGATCAGCACGATTCGGCGCGTCGTCGCAGCCAACGGCAAAACGTCGTTGTCGTTCTTGAGCAGGACCATCGAGTCCGCCGCCGCGGAGCGTGTGACCTCTGCGTGCGAGGCGAGCATGGCATCGGGCAGCTGCATCGGCGCTTCGGTCACGGGATGGTCGAACAGCCCGTGTTCGAACATTGCATAGAGAATGCGCGAAACGGCCCGGTCGACCAGCTCCTGGCCGACCTCGCCCGACGCTTGTGCGGCGGCGAGATCCTCACCGAAGAACGGCCGCTGGTCGAACGGAAAGCCGGACTGCTGGTCGAGGCCCGCGCGCAACGCCTTGGCCGTGGAGTGCGTCGCACCCCAATCGGACATCACGTATCCCGGCCATTGCCAGGCGTCCCGCAGCACGTCGTCCAGCAGCCATTCGCTTTCGCAGGCGAAATCGCCGTCGACCTTGTTGTAGGCGCACATCACCGATCCGGGTTGGCCCTTCTCGATCGCGATCTTGAACGCCAGGAGATCGGACATCCGGGCCGCATCGTGATCGATGATCACGTTGCCCTGATTGCGGTCGGTTTCCTGGTCGTTCAGCGCGAAGTGCTTGATCGTCGAAATGATGTGGTTGGACTGGACCCCGGCGATGGCTGCACCGACGATGCTGCCGGCCAGGAGGGGGTCTTCGCCGCCATACTCGAAGTTGCGGCCGTTGCGCGGCTCGCGCTCGAGGTTGACCCCGCCGGCAAGCATCACGTTGAAGCCCGATGCGCGCGCCTCGGCACCGATTATCGCACCGCCGCGGAACGCCAGGCGCTCATCCCAGCTGGCCGCGACGGCCAGGTTCGACGGCAACGCCGTACGCTCACGTTTTTGCGCCGCACCTCCCTGAGTGGCGACACCGATCGCCGCGTCGGTCTGCCATTGCGGGGGTATGCCAAGCCGCGGGATGCCGGGCACGTAACCGGCCGATCCCTGGCGACTCTCCGGCGGCGCTTTCGACCCTCGGGGCGGGAAGTCGGTGGCAAAATAGCCCATCATCAGAATGCGCTTCTCCGCGGGCGTCATTTGACCGAGCAGGAGCTCGACGCGCTGTTCCGATGACAGCGCGTCGTTCATCCACGGCCGAGCCGCGGGAGCTGGTGCGCTCGCGGCGCTCTCTTGTGCGACGGCATCAACGCCGGTCCCGATTCCCGTGCCGGCAAGCAAGACTGCCACCATCAGATTCCGCATACGCATGAACGTCTCCCATCGGATCAGCCGCACTTCAAGACGAAGAGCCGAGCGCCCGACTTGTCGGGCAGGCCACAGATTCATGGCCGCGCTCCGTCGTGCGATTGCGAGGGGATTGGCTTGTGACGCGACCATCAGGCAAGAGAAAATGTCTTATGGATTGATCATCGATGGCTATCAATTCTCACGAGCCATTTATACCTTTTGCTTATTGATCAATTCAAAGTTTCGATTTCCCTACTAGACGTACCCCCTCCATCACCCCTCTCGACGGGGGGGGAGTCCAGGCCGGGCGCCTCGGCTTCCCCGCTGCGGCTCTGCGGGGCGTGAAACGCCCGCGAAACATGGGGGAGACGGAAGGTGGTCCGAGACCGGTTGAGGGGAGTGAAGGCCTGCGCCAGCACGATTGCGGTGGCGCTTTCGATGGTTGGCGTCACGCCCCTTCATGCGCAGGAGTCGGCGGCATCGGCTGAAGATGCTCCTCGGTCAGAACCTTCGGATGATACAGACGGAGCCGCATCCGAAGAGAACGTCATCGTCGTTACCGTCACCGGCACGAACATCTCCGGCGTCAAGCCAGTCGGAAGCGAGGCGGTGACTCTCGACCGGGAACAGATTGCCGCGACCGGCCAGTCCAATCCGGCCGACGTCGTTCGCACCCTGCCGCAGGTGCGCAACCTCGGCGAGTTCCGCGAAGGGGGTACGCAGGGCGGAAACAACAACCAGCAGGGCAACGCGATCAACCTTCGCGGCCTGGGCCAGGCGGCGACTCTGCTGCTGATCGACGGCCATCGGATCACCAACACCGGAGCGTCTCAGACGTTTACCGAAGCCAACGCGATTCCCCTGGCGGCGCTCGAGCGGATCGAGGTGATCGCGGACGGCGCTTCGGCCGTCTATGGTTCGGACGCCATCGCCGGCGTCGTCAACTATGTCATTCGCAAGGACTACGAAGGGATCGAACTCACCGTCCGCGGCAGCAACACCAGCGGCGGGTTCGAGTTTACGCCCGGCATCACCGCAGGCACCAACTGGGACTTCGGGGGGCTGGGTGTCGGCAACATCCTCGTCGGTTACGAGTACTCCCAACGCGATGCGTACAGCCGGGGCCGCAACCCGTATCTGCGGCAGGATCTGAGGCGCTTCGACCACGTCGACAACCGGCTCAACGGAACCACCGCGACGGCCGGCTACAACGGCAACATCGTCGTCGCCAACCCCGACCCCGACGGCCCGTTCGGCCCCCTGCAGCCGCCGCAGAACCCGACTCTGCCCCGCGCAGGAACAAACACCTATTACGGGCTTCCGGCCGGAACCAACGAAAACCTCACCGTCGCGGACCTGCTGCTCAACCAGCCCCACCTCCTCGATTCCAGCGAGTTCAACGACTACACCGGCGAGATGGAGCGGCATCAAGTTGTCGCCTTCCTCAGGCAGTCGATCGGTGATCGTGTCGAGTTCTTTCTTCAGGCCACCTACAACAATCGCAGCACGATCTCGGAAACTTCTCAGGGCGTCATATCCAATGTCGAGCTCCGACCCGTCCTCTATGACGAAGCGACCAACACCCCCACGGCCGCCCCAAACCCGTACTACATCCCCGGATTAGCCAACGGCCCCCTCACCGTTCAGTACAACATGATCGAGAGCGTCGGCCTGAACAATTGGACCGGCGAGAATGAATCCTACAACATTACATCCGGGTTCCGCGTGAAACTGCCTTCACGGTGGAACGGTGAAGTCTACTACACTTATGGTAGAGACAAGGCCTGCAATTATTGCCAACTAGGCACTAATATAAACCCGACTGCTCTTCAGTACCTGGTAGATATCGGCGTCATCAATCCGCTCGACAATACGACACCGCTTTCCCAGGACGTGATCAGCCGGTTCACTGGCGACAACATCCAGCGCAGCGGCAACGGCATCGACGACCTCGTCGTGAAGTTCGACGGCCCGCTGTTCGCCTTGCCCGCCGGCAACGCGCGAGCCGCGATCGGCGGCGAGCGCAACAAGGTCTACAACTACAACATCAACGGCGCGAACCGCCCGTTCAGCAACGACTTCGTCCTCGACACCGACGAGACCACCAGCCGTGGCAACCGGACGATCTGGTCGGCGTTCGCCGAGCTGTACCTGCCGCTCATCTCGGACGAGATGGACATACCACTGGTCCAGGCGTTCACGGTGAGCGGCGCGGTTCGCTACGATGACTATTCCGACGTCGGAAGCACTACCAATCCGAAGATCAGCGCGACCTGGGAGGTCTACGACGCGCTTACCCTTCGCGGGTCGTGGGGGACCTCGTTCCGCGCGCCGAACCTGCCCGACGTAAACCCGACGGCCATCTCCTCGGGGGCGACCTTCCCGTCCTTCTACACGGGACAGGATCCGCGCATTCCGTTCGGCCCGATCACGGTCGCGTTCGTGGGCGGCGCCAATCCCGACCTCGGACCGGAGACGGCCGAAACCTGGCAGGTGGGCGCGGACTTCGATCCGGTCGACAACCTCCGCCTGTCTGCCACCTACTACAACATCAGCTACCAGGACCGGATCGCCGGACCGGACGTCTTCGGCGCCTTCTTCAATCCGCTCACCTATCCGGAATATCTCGGTTACGCCGACTTCATCATTCCGATCGACAACCCGACAGGCTGCGTGAACGGCGATCCGGCGACCTACGATCCCGTCCTCGCCGAATATGCGGGCCGGACCATTCTCTACGGCGGGGGCATCCAGAACCCGTGCGCGGTCGAAGTGTTGCTGGACGCTCGCAACACGAACCTCGCCGCGACGCAACAGGACGGCCTCGACGTACAGGTCAACTACACCTATCCGATATCCAACGGGGCGCTGTTCGCTACGGTCAGCGTCAACAAGCTGCTCAACAACCGCCAGCAGGTGAATGCCGATGATCGGTTCCAGGATCGTCTCGGCTTCTACAACTCTCCGATCGAGTGGAGAGGGCGCGTTTCGCTCGGCGGCTCGTATGACAACTTCAGCGCGACCCTCTTCGCAAACTACACCGGTTCATACACGAACGACCAGGCGGCCGATAATCTCGGACAGGCGATCAACCCGGTCCACGTCGACGATTACCTCACATTCGATCTCAACCTGAGTTACACCATCGACGAGGACAGCTGGCCAAGCTTCGCCAAGGACATACGCGCGTCGCTCAGCTTTCTTAACGTCACCGACAAGGCACCGCGGCTGGTCTATACCGCCAATTCGGTGTTCAATCCGGCGTACTCGAACCCGTTCGGTCGTACGGTTTCATTCCAGCTCTCGGCTGGGTTCTGAACCCGAGCCGTCGTCAGGTGGCGGCGACCGAGTAACTCTAGAAGCAGAGACAATGTGATGAGCAGCAGATTGGGCCCGATTCTCCTGGCGGGCTTGGCCATGATCGCGATCCCAGAGGCCGCCTTTGGCCAATCCCCCGAGGTTCGCATCGACAGCGGTGCAATTCGGGGGAGCGAGGCCGACGGCGTCCTCAGCTGGAAGGGCGTTCCGTTCGCGGAAGCGCCGGTTGGACCGCTTCGCTGGCGTGCGCCACAGCCCGTCCGACCGTGGCGAGGCGTGCGCGAAGCCACCGCATACAGCGCCGACTGCATGCAGGTCCCCTTTCCCAGCGACGCTGCACCGCTGGGAACCGAACCCGCCGAGGACTGCCTCTACGCCAATGTCTGGCGACCGAACGACGGCCAGAAGAAGCTCCCCGTGATGGTGTGGATCTACGGTGGAGGCTTCGTGAACGGGGGTGCCTCGCCGCCGACCTACTCCGGCGCCAACCTCGCGAAGAAGGGCATCGTCTTCGTCAGCTTCAATTACCGAGTGGGCCGGTTCGGCACGTTCGCCTTGCCGCAGCTTTCCGCAGAGGACCCGGACGACGGCCTGCTCGGGAACTACTTCATGCTCGACCAGGTCGCGGCACTCCAATGGGTGCGGCGAAACATCGAGAAGTTCGGCGGTGATCCCTCGAACGTCACGATCATCGGCGAGAGCGCCGGCGGGATGTCGGTCCACAACCTGGTCACCTCGCCGCTTTCCCAGGGATTGTTTCAGCGGGCGGTGGTGATGTCGGGCGGGAACGGCGTCTCCGAGAACCAGAAGACGCTGGCAGAGATCGAGGAACTCGGAGAAAATCTCGCTCGCCGATATGACATCGATCCGCAAGCACCTGATACACTTCAGCGACTGCGGGCGCTCACGGCCGAGCAGGTTACGGACGGCCTCAACATGATGCAGCGCAACAACGGGCCCCAGACCTATTCGGGCCCGTTCGTCGACGGGCGCGTGCTGGTCGATCTCGACGAAGCCTATGAAAGCGGTCGTTTCGCGCGGGTGCCGATGATGATCGGCGCCACCAGCGCCGACATCGGCGGCAAGAGCGGATTCATGATTGCCGGAGCGCGAGACGTCTCGAGCAAGCTCGCCGAACTCGGCGTGCCGGTCTGGGAGTACCGCTTCTCGTACGTGGCGGAGTCGATCGGCCAACCCGGAGCGCAACACGCCGCCGAGATCCCCTACTTCTTCGACAACACGGCGATCAAATACGGGGATGCCACGACAGAGAGGGATATCGCTGCCGGCAAGCTGGTCAGCGAGTATCTCGTCAACTTCGTCAAGACCGGCAATCCCAACGGGCCGGGCGTACCGTTCTGGCCGCAACATTCCCGACGAGGGGATGAGATCATGGTCTTCGAGGAAAGCGGCCGCGCGCTCGCGCAGCGCGATCCCTGGGGGCCTTTGATCGACGACGAGAGGCAACGGGTTCAGGCCGCGATGGCCTCGGGGTACTACAACTCTCTCGTCACCCCGCTCGGGGTCCTACTCGATGATCCGGCAGCGCGAGCCATCCTCCAGGCGCGCATACCGCAGGTGATCGGCAACGAGCAGATCGGCATGGCGCGCGGTTTCACGCTGGCGGCGCTGGCGGACTACATGCCCCAGGTCCTGACCCGCGAAATGCTGGCTTCGATCGATGCAGATTTCGCCAAGCTCCCGAAGCGCTGATCGGTCTCCGCGTACGGGGGACGGCCACCGCGAGGAGCTTCGGCGCCGCGGCGGTGGCGAGCGTTCGATAGCGGGAATCCCAGTTAATGGATCCATTCTCGCCCGCGATTCCCGCGAGGCGCGGCGACCTCGACAGGGCGTCGCGAACGTGACCGAACTCGTGGCCCTCGACATTGGGGGTACGCACGCGCGGTTCGCGCTCGCATCGATCGACCCGCACGGGGGTATCGCCTTGCGCGAGCCGGTTTCGCTCCGAACGAGCGACTATGCCAGCCTGCAGACCGCCTGGGAGGAATTCGAGCGCCGCCTCGGCACGCTCGCGCCGCGTGCCGCGGCCATCGCGATTGCCGGGCCGGTGACGGGCGACGTCGTGCGCATGAGCAACAATTCGTGGATTCTCGACACCGGCGCGCTCGACACGCAACTTGGGCTCGACGTCGTCACGGTGCTGAACGATTTCGCGGCGGTGGCGCACGCGGTCGCCTGCGCGCCGGCCGAGGAACTGGTTCACGTCAGCGGGCCCGATGCGCCGCTGCCGAGTCTCGGCACGGTCAGTATCGTCGGGCCGGGAACAGGTCTCGGCGTGGCCCAGCTCCACCGGTTCCCCGGCGGGTATCACGTCCAGGCGACGGAGGGCGGACACGTGGAGTTCGCGCCGCTGGATGAGATCGATGACACGATCATGGGGCGGTTGCGCCGGAAGCACACGCGGGTCTCGACGGAGCGGGTTCACTCCGGACCGGGCATCATCGAAATCTACAACGCGCTTGCCGAGCGCGAGAATCGACCGGCGGAGCTTCCGGACGACAAGGCCATCTGGGAGCGTGGCATTTCCCGCGAGGACAGCCTGGCCGCAGCGGCAGTGGACCGGTTCATCGCCTCGTTCGGCGGCCTTGTGGGCGATTTCGCGCTTGCTCACGGCGCCGCGGCGGTGGTGCTTGCCGGTGGCCTCGGTCTCAGGCTTCGCGAGCTACTGCCACGGTCTGGGTTTGGCGAGCGATTCCGCTTCAAGGGCCGCTACACGCAACTGATGGCAGGAATACCGGTCAAGCTGATCGTCCATTCGCAGCCGGGACTCTACGGCGCCGTCGCCGCGTTTTGGGCGGAGCACGGGCCGGCCTTGGCGTCCGAGACATGATCCGGGCGCTGCACGTTCGATCGACCCTGAAGGCCTTGCTCGTCGCGTTGACGATCGTCGTCCCGCTGGGATGCAGCGGTTCATCTTCGGCGGCACAGAGCGAAATCGGCCCGACCGAGATCTCGATCGGCGAGGACGTACGCCGGTCGCTCGAGCGGCTGGTGGCGGACCGGCTGCTGTCTGGAGCCACCGTGATCATCGCGCATGATGACCGTGTTCTCGTGGACGTCACCGTCGGATACGCCGATCTCGAGCGTCGCGAGCCGCTGCGGCGCGATGCGTTGTTTCGTCTCTATTCGATGTCGAAGCCGATCACGAGCGTCGCCATCATGATGCTGGCCGAGCAGGGAAAGCTCTCGCTTCACGACCCTGCGGAGAAATACCTCCCCGAACTCCGCCACGTGCGGGTCTACGCCTCGGGCAGGCTCGATGACATGCAGACCGTCCCCCTCGATCGCCCGATCACGGGCGAAGATCTCCTGACCCATAACTCCGGTATCGCCTATCACTTCACCGGGAATTCGCCGGTCCATCAGTACTATCGCAGGCACGGGGTGATGCGGGACACGCCCGTCGGACGGATGCCCGGAGATGGGCCCCCGGCGAGATCGCTCGACGAGCTCGTCGAGCGGATCGGCAAGGCGCCCTTGCTGCATCAACCGGGCGACGGATTTCATTACAGCTATTCGACCACCGTGCTTGGTGCGATCATCGAGCGAGTGACCGGCAGGCGGCTCGACGAGGCCTTGCAGGAAATGCTGTTCACACCGCTCGGCATGAGGGACGCGGGGTTCTTCGTCACCGACGCCCGACTGGAGCGCTTCACCACGCTGTACAACGCGACAGCGGATGGGATCGAAGCGATCGAACGCCCGGAGACGTCCGACTATCGCGACCCGGATCGCCTCCTCGACGGCGGCGGCGCCCTGGTGTCGACGGCCGAAGACTACCTGCGTTTCGCCCGCATGCTGGCGAACGGAGGCACGCTGGAAGGCCGGCGGTATCTCAGCCCCGCCAGCGTCCGCACCATGTTCAGTCCTCATTTCCGAATGGCCGGCGCTGGCGCCGGAGAGATGGATTTCGGCTACGGTTTCGCGATCGGCGACGCGGTCAGCGAGGCGGCCGGCTCGCTGCCGGCGGGAACAGTGCGCTGGTCCGGATCGGGCAACACCTATTTCCTGATCGATCCACAGAGCGGAATGATAGGATTGCTCATGACCCACGAACTGGTGTCGGGCGCCGCCTCGGCCCGATCCGCGCAATTCAGAAGCGTGCCCGACCGGGCTTTCGTCAGTCTCGATCGATGACGTCTACCATCCTCGCGCTCACAGGCTTGGCCACCATCCTCCTGGTGCTCGCTGCGATACTCTCGAAGCGACTATCGCCCCTGGTGGCGTTCACGGTGCTGCCGCTCGGCGCGGCCGTGGTCCTCGGGCGCGGCGGGGATGCCGGCGCACTGATGCAGCAAGGCATGCTCGCCGTCGCCCCCATGGGGGCCATGTTCCTGTTCGCGATCCTGTTCTTCGCGGTGCTCGCAGACGCCAAGCTGTTCGAACCGATCATCGCTGCGGTGCTGCGTTTCGGCGGCGATCACCCTGGCCGCGTTGCCGTTGGCACGGCCATTCTCACGACGATCGTTCAGCTCGACGGTTCGGGGGCGGTCACGTTCCTGATCGTCGTGCCGGCCTTGGCGCCGGTCTATGATCGCCTGGGGATGGATCGCCGGGTGCTGGCTTGCGTCGTGGCGATGGGTGCAGGTGTCGGCAACATGCTCCCGTGGGGTGGGCCGACGATCCGTGCAGCGACGGCGCTCGACGTGTCGGTGACCGAATTGTTCAATCCGGTAATCCCGGTCTTCCTCGCCGGCACGGCCGCGACCTTGCTCTTCTCCTGGTGGCTTGGCGTCCGCCAGAGGAATACCCTGGTGGTGTTAGCCGGTGCGTCGGGTCCTTCACCCGGCGGGGAGCCTGCGACGGCGCTGCCGAACTGGCAATTCTGGGCGAACATCGCGCTCGTGATCGCCGTCCTCGGCACGATGCTCGCCGAGTTCGCGCCGCCCGCGGTCGCCTTTCTCGTCGGAACCGTGCTGGCGCTGCTGATCAACTTCCCGCGGGTCAGCGATCAGTGGGACGCGGTCACCCGCCATGGCGGAGCGGCGATCACCATGGTCGCCATCCTGTTCGCTGCTGGCGCCTTTACCGGCATCATGCGCGGCACCGGGATGCTCGATGCCCTGGCCCGGGGCGGAGCCGATCTGCTACCCGGCGGCTCTGCGTCGCAACTGCCGGTGATCGTGGCCGTCCTGTCGATGCCGCTCAGCCTGCTGTTCGATCCCGACAGCTTCTATTTCGGAATACTCCCGTTGCTCGGGGGGATTGCCGAACACGGCGGCGTGCCGGCGATCGAGGTCGGCCGTGCCGCGATTCTCGGGCAGATGACCACGGGATTCCCGGTCAGTCCGATGACCCCGGCGACGTTCCTTCTGGTTGGGCTGGCCAAGATCGACTTGGCCGACCATCAACGCTTCGCGATCCCCTATCTGTTCGCGCTCACGCTCGTGATGACGCTCGTGGCGCTCGCGCTCGGGGTCATTCGGCTGTGACCGTGGCGCATGTCGAAATCATCGAGGTGGCGCCGCGCGACGGACTGCAGAACGAGTCGGCGATCGTGTCGACCGCAGCCAAGGTCGCGCTGGTCCGCAAGGCCGTGGCCGCCGGCGCCAGACGGATCGAAGTCGCCAGTTTCGTCCATCCCGGCCGCGTTCCCCAAATGGCGGACGCGGAGCAGGTCTGCGGCACCCTGGGCTCGCTCGAAGGGGTGACCACGATCGGCCTCGCGCTGAACCGGAAAGGAGCCCTGCGAGCTCTCGCAACCGCTGTCGACGAAATCGGCGCGGTGGCCTGTGCGACCGACGGCTTCGGCAAGGCGAACCAAGGCCGCACGTCGAACGAGACGGTCGCGGATACGATCGAGATCATCGGGCTGGCGCATGCGGCGGGCCGCCGGGCCCAGGCCACGATCTCGGTCGCGTTCGGGTGTCCGTTCGAGGGTGAGGTGGAGCCCGCGCGGGTTGCGGACATCGCGCGCCGGATTGCCTCCGCCGAACCGCACGAGATCGCGCTCGGCGACACCATTGGCGTCGCGACCCCCGACCGGGTCGTGGAGGTGATGCGCGAGGTCAAGGCCGCGGCTCCCGGAATTCCACTGCGCCTGCATTTTCACGACACGCGCAATACGGCGATTGCCAATGCCTGGGCTGCCTTAGGAGAGGGCGCTGCGAGATTGGACAGCTCGATCGGCGGCTGTGGCGGCTGCCCGTTTGCACCAGGGGCAAGCGGCAATCTCGCGACCGAGGACCTTCTATACCTGCTGGCCCGAGCGGGGGTCCGGTGCGATCCTGATCTCGGCGCGGTTTCGGCGATCGTGCCGTGGCTGTCGGGTGTTGTCGGAAGGACGCTGCCCGGGCGCCTGTCGAACGTCGCCCCGTTTCCGCCCGCGGGCGCGCCGGGCGCATGACGGGAACTCTTCGGGTCTGGCCCGGGCTTGCCGGCGTCCTGCTGGCCGGGTGGATCACGCCCGCTTCGGCCTCGCAACCCTGCGACACCTTGCGCGGGGCTCGCGTCGGCCATGCTGTCGTCGTGGATGCGCGATCTGCCGCCGCCGGAGAGTTTCGCCAAGCGGGGTTACCGGACCAGGCCGTCGGAGGCGTCGCAGTTCCTGAGACTTGCCGCCTCACGGTCGTCGCCTCCCCGGTCGAGGGATCGAGGATCGAGTTCGAACCATGGTTGCCCGCGACGGGTTGGAACCGACGCCTGAAGATGCTCGGCAACGGCGGGTATTCCTCGGCACTTCCCTATCGCCACATGGCTGGTGCCGTTGCTGCGGGCTACGCGGTTACGGCGACGGACACCGGGCACAAGGGCGACGATCCCGCCTTCGCGATCGGATTGCCTCAAAGCATCGTCGACTGGGGGCACCGAGCCGTTCACGAGACCATCGTCGCCGCCAAGCACCTGACCGGGCAATTCTACGGACGGCTGGCCGATTTCACGTACTTCGAGGGATGCTCGACGGGCGGCCAGCAGGGGTTGATGGAGGCCCAGAGATATCCCGCCGATTTCGACGGAATCGTTGCCGGAGCGCCCGGCAACAATCGCACCCGGCTTAACGTCGGCTTCCTCTGGCAGTTCGTGGCCAACCACCGCGCTGACGGCACGCTGATCCTGCCGGCCTCGAAGCTGGGCCTGCTGCAAGAGGGGTCGCTGCGGGCTTGCGGGACCGAGAGCGAGCGGACTCGGGGGTTTCTCGAAAATCCGCTGTCTTGCCGCTTCGATCCGGCCGACCTGGTTTGCACGAACAACGCCGCGAGCGATTGCCTTACGACCGAAGAAGCCGCAGCGGCGCGGCGGCTCTACGCCGGGGCCCGCAACCCTCGCACAGGAGCGCAGATCTATCCGCCGTGGCCGCCCGGCAGCGAGGTCGGCTGGTCGCTGTACTGGGCCGATCCGCGCGATCCGCGGCAGCCTGCCCGGGCGAACTTCTTCCGGTTCTGGGCCTTCGGCGACCCGGGCTGGGATTGGAGGAGCTTCGATTTCGATCGCTCGATGAGGTTGATCGATCCGAAGCTCATGCGAGCGATCGATGCAGTGGAACCCGATTTGTCGCGGTTCGCACGCGGCGGCGGAAAGCTGATCATCTACCAGGGCCTAGCCGATCCGGTGGTCAGCCCCCACGACACGGTCCGCTATTTCGATCGAATTTGGGGATCCGGGAGTATAGACACGGCAGACTTTGCCCGCCTGTTCCTGGTCCCGGGAATGGCGCACTGCGGCGGCGGCCCGGGCGCAATCGATCTGAAAGCGGACCTCGCGCTCGAGGCCTGGGTTGAGCGGGGTATGGCGCCGGAATTGCTGCCCGCGACAGAGGCGACGCAGCTCGCTCCTCCGTTGGGCATTTGCGCGCGCGGACGCGCAGGCGACGAGTGCCGGCGCAATCGCCGATAGCAATGACCCCGGTGCGTGACTTTGCGTTCCGCTCACGGTGCTTCGCTGACGCTGACCCAGCTGAACGCATGAACCGCCCCGGGATTGCCGGAGGCCCCAACTCCTGAGAGGACGGGTCTTCT
>CALCBC010000102.1 GCA_937898525.1 uncultured Sphingomonadales bacterium
CCCGCGTTGATGCCCATGTAGAAGATCGTATAGGCCGCGTCGCGGCGGATGTCGGTCAGGCGGTAAAGCTGGCCGACCATGACCGAGATGTTGGCCTTGAGGAAGCCCGAGCCGACGATGATCAGCGCCAGCGCCAGCCAGAACACGTTGATCGTCGGGTCGTCCTGCCCGCCGGTGCCCTCGACCGCCATGAAGCTGTGCCCGAGCACCAGCAGGACGCCGCCGAACAGCACCGCCTTGCGCTGCCCGAGATAGCGGTCGGCAAGATAGCCGCCGAGCACCGGGGTGATGTAGACCAGCGCGGTATAGGCGCCGTAGATCAGCGTCGAGGAGCCGTCGCTGAACAGCCAGTGCTGGGTCAGGTAGAAGATCAGCAGCGCGCGCATGCCGTAGTAGGAGAACCGCTCCCACATCTCGGCGAAGAACAGCATGTAGAGGCCCTTGGGGTGACCGAGGAACTCGGGCTTGCGCGAAGCCGCGATCATGCCGCCGACGGCGAGGAACGCGATGAGCACGACGAACGCGATGGCCGCGATCCAGTCGCCCTCGTTCCACAGAGCGATGTCCTTCATGCGGCGCGTCTCCCCAAGGCCTGTGCCGATATCCCCGCCGCGAGGGCGAACCCGCGCACCCTAGCGGATGTTTCACCGGTGTGAAGCGCGATTTCGTTGCGGTGGAAACCACTGTCCCGTCCCGTGACAGGCTTGCCTGCCACGCTGTATTATGGCACTGCATCACTAATGAGCGACAATCGGCCGGTATACCTGCGCCTGCGCGACGAGATCGCCGCGGCGATCATCGAGGGGCGCTATGCGGAGGGCGAGATGCTGCCTTCGGTGCGGGCCTTCGCGGCCGAGCAGGGGGCCAATCCGCTGACCGTGGCCAAGGCCTACCAGCAGTTCCAGGCCGCCGGACTGATCCGCGTCCAGCGCGGAGTCGGCATGTTCGTCGGCGAGGGCGCGGCGGAGAAGCTGCGCGCGGCCGAGCGCGCCAATTTCCTCGAGCACGAGTGGCCGCAGATTCGCCAGCGCATGGCGCGGCTCGGGATCGAGCCGGCGGACGTCCTCGACGACGCCTGAGCCCGCCCGGGACGGCGCGAATCCGCGACAATTTGCGACATTCGCCGTCCACCCGATTGCACGAGGGCGGCCACTCTGCCAGAAAGATCGCCGGGGTCGTCACAGCCGTTGCCCAACAAAGGCAACAGAACAGGATCTCGCCGGCAACGGCGAGGAAAGGGCGTTGATGATTAGATCCGAACTCCTGCAGGCCCTGGCATCGGACAATCCGGAACTGCGGCCTGAAGAGATCGAGCAGATCGTCGACATCTTTTTCGACGAGATCGGCGCACGGCTCGCCGAAGGCGGCCGCGTCGAACTGCGCGGTTTCGGCACCTTCTCGACCCGGCTCCGCAATGCACGCACGGGGCGCAATCCGCGTACGGGCGATCCGGTCAACGTGCCATCGAAGCGCGTGCCCTACTTCAAGCCGGGCAAGGAAATGCGTGAGAGGCTGAACGCAAACTAGCGCAGGCCTGCCGTCCGGGCGCGCCAGCCGCGCCTGACCGGCAACAGAAAAGGGCGCGGATCCTGCGATCCGCGCCCTTTCCGTCTTGGCTCCGATCAGTTGCCGAAGTTGCGCTTGATCGTGACCGCCCAGGTGCGCGGCAGGCCGGGCACGGCGGTGACCACGCCGAGCGAGCGGCTGACGTCGCTGACGCTCAGGAAGTGGTACTTGTCGAACACGTTCTGCACTTCGAGCGAGATCTCCCAGTCCTCGTCCGCGGTCCGGTATCCGATCCGCGCGTTGCCGAGGAAGCGGCCCGGGATGCGGCTCCAGCTGCTGTTCGTCGTCTCGGTGAAGATCTCCGAGCGATACGACCCGTCAAAGCGGAAGATCGCCGTGCCCGGACCGACGTCGTGGTCGTACTGGATGCCGAAGCTGTAGGTCCAGTCGGGCGTGTACGGGAACGTCTCGTCGCCGGTGAGACCCGCCGGTGCGACCGAGGCTTCGTCGTAGTTGACGTCGATGTAGCTCAGCGAGCCGTCGATCGTCAGGTTGTCGATCGGGTAGATCGTCGTCTCGAGCTCGAAGCCCTTGACCTTGGCTTCGCCGACGTTGGTCGGGCGGAGGCACGGCGACGACGGACAGGCCGACAGCTGGAAGATGATGTCGGCGTAGTCGTTGTAGAACACCGCACCGTTGAGCCGCACGCGCCGATCCCAGAAGTCGCTCTTGAAGCCGACTTCGTAGGTGGTCAGCGTTTCCGGATTGAACGGCTTGATCTGGTTGCACGGCGGCGCCGGGATCACGGTACCGTCGGGGTTGAACGAGAACGGCGGACATTCGCCGGTCGAGGGACCGAAGAACGGCCGCGGGTTCACCCCGCCGCCCTTGTAGCCGGTGGCGATCGACGCGTAGAGCAGGAACTCATCCGAGAAGCGGTAGTCGGTGACGATGCGCCAATCCCACCGCTTGCCTTCGAATTCGCCGGCAAGATCGAAGATCCCGTTGAGCAGGCAGTTCGGCGAGTTGCCGATGCCCGTCGGTCCGGCGGTTCCCGGAGGAGCGGTGCCGATCAGGAATTCGCACGGCGGCGGAATCGTCCCGTCCGGATTGCGGCGGAAGTAGGTGTAGGTCTTTTCGTCCCACGAACGGCGCACGCCGCCCGAGATCGACCAGTTCTCGACCGGGTAGATCGTCGCGTTGGCGAACAGCGCGTACGAAGTCGACGGGGTGGTGTCCGGACCGTGGATGAAGTCGATGCCGGCATAGTTCAGGTCGACCCGCGCGGTGTAGCTGCCTTCCTGGTCCATGTAGAAGCCGCCGACCGTGTACTCGACGAGCCCGTCGCCGAATTCGCCGTTCAGGCGGATTTCCTGGCTCCACGCGCGGTGGTCGAGCCGGTTGTCGAGCTGCGCGACCGGCACGGGCGAGGCGTCCTGGTCCTGGCCGAACTTGGTCGTGTATTCACGCCACGAACCGACGTTGAACAGCTCGAGGTTGTCCGCCAGCTCGATCGTCAGGTCGTACATGATGCCCCAGCCGTTGAAGTCCTGGTTCTGGAGCGCGGCGTAGGGCTTGAACGGCGCCTGCGAAGTCGGCGCGGTCTCGTCGAGGAAGTTGGCGTAGCTGATGTAGCGCCGGTCGCCGCCGTAGACGGCCGAGCTCAGCGTGTCGCAGCTGTAAGGGCCGGCGGGCACGAAGCGGCAGTCGATCGGCACCGCGGTACCGTCCTTGCCGAGCAGCCACGGCGGCTGGCCCGGTCCGACGCCCCGGGCGAGCCCGGCGAACGGGCCGCCGGCGACGGTATTGGGCGTGAACACGGGGTTGGTCGCGCTCTGCGGCAGGCCCGCGGCGAGCAGCACGGTCGGCTGCGGCTCGGAGCGCTCGCGAGTGTAGTCGCCCGAGATGTTGAACTCGACCGTGTCGGTCGGCTCCCACTTCAGCGCGATGCGACCGGCGATGATGCCCTGGCCGCCCTGCGTGCCGACGACCGGATAGGCGCCGCGCGCGTTGTTGGCACGGACGTTGTCGTTCGGGTGAGAGACGCCGTAGTCGAGCAGGTCGACATAGCCGTCGCGGCCCTTGGCGATGCCCGAAATGCGCACGGCCAGCTGGTCGTTGACCGCGAAGTCGGCCATGCCGCGCACTTCGACGCGGTCGAACGAGCCGTAAGTGACCGCGAGCGAGCCCGAGCCGTCGCCGCGCGGCTCGGCGCTGAACAGCTTGATCGCGCCGCCGATCGAGTTCTTGCCCGCGAGCGTGCCCTGCGGGCCGCGGAGGATCTCGATGCGGTCGAGGTCGATGAGTTCCAGCAGCGAGCTCGACAGCGTCGGGATATAGACGTCGTCGATGTAGATGCCGACGCCGGGGTCGAGAGCGTAGTTGAAGTCGGTCTGGCCGACGCCGCGGATGTAGGCGATCAGGCCGGTACCGCCGTTCTGCGGCTGCGGCGTGAGCGAGACGTTCGGCGCGTTGGCGGCGACCTGGGCGATGTTGGTGTGGCCCCGGGCCTCGAGCATCTCGGCGTTCATCGCGGTGATCGCGATTGGCGTGTCCTGCAGGTTCTGCTCGCGGAACTGGGCCGTGACAGTGATGACCTCGTTGCGGCTGGTCTCGTCGTTTGAGGCCGCGGCCTCGTTCTGGGCGTAGGCAGGCGCGGCCAGGCAACACATGATGGCCAGCGACGAAGCAACGCCGAGCGTCTTGAATTTCATCAGGCATCCTCCCGTGGCGGTCGCCATGATTGGCGCCGCTATCTCCCAATCCTGTCCGCTTTCGGTGCGGACTTTATGGTCAAGGAAGCGTCCCGGTATTCTTGTGGGGCGTTGCGACCCACTCCCTCTCCCGCATGATGCAATAGCGGAAGTCGGGATGACAACAAAGGGTGGCGCGCGACATCCTCGTGCCGAAACGACGGCGGTGTCACAATCGAGCAACACACTTTGCTGGCGAACCATGCCGAATCTTGCGTGGCGCGCAGATCCGGCCAGCGCTGGACGCAGCGCCCTCGTCCCCTTACTCAGGCCCGGCAAGCGAGAACAGTCCGGGGAGCAGGATGGCCACCGCATCGATGCCGCAGCCCGAGGTCGCGGGCCGCTCGCGCAGCTATGAGCTCAGGGTCCTGGTGCTGCTCGGCCTCGCTTTCGGCTTCGCCTATTTCGACCGCATGGCGCTGACCTTCCTTGCGCCGTTCGTGCAGGAGGACCTCTCGCTCAGCAACGAAGAGATCGGCTGGGCCAACTCGGGCCTGTCGCTGACCTGGGCGCTCGGCGCGTTCCTGATCGGCCGCTGGTCCGACCGGATCGGGCGGCGCAAGCCGTTCCTGATCGGTGCGCTGCTGCTGTTCTCGGCCTGCTCGGTGCTGTCGGGACTTGCCTGGAGCTTCGAGAGCCTGCTCGCGACGCGGGTGGTGATGGGCGCGGCCGAAGGGCCGTTCCTGCCGATCTGCCTCGCGATCATGGCCGCGGCTTCGGGCCCGACGCGCCAGGCACTCAACGCCGGCATCGTGCAGAACGTGTTCGGGCCGATCGTCGGCACCGCGCTCGCCTCGTTCGCGCTCGTGCGCATCGCGGCCGCGTTCGACTGGCACGCGGCGTTCTTCGTCGCCGGGATTCCGGGCCTCGTCCTCGCATTCCTCATCTGGCGCTTCGTCGACGAGCCGGAACGGCCGCAGGCCGCACCCGGGGACGCCGCTGAAGCGGCGCCCGCCGAACGCGGCCTGCTTGCCCATCGCAACATCGTGGTCTGCTCCATCGTCAGCGCCTGCGCGGTCGGCTCGATCGTGATCGGCTCGATCTTCATGCCGCTCTACCTCGATGGCCCGCGCGGCTACGACGACCTCGTGTGGAGCAACGTGATGACGATCGTCGGCTTCTGCCCGGCGGTCGGGGCGATCGCGATCGCGCTATGGTCGGACCGGATCGGGCGCAAGCCGCCGCTGGTGGTGTGGACCTTGATGATGGCGCTGGCCCCCGCTTCGCTGCTGTGGTTCTCGGGGCCGGTCGAGATTCTCACGGTGCTGATGTTCCTCAGCTGGATGGGTCTCGGCACCTTCCCGCTGTTCATGGGCGTCATCCCGACCGAGACCGTCGGCCGCGCCCGCGCGGCGACGGCGATGGGGCTGGTGGTGATGATCGGCGAGCTCACCGGCGGGGTGTTCGGCCCGCCGATTGCCGGGCGCCTCGCCGACAGCCATGGGCTCGATGTGGCGCTCTACATCCAGGGTGCGCTGGCGCTCGGCGCCGGCCTTGCCGCACTGCTCGTGGTCGAGACCAATCCGGTCGTGGTGGAGCGCCGCCGGCTCGCGGCGGCTGCCGCATGACGGTCGAACGCCGCCAGGTCGTGGTCGTCGGGGCGGGTCCGGTCGGCCTGCTCACCGCCCTCGGTCTCGCGCGCCAGGGCGTCGAGGTGACGGTGCTCGACGCCGAGCCGGAGGTGGTCAAGAGTCCCCGCGCGGCGGTCTATTTCCACACCACGATCTCGATCCTCAGGAAGCTCGGCCTGTCGGACGAGGCGCATGAGATCGGCCTCAGCTCGACCGAGTTCATGATGCACTGGCTCGAGACCGGCGAGCGGGTCGCCTCGGACATGCGCGACGCGCTCGAGCCGGGGCAGGAATTCGATCACAACCTGCACTTCGGCCAGCACATCCTCGCCGAGCTGGTCATGCGCCACCTCGCGATGCTGCCCGGCACCGAGGTGCTGTGGGACCACACGGTCAAGGCGCTCGCGCAGACGGACAGCGAGGTCCGCGTCGCGGTCGACACCGACGAAGGCGAGGTCGTGTTCGAGGCCGACTGGGTGGTCGGCGCCGACGGCGCGCGCTCGACCGTGCGCAAGCTGCTCGGGCTCGAGTTCGAAGGCTTCACCTGGCCCGACCGCTTCGTCGCGACCAACATCGAGTACCCGTTCCGCGACTTCGGCTACGCCAACGCCAACATGGTGGTCGATCCGGTCAACTGGTGTGTGATCGGCCGGCTCGGGCGCGAAAACCTGTGGCGGCTGACCTACGGCGAGGACGCGAGCCTCGACGAGCGCACTATCCTCGAGCGGCTGCCCGAGCGTTTCGCCGCGATCCTGCCCGATCCCTCGGTGCCCTACCGGATCGACAACTTCTCGCCTTACCGGGTGCACCAGCGCTGCGCCCCGCGCTTCCGCGTCGGCCGCGTGCTGCTCGCCGGCGACGCCGCGCACGCCTGCAACCCGTGCGGCGGGCTCGGCCTGACAGGCGGCGTGATCGATGCCGATGCGCTGTCCGACACGCTCGGCGCGGTCATCGCGGGGCGCGCTGACGAGCGCGTGCTCGACTTCTACGCCGAGGAGCGGCGCCGCGTGTTCCTCGAGGTGACTTCGCCGATGTCGACCAATTTCAAGCGCCTGCTGTCGGAGCCCGACCCGGTGCGCCGGGCCGAGGACAGGGCCGGGATGATGGCCCAGGCCAACCGCGGCCACGCCGACGTCCGCGCCTCCTCGCTCGCCCAGCTGATCAAGGGAGCCGCCATGCCCGTGGAGCCCCTCGATCCCGGAGCGCCGGCATGAACCGCCGAAGCGTCCTCGCCGGGCTCGTCCTCGCCTACCTCGCCGCGCGCCCTGGCGTCGCGGCCGCACAATCCGGAGCCGCCAGACCGATGCCAGAATGGGCCTACAGCACCGAGGGCTTCGAGCGCCTCGTCCACCGTATCGACGGAATCGAGACCGTCACTTACGCGATCGGCGACGGAGAGCCGCTGGTCTACTTCCACGGCGGCGGCACGTTCCACGGCTTCGAGTGGGTCCGCCCGCTGGCCGACCGGTTCCGCGTCTACTGCCCCTATCACCCGAACTTCGGCGAGAGCGGCGACGCGCCGTTCGACCAGATGGCCGACTACGTCCAGCACTACGAGATGCTGTTCCCGGCGCTCGGGCTCGACACCTTCCATCTCGCCGGCGCCTCGATGGGCGGGCACATGGCCGCGCGCTACGCGGCGGCCAACCCGGGCGACATCGACAAGCTGGTGCTCAACGCCCCCGCCGGGCTGATCTCGACGAATGCGCAGATGCCCGACTTCGGCCAGATCGCCCCGGCCGACCTGCCGAAGATGTTCGTCACCGACCCGGAGTGGATCGAGCCCTTCTGGCCGGCCGAGCCATCGCCCGAATGGCAGGCCTTGCGCGACCGTGAATCGCGCGCCGCGTTCGCCTCGCGCGAAGACCTCGCCGCGACCGACCGCGCGCTGCGCGACGGGCTCGAGGGCTTCGCCCGGCCGACGCTGCTGATCTGGGGCAGCAACGACCGCATCGTCCCGCCCGGCTACGCCGAGGATTGGCACGCGGTGCTGCCGCACGCCGAGGTCGCGCTGATCCCGAACGGCTCGCACCTGCTGTTCGACGAGTTTCCCGCGGCGGTCGAGGCGCTGCGCCGTTTCCTCGAGGCCTGACGAAAAACCGCTTTCCTACATCCGTTCGGTCATGCTTGATGGGGGCGGGCAACGGTCGGTGGCGCTCTCCCGCGGGGCCGATTCCGGCCGTTTGGCCAGGAATAGTGTGCCCTTGTGCCCTTGCGATGCAAGTGTTTGGAAAGCTTGGGCTTCAAAGGGCATGGGGAGGGGCACAGGGTGTGCCTTGTGGGCCCTTTGCGAGGATGCCATGAACGAAGCCGAAGCCATCGTCTGCGATGTGCGCGCCACGATGAAGTACGTCGTCCGGGGCGAGAAGGCGACGTTCCACCCGGGCGAGCGCGAGAAGAGCTACTGGCCGGTCGACGAGCACGAGGTGACGATCCACGACGTCCGGCCGATCCGCGACCGGCTGTCGTTCGACCGCAACGGCTTCGTGCTGGTCGACGAGCCGACCGACGTGACCGACTTCACCGATGCTGCCGATCTCGCGCGCTACTGCCGGACGACCGAGGCCCTCGTCCAGCGGCTGACCGGCGCCGACAAGGTCGTCAGCTTCGGCCCGATGATCCGCACCAACGCCAGCGGCGCGCACGGCCACAACCAGCCCGCCCACGGCGCCCACGTCGACTATGGCGCGCGCACCGTGGCCGACTTCACCCGCGACCTGCTGCCGGCCGAGGAGGCCGAACGGCGCCTCGCCGGCCGGCACATGCTGATCAACGTCTGGCGCCCGATCACGATGGTCGAAAGCGCCCCGCTCGCGCTGTGCGACGCGAGCACGGTGCGCCGCGAGGACCTGTTCGACAGCGAAGTCGTCGGCGGCCTCGGCGACTTCAACCGTCGCTCGCTGTGGGGCTTCAATCTCGCCTACGATCCTGGCCACCGCTGGTACTGGGTGCCCCACATGCAGCCGTGGGAAGCGCTCGCCTTCAAGCTGTTCGACAGCGATCCGGAAGCCGTCCAGTTCACCGCCCACAGCGCGTTCGAGGATCCGAACACCCCGCCCGACGCGGCGCCGCGGCAGAGCGTCGAGGTGCGGACGATTGCTTATCTTGGGTAAAGGGGGCCGGGACCCTCATCCAACTCCGACTAGGCCCCTTCGGGGCCAAGTCTCCGTATCCTTCTCCCCCCAGCGGGAGAAGAAAGAGACTGCGCTAGCGGCCAGCCTTCTTCTCCCACTGGTGGGAGAAGGATAGCGAAGCTTACCGCCTAAGGCGGTTAGCGTAGCTTGGATGAGGGCCCCTTTCCCCTTGTCTCTCCGCCGGCGAGGTCGTCTCGAGCCCCTTGGTGAACATCAGCCGCTCGAGCCGATAGTCCGGATCGCGCACCATTCGGCGCATGCCGTCGAGCGCGGCCTCGAGGCGTTCGCCGCCGCCGCAGGCGTGGAACACGAAGTCCTTGTAGGTGCAGGCCATCGGGCTCGTCCGCTCGAGGAAGATCGACCGGCGCTCCTCGGCCCACACGTCGAGCAGCGCCGGATCGGCCCCCTCGAGCACCACCGCTGCCAGCGTCGGCCACAGCGCGAAGGCGTCGAACAGCCCGGTGGTCAGCCCGAACCCGCCGGTCGGGTTGGTCACATGCGCCGCGTCGCCGGCGAGCAGCACGCGCCCCTGGCGGAAGCTCGCGGCGCAGCGCTGGTGCATCTTGTAGGGCGACGACTGCACCAGCTCGTAACCCCCCTCGCCCGGCAGCAGATGATCGTAAGCCGCCGGTACTCGGTCGAGGTAGCTCTCCACTGGCAGCGCGGCGTCCTCCATGAAGGTACAGCGCCACAGGCCATCTCTGGTGATCTTGACGATCACCGCACCCCATTGGTCGTCGACCACCATCGTCGACTGCCAGTAGCCGCCGCTTTCGAAGTCGTGCCGTACGTTGGTGGCGACGAAGCGCTCGGGCCAGGTCATCCCGTCGAAGCTCAGAGCGAGCGACTTGCGCACCGCGCTGCCCGCGCCGTCGGCGCCGATCACCCAGCGGGCGCGCAACTGGATCGGTCCTTCAGGGGAATCGGCCGTGACCGTGACGCCCTCGTCGTCCTGCCGCAGCCCGGTGAGCGGCGTATTCCAGTGGACCTCGGCGTTGGACAGCGCCTCGAGCCGCGCATGGCAGATCTTCGCCAGCCGGTCCTGCCCGAGCTGGATGTTGTAGGGAAACGGCGTCACGCTCGCGAGCACCTTGAGGTCGTAGGGCAGCCGCTCACCGGTCCGCTTGACCAGCCACAGGTAGTCGTCCTTGGTATAGCCTGCCTGTTCGGCTTCCTCGCGGATGCCGAGCCGTTCGAGCCCGCCGAGCATCGACCAGTGATAGACGCAGGCACGCGGGGAATCGTTGATCCCCGCCTCGGCCTCGACCAGGCATACCCGGACCCCGGCCTTCGCCAGCCCGAGCGCGGTCACGAAGCCCGTAGGCCCGCCGCCGACCACGATCACGTCGTGCATTCTAGTTCTCTCCCGGCGCAGGCATGCCGCATCGACGGCTGGCGTGCAAAGCCACTTTCGCCGCGCCGACCTTCCGCCTAGCAGTAACGCTCGTTAGAGTCGCAAAGGCTCATCGGGAGAGAGACTTGGGGCACATCGACTTCCACCAGACGATCGAGGCGCGTGGCGGCCAGTATACGCTGCGCGGCACCTGCGACGAGCGCTTCGCGCCGGTGTTCGAGGCCTTCGCCGAGAATTTCCGCGTCGAGGAAGAGCTCGGCGCCGCCTGCTCGGTAGTCCTCGACGGCGCAACCGTGGTCGACCTGTGGGGCGGCTGGGCGCGCGCCGACCGGACGCGGGAGTGGGACCGCCACTCGACCGTGTGCATGATGAGCGTCGCCAAGGGCGTCACCGGCATCTGCTTCAACATGGCGATCGACCGCGGGCTGGTCGATCCCGACCAGCGGGTCGCGCACTACTGGCCGGAGTTCGCGCAGAACGGCAAGGACGCGATCACCGTGCGCATGGTGCTCGACCACACCGCGGCGATCCCGGTGCTGACCGACGATACGATGTACCCGGGCGGATTCTACGACTACGAGGCCTACATCAGGGCGCTCGAGGTGCAGCATCCGCTGTGGCAGCCCGGCACGCGCGCCGCCTACCACGTGCACAACCAGGGCTTCCTGCTCGGCGAGATCCTCCGCCGGGTGACCGGCATGACCGTCGGTCCGTTCCTCAAGGAGAACGTCACCCGTCCGCTCGCCGCCGAGTACTACATCGGTGGGATGGACGAGCAGCAGCAGGCGCACGTCGCCGAAGTGCTGCCCAACACCGGCGCGCGGCTGTTCGCGGCCAAGGACCAGGCCGTGCCCGCCAAGCCGACCACCCCCGAAGGCTGGCAGGACGGCGCCGTGCTGCGCAGCTTCGCCTTCCTGCAGAACCCGCGCGAGCCGTGGTACGACACGATGAACTCGCCGCGCTGGCGCGAGGTCGAGATCGCCAGCGGTTCGGGCCACGGCAACGCCCGCGGCGTCGCCCGCATCTACGGCGCCACCGTCGGCGCGGTCGACGGGATTTCGCTGCTGTCGAAGGACCAGCTCGAGCGCATGATCACCGAGCAGCACAACCAGGTGGAACTGCTGCAGGACCGCCCCTACCATCAGGCGCTCGGCGTGCTGCTCAATACTCCGGAGGCGGTCTACATGGGGCCGAACATGCGCAGCTTCGGCCACCACGGCCTCGGCGGCTCGATCGGCTTCGGCGACCCCGATGCGAAGCTCGGCTTCTCGTATTGCTGCAACCAGATGCACGCGGTCGGCGACAACGGGCCGCGGGCGCGGCGGCTGATCGATGCGGTTTACGGGGTGCTCGGGTGATGCGCACGGCCCATGCGCCGCAAGAACCCTCCCCCTTGAGGGGGAGGGTTGGGTGGGGGTGCTCCCCCGCTGGCGCCGACGCCCCTGCCCCCTCCCCGCCGGGGAGGGGACGCAGCTGCGCGCGCAGCTAGGATGTGAAGGAC
>CALCBC010000103.1 GCA_937898525.1 uncultured Sphingomonadales bacterium
GGGCATGAAGTCCTCGGGCCAGTGCCTGAGCGCACTCATCACCGGGTAGGGGGTGAAGCCGCCGAGCGCGCAGAGCGAGCCGAACTTCATCGTCTCGCACAGGTCGGTCAGCAGGCCGATCTCCTGCTCGGGCAGCCGCCCCGTCTTGGGCGCGTTGTGCATCACCGGCATCAGCTCGACCGCGTCGGCCGGGCGCCCGCCCGCGCGGATGCGGTCGATCAGTTCGACCCCGCGCACCGCGCCGATCCGGCACGGGGTGCACTTGCCGCAGCTCTCCGCCGCGCAGAACTCCATCGCGAAGCGCGCCATCGCGCCCATGTCGGCAGTGTCGTCGAACACGGTGATCCCGCCATGCCCGATCAGCGCGTCGGCCTCGGTATATTCCTCGTAGTCGAAGCGGATGTCGAACTGGTCGGGGTGGATGTAGGCGCCGAGCGGGCCGCCGACCTGCACCGCCTTGACCGGGCGCCCGCTCTGCGTGCCGCCGCCGATGTCGTAGACCAGTTCGCGCAGCGTGATGCCGAACGCCGTCTCGAACAGCCCACCGTGTTTGATGTTGCCGGCGAGCTGTATCGGCATCGTCCCCTTCGAACGCGCCACGCCGAGCGTGTCGTAGAGCGAGGCGCCCCCCTCGGTGAGGATGTGCGGCACCGCGGCGAGAGTCAGCACGTTGTTGACCACCGTCGGCTTGCCGAAGAGCCCCTCGATCGCCGGAAGCGGCGGCTTGGCGCGAACCTCGCCGCGCTTGCCCTCGAGCGAGTTGAGCAGCGAAGTCTCCTCGCCGCACACGTAGGCGCCAGCGCCGACGCGGACTTCGCAGCGGAACGGGGCGATGATCGAGGCACACAGTCGGAGCGCCTCGTCGAGCTTGCGGATCGCGTCGGGATACTCGCTGCGGACGTAGATGTAGCCCTGCGTCGCCCCGACCGCCTCGCCGGCGATCGCCATGCCCTCGATCAGCGCGAAGGGATCACCTTCCATGACCATGCGGTCGGCGAAAGTGCCGCTGTCGCCCTCGTCGGCGTTGCAGACGATATACTTCTGCTCGGCCGGCGTGTTGGCGACGGTCTTCCACTTGATCCCGGTCGGGAACCCGGCGCCGCCGCGGCCGCGCAGGCCCGAGGCGAGCACTTCTTCGACCACCGCAGCACCGCCGATCTGCCGCGCGCGGCGCAGCCCGATCCAGCCGCCGGTCGCCTCGTAGTCCTCGAGGCTGGTCGGCCGCGTCTTGCCGGCACGAGCGAAAGTCAAGCGCTGCTGGCGGGCGATGAACGGGTGCTCGACGATCTCGCCGATCGCCTTGTCGCTGCTGCCGTCGAGAATCGCGTCGACGTCAGCCAGCGTTGCCGGGCCGAAGCCCATGCCGTCGATCTCGACCAGCGGTTCGAGCCAGTGCATGCCCCAGCTCGAGGTGCGCTGCACCTCATGACCCTTGCGGTCGAAGGCTGCGGCGAGCTCGTCGGCGCCGAGGGCGCGCGCGAGGGCGTCGTCGGAAATGCGTACGATCATCGGGCGTTCTCGATCACCTGGGTGAGCCCCGCGGCGTCGAGCCTCGCGTGAAGCCGGTCGCCGGTCCGCGCCGCGGGCCCGGCGCTGCACAGGCCGAGGCAATAGACGGTCGACAGCCGGACGCGGTCGCCGGCCGCCTGCTCCGCCGCCGGGATCAGCGCTTCGACCCCACGCGCCTTGCATGCCTCGGCGCGGCAGATCTGCACTTCGGGGCGCGGATCGGGCCGGGCCGTGAAGTCATGGTAGAAGCTGACGACGCCGTGGACGTCGGCGCGGCTCAGGTTGAGCGCCTTGGCGATCTGCGCCTCGCTCTCGGCATCGACGCATCCGAGCGCGTGCTGCACGTCGTGCAGGATCGGCAGCAGCGGGCCCTCGCGGCCGGCGTGCGCGGCCACGATCTCGGCGACTCTCTCTTCCCTGGTACTCACCTTTTCAACCTTTCAGCGTGCCACGCGACGTGCTCGGCCATGAAGGTCGAGATGAAGAAGTACGAATGGTCGTACCCTTCCTGCATCCTGATGGTCGCCGGGATATCGGCCTTGCGGCAGGCCTCGTCCAGCAAATGCGTCTTCAGTTGCGTGTCGAGGAAATTGTCCGCGGTGCCCTGGTCGACCAGCAGCTCGGGCAGCCGCGCGCCCTGCACGATCAGCGCGCAGGCGTCGTATTGCCGCCAGGCGCCCCTATCGTCGCCGAGGTAGCCGCCCAGCGCCTTTTCGCCCCACGGGCAGTTGAGCGGGCTGACGATCGGCGCAAACGCGCTGGTCGAGCGGAACCGGCCGGGATTGCGCAGGCTGATCGTCAGCGCGCCGTGTCCGCCCATCGAATGCCCGGTAATCCCCTGCCGGTCCATGTCGACCGGGAAATGCTCCGCCAGCAGCGCGGGGAGTTCGGTCTCGATATACGAGCGCATCCGGAAGTGCTTTGCCCACGGTTCCTGCGTCGCATCGACGTAGAACCCGGCGCCCTGGCCGAAATCGTAGGCCTCGTCGTCGGGCACCTCCTCGCCGCGCGGGCTGGTGTCCGGAGCGACGAACACGATCCCGTGCTCGGCGCAGGCCCGGCGGTACTCGCCCTTCTCCATCACGTTGGCGTGGGTGCAGGTGAGCCCGGAGAGATACCACAGCACGGGCAGCTTCGCCCCCGGCGCGTGCTGGGGAACGTAGACTGCAAAGGTCATCGCGGTCCCGGTGACCCCCGAGTCGTGGGCGTAGACGCCCTGGGTGCCGCCGAAGCTCCTGGCCTCGCTGACGGTTCGGATGGTCACGGGACCCGACGCCTCACCTTTCGCCGACGTTGGGCGTGAAGACGCAGATCTTGTTGCCGTCGGGGTCGCGCAGATAGGCGCCGTACATGTTACCCGGCGATGCCGCGCGGAAACCCGGGCCGCCCTCGTCGGTGCCGCCCGCGGCGAGCCCAGCGGCGTGCCAGGCATCGACTTCGTCGTAGCTCTTGGCCTTGAGGCCCAGCGTGTGACCGTTGGAGACGCTCATCGGCTCGCCATTGGCGGGCCTGGCGACGATCAGCGAGCCCTCGGCGCTCGGATAAACGGTGCCGTGCGGCAGCGGATGCCCCTCGTAACCGAGCACGCCCATCGTCGCGTCGTAGAACTTGCGACTGGTCTCGATATCGTTGGTGCCGAGGAATACGTGATTGAACATGCGTCTCTCTCCTGTGGTCAGGTCTCTAGACCCACAAGAGCGATTCTTCAAATACCTGAATCTTTCGCCCTTGTGAAATTCCTCGCGGGCGTGGCGCCGCGGCGCCGCGGTCAGTAGACGACCACGCTCCTGATGCTCTCGCCGGCGTGCATCAGGTCGAAGCCCTTGTTGATCTCCTCGAGGCTGAGCACGTGGGTGATCATCGGGTCGATCTGGATCTTGCCGTCCATGTACCAGTCGACGATCTT
>CALCBC010000104.1 GCA_937898525.1 uncultured Sphingomonadales bacterium
CGCAGCGGGTCTCTTAACCCGGCTTACCGGGGCCGCCAATGGCACGCTGGAGGGCTACTTCACGCCAAGAGCTTCCCGTCCCGGGTTCGGCTGCCGGTCAGGCCGCACCGTGATTGCAAGCCGGAGAGCATCGCTCATCCCGCCTTCCGTCGGAAACAAGCAACCGTTCGTGGAACTCGCGCCTCGGCGAGCTCGTGAAGGCACCGGGAACTGTCCGACACAGGCGATACGGGGAGCGCGTGCGCCACGTGGCCGGGATTGGCTCCAAGCGGAGGTTTGAGGACCAGACCGGTTGAGCCGGCCCCACGTCGCATCAATTGAGCAGGAAGGGGGAGGCCCGCGTGGCAGCCCGCGAAGCGGCGACCAGTCGCAGGCCTCCCTGCTGCACCCTAGAAGCTCAACCGCATCGTGGCACCCAGGCCGTGGCTGTCGAAGCCATTCGAGATCGTGCCGTCGTAACCGATCTCGAAATCGACATTGCCACGCGTCACGGACAGACCTGCCGAGAGTTCGACTGCATCCGCCGCAATTGGCGTCCCCGTCACCAGCGCGGATCCGGGCGCCCCAGCGAAACCCATCGCAGCTGACGGGATCCGGTCACCCCACGCATGACGATAGGCAACCGACGCGTAAGGACGCACGCCCAGGCCCGGATTTGCCGAGAAGCGCGCCCCGACCTTGCCGAAGGTGACCTCGCCGTCGCTTCCGGACACCACCAGGGCGGTCGGAGCCCCCGTCTCGGACAGGTCGTCGAACTCGACGGTCACGTGGCTGACACCCGCGAACGGCTCCACGGCAACCGCACCGAACGAAAGGCCGTATGCGACCTCGCCGAACAGCTGGAGGTATTCACCATCGACACCGCCGATCACCGCGCCCCCGAGATTCCCGAGAGAGGTCCGGCGACGGACGGTGCCATCGAGCCAGCCGGCCTGCACGCCAGCGTTGACCGCAAGCCCGCCGAGACCCCGATAGGCCATCTGACCGATCGCAAAAGTCGTCTCGGCATCGGTGATGTCGCCTTTGCCATTGTCGTGGTCGAGCAGGCCTAGTCCACCCGAGATCGAGAAGCCGTTCCCGCCGTATCCGAAGCCACCGGCGACACCCTTGCCGACCAGTTCGACCGTGCCGCGCCCGCGTCCGCCCGAGACGTCGGTGCGAAGCGCCGTCGCCCAGGCGTGAACGCCCTCTGCCGCCGTGCTCGAGGTCAATTGACGGCGGAGCATCTCGGCCGTCTCGATCACGCCGGCAGCGTAACCCGGGTAAACCTCGCCCGTGAGACTGGCGAAGCTCGGCGCGACATCATCATCGATCAGCGTCAGCGTGGCGTCATAGAGCGCGTTGCCGTAGCCGAAGCCCTCGATGAGGGAGGCGACCGCGGCCTGGTTGGCAGTCTCGGCATAGGCCGCGAAATCGATGTCGTTGCGGGCGAGCCGCAGCGTGACCGCGTTGGCCGAGTAGGACAGTGTCGGATCGAGGAACGCGAGGTTGATATCGACCGAGCCGAACTCGCCGGACACGCCGCCATCGGCCGTCAGGATCGTGTAGTCCGTCAGCGGACGATAGACACCGCTCTCGGCGATGACGTTGACCGCGGCGCCGCCAAGCGTCGCTGTCCCGGTAACCTGGAGCAGGTCCGCATTGCCCCCGGCGTCGACCTCGACTTCGAACACCGACTTCCCCGTGAGGGTGACGTTGCCGTTCACGGTCAGTGTGTCGATCGAGTTGCCCGGAGCCAGCGTGCCTCCGTTTACCGATGTTTCGCCGATCGTTCCGGCCCCGCCGAGTGTGCCTCCCTCGTTCACGATGAAGCTGGCGTTCGAATAGTCGCCGTTGACCGACAGCGTGCCTCCGTCGACCCGCCCGGTCCCGGTAAAGCCGGTACCGTCGCCGTCGAGCTTCAGGCCACCCTCGCCGTCCTTGATCAGCTCGCCCGTGCCCGCGATGGAGCCTGAGAACACGCTGTCGCCGGACTGCTGGATCAACAAGGCGGTGTTTCCGAGCTGCAGCGCGCCGCCTTCGCCGGAGAGGCCCGCAATGGTCTGCTCGCCACCCTCGATCCCCGACAGGTCTATCGTGCCTTCCTGCAGGTCGAGCTCGGTATCCTCCGCAAGCCCCCCCGTGAACGCGATCTGGCCGCCAAGCAGGGAGGTCGTTCCCTCGAAGGCATAGAGCCCGGCGAAGGTCAGCGTGCCGGCACCATCCTTCCGGAGGAGGCCGCTGCCGCTGAAGTCGCCGAGGAAGCTGTAATCGCTGTCGCGCACGAACACGAAGGTCCCGTCGTTGACGAGATTCCCGGTGAAGTCGCCCCCCTCGCCCAGTTCGAAGACACCTTCGCCGGTGGTGGCGATGTCGCCGCCGTAGACAGAGGTCAGAAGCAACTCGCCGTTCTCGACCGTAGTGCCGCCGGTATGCTGGAACAGGCTGCCGTCGCTGAGCTCGATCCTGGCGTCGCCAACGAGGTGAAGCTGACCCGAACCGGTGATCAGCACGCCCGCTTCGGTGTCGTTGGACAAATCGACATTGAGCCGCCCGTCGACCTCGAAGATCGGCGCGGCAACCGAGATGACTCCGTCGGCATCCTCGCCGATCGTCAGGGTCGCGCCCGCGCTGACTTCCAGGAGCTGATAGATGGAGCTCGGTCCCGTCGCGAGCCAGGTCCCGCTGTCGACCGCAAGGCGCTCGACATTAATCGTCGAAACGACCTGCCCAACGGCTCCTGCAACCGCCTCGTCGTTGAAGTCGAGGACCAGCCGATCGTACCCAGCTCCGAGATCCGCGATTCCGGTGATCTGCGACAGTTCGGTGAGCTCGAGCACGTCGTCTCCGCCGCCGGTCGTGATTGCGATGCCGTTGCCGCCCGCCAGCGTGCCGTTGTTCCGTACGTAGAAGTCCGTCGAACCCTGGCCGAAAACCGCGCCCTGAAACGCGGCTCCCTCGGAGGCTTCGACAGTGCCGCTGTTGTGGAACTGGATGAATCCGGTCCCGGCGGAGGTGCCCGCGAGGGTAACGGCGCCGGCCCGGCCGGTAACAATAGCGCCATCGGCCACCTGGACGAGCCCCCCACCGGCAACCACCGAGACCCCGGCCGTGCCCGCCTCGACCGTTCCATTTACCAGGACGTTCGCTTCGCCGGCCTGTGCCGATGCCAGGATGCCGGTCTCGATTACCTCGATGGTTCCGTCGACAACGACGTCGACATTCCGGCCGAGTGCAAAGACGCCGCGTCCGTTTTGACCTGACACCACAATATCGTCGACGCGAAGGTCGACGTCGCCCGCGTACGCAAAGGCGCGGATCGCGCTGAAGTCGCGGGACAGGACTTGCCCGTCGGGCAGCACCTCGAACAGGAGAGGCTGGTCCCCTGCCATGGCGACGGAGCCGCTGTCGATCACGATATTCCCCGACATCGACTCAGCGAAGATTCCGTAAGCTTCGTCGCCGAGGATTTCCGCGGCGTGCGACTGAATCGCGATATCGCCGAGATTGGTCGCAACACGGATCGCCGCGCCGCCAGTGCCGGTCGAGCGCACCGTGCCGCCATTGATGATGGCAGCGCCGTTGTTGGCGTTGGCCCGTATCGCATAGGTCGCAGCCTCGGTCAGGCTATCAGCTGCGGTCGACACGTTCACCTGGGCGCCTTCCGCCTGAAGGCCATGGCCATCGGCGACCAGGACATTGCCCGCAGTCGTTATCGAGGCCCTGCCTGCCCAGGCGCGGGCGCTGGCCCCGTCCGATGCGGCACCCGTTGCTGTCAGCGATCCCAGCGTGACAATCGCGTCACCGCCGTCCGAAACCGCAAAGATGCCCAGGGTGTCAGCCCCCGAGGTCACCGTCTCGTCCGCATCGACGGTGACCTTGCCGCCGTATGAGACGCCGAAAATCCCGACACCGAGATCGCCGGTTGTGGTGGCGATGCCGCTCTCGATCGCCACGTCGCCGGCGGTGAAGGCCGAAATGGCGGAACCGCCCTCGCCGGCCGTGAAGGCATTGCGACTGGTGATCGCGATCGCGCCGGTCTGCGAAGTCGCGGCTACCGCCTCGGCAGTGAACCAGCCGAGCTGCCCACCGGCCTCGGCGCGAGTCTCGCCCGCGTCAATGGCGATGTTCCCCGAAGTCGTGTCCGCATAGACGCCCGTGCCGCTTACGCCCGTGGTGATGACGGTGCCCGTCACGATCGAGACGTCGCCCTCGCCTGCCCGGGCCACGACGCCCACGCTGTCGGCGCTGGCGAGAATGACCTCGTCGGCGCTGATGTCGATGGCGCCGCTGCCGCGCACGCTGATTCCGTAACGTTCCTCACCCTCGACGGCGACGGTTCCGGCCGCGATCGAAATCGCACCGCTACCGCCTTCGACGATGATGCCGCCCTGCGCGTGCCGGTATCCGTCGTCCCGCAACCCGGGGAATCCTCCGGCGCCGGTCACGAGAACGTCAGTCGACTCGATCGTCACCTCGCCAGTGCCGGTCACGTGGATGCCGCTTGCAAGATCACCGCTCGTCTGCGCGAGGCCTCTATTGACGACGCTCGCGGTATCGGCGGCGACCAGAATGGCGGTGCCGCTCGACGAGATGTCGCCCAGCGAGGTAACCTCGGCCGCTTCGGCCCGCCTTATGACGATTGCTCCCTCGCCCGTGACTTCGAAGGGACCGGCCACGACGATTCCGTGCGATCCGGAGCCCTCCGTCTCGATGTTCCCGTCGGAGTGGACGGCCACGTCGCGACCGAGCGCAAAGATAGCATGGGCCGCAGTGCCGGCGGTCGAAATGGATCCGGCCGAGGTGACACGGGTCGCGCCTTGCGAGGTGGCATTGATACCGAGCGAGTCCGCACCGGTCGTTGCGATGTCGCCGGTCGACACGATCCGTGCCTCGGTCCCTCCGCCCGCCCAGATTCCGATGGCAGCAGCACCCGAGGTGCTTACGTTACCGGTGCTCTGGATGCGGGCGGCACCGGCAGTGCCCCCCTGGTCGCTGATGCTGAAGGCAAGCAGGCCGCCCGCATTCGCGCCCTTGGTCGATACATCGCCCGTGCTGACGATGGCCGCGCCATCCGTAGCCGCGTCGCCATTGACGCTGAACGCATGGAGCGCGCCCGCACCCGATCCGAAGGCGCCATCGGCATTGCCCGCCGTCGTGATGTTGCCGCTCGAGACGATGCTGGCATCCCGGCCGACCGCGAAGACGCCACCAGAGAAGTGGCCCGAAGTGGAAATGTCTCCATCCGTCTCGACGGACGCTGTCCCGTTCCTTGCGCCGACACCGATGCCGACCGAACCGTCGCCGCTTGTGACGATATTGCCCTCGCTCCGTACCGACACGGAGGTCGCGCCCTCGTCGAAGCTCGGCTGGCCGCTGTTCGGGTCGTAGGTGAAATTGCGCATCGCGAGGATTCCCGCGGACAGGTTGCCCTGGGTCGCGAGGTCGCCAATCGACTGAACCGAAACCGTATCGCCGAGGGCGACGATCGCCGGCGCCCCATTGTCAGTGGTCGCGATGTTACCCTCGGAGGTGACGTCACTGCTCTCGGCGAGGGCAAAGGTCGGCAGCAGCTGGCCGTTCTCGTCATACTGCAGCGCACCGTGCGTCACGATGCCGCCATTGTCCGAGGTAATGTCACCCTGCGAGCGGACGACGTTGCGCAATCCCCCCGCGGCGATCCCTTCGCCGATGCCGTTTCCGAGGTCGACGACGAGGTTCCCCCTGGACTCGACCACCGTCTCGGCAGCGGATGCGGCGCTGATCGCGCCGCCGAACCCACCGGTAGCGGTTACGGAAATATCGCCGTGATTGGAAACCGTCGCACCTGCGTCCCCGTTGGCTCCCAGGCCAACCACGATCGCCGGCTCGCCGCTGACGTTGAGGTTCAGGCTGCCGGAAAAGTCGGTGCTGGCCTTTCCGTTGGCCCCGGCGGAGACGAAGACGCCCACGTTGCCATAGGGAGAAAGCGCGGCATCGCGGGTGGCATCGACGGTGATGTCCGCGACCGCGCGGACAGTGGCGTCCCAGCCTCCGTTGTCGGCGGCCATGACATTGATGCCCGAGGCGCCCCCTTGCGCCGTATTCACGCCGCCAACCTCGATCGTACCGGTGAATTCGACCGTGACCGGCCGGTCGGTGATCACCGCCACAGCCGGAACGTCGCGTCCCTTGACCAGGTGATCGCCCACGTCGATCTGGACGCTAGCCGCACCCGGCATCCAGAACGCGGGCGTGCCCGGGGGTGCAGTAATGTCGCCGGTGATGCCGGACACTACCACGTCGGACGTGTTCGTCATGATCCCGCCGGAATTGTCTCCCGTGCAGGTCGTCACGTCGTCTTCGACGTCGCATTCCGCCCGTGCAGGCGCAGCGAGCGCGAGAGCTGTCAGGCTGGCGCCTGCCATGACGATCGCGCGTGCCGCGCCGATCCTGCGCACGCCCGCCGTGAATACCGCCGAACGCGAGTTGTCGAACCGACTGGTCACTGGTCATCCCCTCTATGCTGCGCGCGGTGATGCGCGGCCCCGTCGGCCACGGCGCTAGCGGTAGGGAAAGTGACGCTCATCCCGTGATCGCGGGATGACAGGTCGAGAAAGTCGCCCCCGCACCTTGACCGATGGAGCTAGTCGGACGAATGTTATCAAGGACTTCAGGGGGGATCGGATTGGGAAATCGGGTAGGGGCTGGCACGCGGTCGCTCGCGGATGTCTTCCTGTCCGCGCCGTTCGAGGCGGATGGTTGGGACAGGGCGCTCAAGTCTCTTGCGCGCGAGACGCGATCGGCACGCAGCCAGCTGATAGCGTTCGGCGGTTCGAGCACGATCCCGATCAACTGGGTCACCGATGCGCAGCCGGGATTGATCGAGGAATTCCCGACCATCGATGGGGCCAGTCCGGACGTCAACTGGCGCGTCGCCAGCACCCGCTCCCTGCTCGAGATCGTCTGGGAGGACCACTACGACCAGGCCAGGCGCGACCTGAACAGTGACGTCTACGACGAGTTCTCCGAGCGATACGAGATGCCCTTCGGTTGCCAGACCGTGCTTCTCGACACGCCTGGCCTCTTCTATGGCCTTGCTATCCTGCGCACGAAGGAAGACGGACGGACAACCGTGGACGACAGGCGTGCCTTCGCGTGGGCGGCCAAGCATGTCCAGACCGCCGTCAGGCTGCAGCAAGCGGTCGAGCTGCAGGGAGCCACGATGCTTGCCGGCGCCTTCGAGGCCCTGGGAGGCGCGGTCTTCGTCTGCGACGCTAAGGGACACGTGCGGGCCCTTACCAGCGCAGCAGAGGCAGTCCTGCGCGAACACCTAGGTCTCCAGCTATCCAGCGGCAGGCTGATCGCGACACGCGCCGATGACGACCAGGCCCTGCAGCAAGCCTTGCGTCACGTGCTGGACGAAACGAACCTCGCGCCGGCGGCAAGGGAATTCTGGCTACGTGCGCCCCTGGCGGACTTTTGCCCTGTCCGCTGCGAAGTGCTGCCGCTCCCCCGGAAAGACTGGAGCCTCACGTTCGAACCGCGCGCCCTTGTTTCGCTGCACCGGCCAGCCAACGTCGATGAGCGCCGGCGCGAGCAGCTGAAGGCCGTACTTGGCCTGACGCAAGCCGAGGCGGAGATTGCCGCGCTCGCGGCCGATGGCCATTCACGTGAGGAGATCGCGCAAATTCGCGGTGCTTCGATCCACACGGTCGGCTCCCAGCTCAAGAGCATCTTTCTCAAGACCGACGTCACGCGTGAGGCGCAACTCGTGGCTCTGCTCAACAAACTCCTGCGTTAGCAACGCCTCCCCGCCTTCAGG
>CALCBC010000105.1 GCA_937898525.1 uncultured Sphingomonadales bacterium
GCGATGGCATTCTGGCTCGCGAGCAAGCGCGAGGGGCAGCAGGGCGACTGGATCCAGCGGTTCGATCCGCGGTTCTGGACGGTCGATTTCCCGCGGCCGATGATGGCTTCGGTGGTCACGACCGCGCCCGATGCGCTGCGGGTCGAGCTCGAGTTCCATCACGCGAACGCGCTCGCGGGGCTGATCTGGGATTCGGTCGACCGGTTCGACCACCCGCTGCTCGCCTACGATACCGACCGCGACTATTCGCGCACGACGCTGCGGTTCCGCTGGCGCTCGGCCGGGGTGCTGCCGCTCGACGCGGTGCACGGGCCGACGCTGACCATCGAGGGGCGCGACGCGGCCGATGCGCCGCGGACCTGGTACGTGCGGCCGTGGAACTACGCGGTCGGTTCGCCCGAGGACGCGGTGGTGACGCTGCCGTTCTCGGCGTTGACGGACGGATGGGAGGCGGACGGGGACCCGGTCTGGCCGCGCGCGATCGAGCGGATGTTCCTGTCGCTGGCGCCGCCCGGGTACGAGCCCGGGAGCAGCGCCTTGCTGCCCGAGCGCGTGGACGGGTGGGTCGAGCTGAGCGGGATCACCTGCGAGGGTGACCGGCCGCTGCTGGAGATCGGCGACGTCATGGTGCCGCCGCACGATCTTGGCATGGCGACCGCCTACGACGACAGCTACAACCTGACGCCGGCGCGGCTCCTGCGCAACCTGCGCGGGCTCGGGTATCGCGGGGCGATCGTCCACTACGTCGGGATGAGCCATTACTACCGGCTCGAAGCGCAGCCGGGCGGCGGGCTGCTCGTTGGCGAGCCGCAATTGTGCGGGCCGTGCGAGGCCTGGCACGCCAGCTACTTCGCTCTCTGCGCCGCGCAGGGCTACGCGCCGGTCGCGTCGCTGTCGTACGAGCTGTTCGCCGAGCATTGCCCGGCGGCGTGGCAGCAGCGCTTCGCCGACGGCACGCCGGCGCTGACCGGGTGGGTGCCGCCTTCGGCGCTGCTCTCGCCGGCGAACGCCGAGGCGATGGGCTACCTGCAGGCGATCGCCGCGCGGCTGGTCGAGCTGCTGCTCGCGGCGGGGCTGCCGGCGGCGTTCCAGATCGGCGAGCCGTGGTGGTGGACCACGCCCGACGGGCGGATCGCGCTCTACGACGATGCGGCGCGCGCGCTGTTCGGGGGCGATCCGCCGGTGATCGCGGACTTGCGCGAGCCGCTCTCGCCGGAGCAGCTCGCGCTGCTCGACCAGGCGGGAGCGGCACTGGCGCAGTCGACTGCGGACCTGCGCGATGCGGCGATCGCGGCCGGTGCGGCCGAGGTCATGCTGCTGGTGTTCACGCCGACCGTGCTCGACCCGGCGATGCCCGAGCTGGCGCGGGCGATCGTGCCGACCGGCTGGGCCTGGCCGGCTTACGACCGCCTGCAGCTCGAGGACTACGACTGGCTGACGGCAGGTGCCGAGGGGCGGCGGCGCAGCGGCTACGCGTTCATGCAGCAGCGGCTCGGATACCCGCTTGAAGGACAGGACTACCTCGCCGGGTTCGTGCTGCTGGCCGAGGATGCCGACAGCTACTGGCGACGGATCGACGCGGCACTCGACGAGGCCGCGGCGCGGCAGGTCGCGCGGCAGTTCGTCTGGGCGCTGCCGCAGGTCGCGCGCGACGGATACACCCGGCTGCCCCAGGCGGAGGAGACGACGATGCAGGCGTTCGACGACGTGCCCTACCCGCTCGCGCTCGGGCGCGATGCCGGGGTGAGCGCGGAATTCTCGACCTCGGTGGCGACGACCGCTTCGGGCCACGAGCGGCGCGGCAGCCACTGGAACGACGCGCGGCTGCATTTCGACGTGGGACCGGGGATCCGGTCGGAGGCCGAGCTCGGCACGCTGATCGCGTTCTTCCGCGCGCGGCGCGGGGCGGCGCGCGGGTTCCGGCTGCGCGACCCGTTCGACTTCAGCTCGCATGCAATGACCGGCGCGCCCGAGGCGAGCGACCAGCCGATCGGCGTGGGCGACGGGCTCACGGCGCGGTTCCGGCTGTGCAAGCGGTACGACGGGCCCGAGCCGCAGGTTCGGCCGATCACCCGGCCTGTTGCGGAGAGCGTGATCGTCGCGCTCGACGGGACGCCGGCGGGCGGCTGGACGCTCGAGCCGGGCGGGTGGATCGCGTTCGACGAGGCGCCGGGCGAAGGCGTCGAGGTCACCGCCGGGTTCCTGTTCGACGTGCCGGTGCGGTTCGCCAGCGACCGGCTCGACGTGACCGGCGCGGCGTTCGCCGCCGGCGAGGCGCCGTCGGTGCCGCTGGTCGAGATCCGCGAGGCGGCATGAGCCGGGTGTTCGGCCGCGAGCCGCTCGAGCCGCTGGCGACGTTCTGGCGCGTTCACCGGCGCGACGGGGTCACGATCGGCTTCACCAGCCACGACCGCGACCTGTGGTTCGACGGGGTGCTGCACCGCGCGGCGCCCGGCATGGTGCCGAGTGCGATCCGTCGCTCGGCCGAGCTCGCGCCCGACAGCGCCGAAGTGCAGGGCGCGCTGGCGCACGATGCGATCGCCGCGGCGGATCTCGCTGCGGGCCGGTTCGACGGGGCGGCGGTGGCGATCGGCGTGGTCGACTGGGAAACGCGCGAGAACGCGGTGCTCTACCGCGGCGAGATCGGCGAGGTCGCCGAGGAGGCCGGCGCGTTCGGCGCCGAGTTGCGCTCGGCCAAGGCCATGCTCGAGGTGGACCTGGTCCCGCGCACGAGCCCGACCTGCCGGGCGCGCTTCGCCGGGCCCGGCTGCGGGCTGAGCGCGGCGCGCTTTACCCACGAAGCCAGGGTCGAGACGGTCGATTTCGCTGCGAACCGGGTGACCTTCACCGGCGGGCCGCCGGCGGCGCAGATGCGCGACGGCCGCGTGCGCTGGATCGACGGGCCGCAGGCCGGGCTGTCGATGGAGGTAACGGCGGCCGATGAGACGGGGCTGGTGCTCGACGTTTCGATCGATCCGGGGCTGGCGCCCGGGACCCGCGCGCTGCTGCGCGAGGGATGCGATCATACGCTGCAGACTTGCGCGCAGCGGTTCGCGAACGCGGTGAACTTCCGCGGCGAGCCGTTCGTGCCGGGCAACGACCTCGTCGCCCGCTACCCGGTGCGCCGGTCGTGAGCGGGCCGGGCGCCGCCCTCGCGGCGGCGGCCGAGCGCCTCGTCGGGGTGCCGTTCCGGCTCCATGGCCGCGATCCCGAGCGCGGGCTCGACTGCGTCGGGCTGGTGGCGGCGGCGCTGGCCGCGACGGGGCGGGTGGTTCGCGCGCCCACCGGCTACCGGTTGCGGCCCGGGTGCATTGACGGCTTTCTGGACGCCGCGGGGCGCGCCGGACTGATCAAGGCGGAGGGACCGGCCGCACCGGGGGACGTGCTGCTGGTGCATGCCGGGCCCGCGCAGCCACACCTTGTCGTCGCCGCGTCCTGCGGCGGCTTCGTCCACGCGCACGCGGGCCTGGGCCGGGTCGTGCTGACGCCGCCTCCGCTCGGCTGGCCGGTCGAGCGCCGCTGGCGGCTGGCCCAGTAACGGGATCCTGCAATGGCCACTCTCGTCTTCACCGCGCTCGGCACCGCGCTGGGCGGGCCGCTCGGCGGCGCGCTCGGCTCGCTGGTCGGCAGCCAGATCGACCGCGCTGTCCTCGGCGGCGGGGCGCGGCGCGAGGGACCGCGGCTCAAGGAGCTGGCGGTCAGCACCTCGAGCTATGGCATGCCGGTACCGCGTCACTTCGGGACCATGCGCGTCCCCGGCACGATCATCTGGGCGACCGACCTCGCCGAAACGAGCGAGACGAGCGGCGGCGGCAAGGGCAGGCCATCGACGACAACCTACAGCTATTCGGCCTCGTTCGCCGTTGCGCTGGCGAGCCGGCCGATCCTCGGGATCGGGCGGATCTGGGCCGACGGCAACCTGCTGCGCGGCGCGGCGGGCGACCTCAAGGCCGGGGGTGAGTTGCGGGTCCATACGGGTCATGGCGACCAGCCGCCCGATCCGCTGATCGCGTCGGCGCAGGGTGCCGGATCCTGCCCGGCGTTTCGCGGGCTCGCCTACTGCGTATTCGAGGGGCTGCAGCTCGCCGACTTCGGAAACCGCATTCCCGCGCTGTCGTTCGAAGTCTTCGCCGACGCCGGCGAGGTCAGCCTTGTGCGACTGCTCGAGCCGCTCGCGCCGGGAGTCGAGGTCGATCGCCCGCTCGCTGGGCTGGCCGGATTCAGCGACGAAGGCGGCCCGGTGATCGCTTCCGTCGCAACTGTCGGCGAAGTCTACCCGCTGGCCTGCGACGCGGGCGGCGAGCGGCTGACGCTTCGCGCGGCGGACGCGATGCCCGAGGAGATGCCCGAGCTGCCCGAAGCGGCAGTCGATCCGGGCGAGGACGGGTTCGGGGGCGCGAGCGGGCGCACCCGACGGCGCGGGCCGGACGCGCGCGAACTGAGCGACGCGCTGCGCTATTACGACACGGCGCGCGACTTCCAGCCGGGGCTGCAACGGGCGGATGGGCGGGCGCGGCCCGGCCGCGGACGAACGATCGAGTTTCCCGGCGCGCTCGACGCCGCGACCGCTCGCGGGCTGGTCAACGCCGCCGCCGAACGGGCCGGATGGTCGCGAGAGACGCTGGCCTGGCGAGTCGCCGAGCTCGACCCCGATCTGGCTCCGGGCTCGGTCGTGCGCGTGCCGGGGTATCCGGGCCGCTGGCGGATCGAGGCCTGGGAGTGGCGCGAGCGCGGAGTCGAGCTCGAGCTGCGCCGGCTGCCGCCGGGCGGCGTTCGCGAGCAGGCAGCCGATCCGGGGCAGGCGCTGCCGGCGCCGGACCTCGTCGCCACGCCGACTGCGCTGGTCGCGTTCGAGGCGCCGTGGGACGGGTTCGGCGATAGGGCGGAGCGCCGGGTCCACGCGGCCGCATCGTCGGTCTCGGGTGGGTGGACCGGCGCGGCGCTCTACGCTGAGCTCGACGCAGGCCTGGTCCCGCTCGGCGCGCGCGGGGCGCGGCGCAGTGTGATCGGGCAGACGGCGGGATTGCTTCCGGCGTCGCAGGCCGTGCGCCTCGAACCGCTGGCGACGGTCGACGTCGATCTCCTGTCGGACGACTTCATCCTGTCGGACGCAAGCGTCGAAGCGCTGGCCAACGGCGCCAACCGGGCGCTGGTCGGCGGCGAAGTGCTCCAGTTCGCGCGGGCCGAGCGGCTCGACGGGGCGCTGTGGCGACTGAGCGGCCTGCTGCGCGGGCGTGGCGGGACCGAGGCGGAGGCGATGGCGGGGCAGGTGGCGGGCGCCCCGTTCGTGCTGCTCGACGGGCGGCCGGTCGCAGTCGATGCGGCCCTTCTGGGATCGGCAGATACGCTCGCGGCTATCGGGCTGGTCGACGAGGAGCCGGTCAGCGCGCCGGTCCTGAACGCCGGGCTCAGCCTGAAGCCGCTCGCGCCGGTGCACCCGCGCGTGCGGTCCGACGGGGAGGGCGGGCTGGTGCTCGAATGGACCCGCCGCGCGCGTGGGGCGTGGGGCTGGCCGGACGGAATCGAGACGCCGCTCAACGAACAGGCGGAGGCCTATGTCGTCGGGATCGGTGACACCGAGGCGCCGACCGTGCGCTGGGAGTCGGGCGAGCCGCGGCTCGTTCTCGCGGCGAGCCTGCTGGCGCAGCTCGAATCCGCGCATTCCGGCCAGCCGCTGTGGGTGCGCCAGGCGGGCAGCTTCGCGCAGTCCGATCCGCTGCTGTTGCTGACGCTGTGAAAGGAATGTCCGATGTCCGACCCGATCGTGTTCGCCTCGGCCACGCCGCGGCTGGCGCTTCCGTTGCTGTTCGCAGGACAAAGCCAGAAGGAGGTGTTCGTCAACGAGGCCCATGCGCTGGTCGATGCCCTGCTGCATGCGGCGGTCGAGGGTGAGGCCGACGACCCGCCGGCGAGTCCCGCGGAGGGAGAAAGCTGGCTCGTCGGGGCGACGCCGAGTGGCGCCTGGGCCGACCGGGCCGGGCGGCTGGCGTCTTTCCAGACCGGGGCCTGGCTGTTCGTCGAGCCGCGCGAGGGGATGCGGGTTCACGACCTGTCGACGGGCCAGTCGCTCCTTTTTCGCGGCGGTTGGCAGCGGCCGGCGGCTCCGTCTGCACCCGCCGGCGGCTCGACGGTTGACAACGAGGCGCGCGCTGCGATTGCGGAGCTGGTGGACATCCTGGTCGCCAGCGGAATCCTTCCGCAACCCTGATCGGGGAGCCTTTGGCCGGGTGTCTCGTTGAAGCCGCGAATCCCACGAAGGAGCTCGAGACATGAAACGCCTCCTCGCCGCCCTGCCCTGCATCGCCCTCCTGACCGCCTGCCAGACGATCGACGAGCAACCGTCGGCCCGCGTCGGCCAGGCCACCCTGCGGCTGGCGAACGGTCTCCCGGCCGGAACGGCGCAGCTTCTGGCGAGCGGCAACCAGCTCAACATCTCGGTCGCGGCGGTCGGTCTTTCGCCGGGCGTCCACGGGGTGCACCTGCACATGACCGGATCGTGCGAGGCGCCCGACTTCACGTCGGCCGGCGGCCACCTCAACCCGGCGAACAAGCAGCACGGCCACGAGAACCCGGCGGGAGCCCATTTCGGCGACCTGCCCAACCTGACGGCGGGCAGCAGCGGCGCGGGCACCGTCAGCGCGACGCTGCCGGGGACGATCGAGGAAGCGCTGGAGCACCTGTTCGACGCCGACGGGACCGCGGTCGTGATCCACGCGACCGCCGACGACTATCGGACCGATCCCGCGGGCAACGCCGGCGGGCGGATTGCCTGCGGGGTACTTACGCGGACCTGAGCGCCGCGGCCTGGGCCGCGAGCGCCGCGCGATAGTGGCGCAGGCCGAGCGCGAGAGCGGCGAGGCCGAGCGGGATAGCGAGCAGGTTGCCGATGACCCCGGTCGCGAGGCTGCCGGTGGCCTCCGAAACGAAGCCTGCGGTGAAGGGGCCGAAGGCGAGACCGATGAGGGTCGTCCCGAGCAGGAAGATGGCCGCGGCGATGCCGCGCATGCGCGGGAGCACGAGCGCCTGGCTGGCGGCGGCCGAGGCACCGAGCGCTGACGAGGTAACCATCTGCACGAGGAACGCGCAGACGAGGAACACGGTCGGATCGGCCGTCGAATAGCCGATCACGACGATGGGGATCGGGGCGAGAAGGCCGATCGCCATGACCATCAGCCGCCCGGCCGGATGGCGCCGGTGCAACCGGTCGGCCAGCCAGCCGCCGGCGATCACCCCCAGGAAGCCGCCGAGCGCCGCCGGGGCGCCGATCAGCCAGCCGAGCTCGACCTTGTCGAACGCGAAGGTGCGCTCGGCATAGGGAGCGGCCCAGTAGGATACCGTGTAGCCGAGGTAGCAGACGATCGCGTAGGCGAGGACCACGCCGGCGAAGGCCGGATTGCGCCAGGTCATCTCGAAGGCCTGCGGGTCGGTGGCGCGCAGGTGCGCCGCCCAGCTGAACACCGCGTACCAGGCGACGGCGACGAAGGCGAACTGCGGCAGGTTGCCGCTCAGCTCGCCGAGCCACCATGCGGCAAGCGCGAGCGCCGCGGCTGCGGCGAGGTTGGTCGTCAGCGCACGGGCACCGCGCCGGGCGGCGCCGATCAGCGTGAACGGCGGGACGATCTGCGCGAGGCTGTCGGCGAGGTTTCGCCATGGGTGCGGATCGACCTGGCTCGCCCCGCCTTCGAAGGCGCCGCGGGTGGGTTCGCGCAGCGACAGCACCCAGAGCGCCAGTACAAGGCCCGGGGCGCCGACGGCGACGAAGGCGGCTTGCCAGCCGGCGAGACCGAGAGGGGCGCCTTCAGGCCAGGCCGCATTCCAGCTCTGCACGATCAGGCCGCCGACGAGCAGCGACAGACCGCTGCCGACGAACAGGCCCGAAGAATAGATCGCAAGCGCCGTCGCGCGCACGCGCTGCGGAAACCAGTCCGCGATCAGCGAATAGGCACAGGGGTTGGCAGTCGCCTCGCCGATGCCGACGCCGACGCGGGCGGCAGCGAGCGTGGCGCCGTTGCGGGCGAGCCCCGAGAGCGCGGTCATCAACGACCACAGCGCGAGGCCCGCGGCGAGCAGCCGCGTGCGGTTCCAGCCGTCGGCGAGGCGGCCGAGCGGGATGCCGAACAGCGCGTAGAAGATCGCGAAGGCCGTACCGTAGAGGAAGCCGAGCTGGGCATCGTCAAGGCCGAGGTCTGCCTTGATGTCGTTGGCGAGGATCGAAAGGATCTGCCGATCGACGAAATTGAGCAGGTAGACGATTACCAGCAGGCCGAGCGCGTACCAGCTGTAGGCCGGGACGCGCCGGTCGGCTTGCTGTTCGGCCCGTTCCTCCATGCTTCCCTCCCCCTTGGGCCCCTCTATTCGGCGTACGCGGTGCCGTCGGGCAGCCCGGCCTCGGCGAAGCCGGCGCGGCGCAGGCGGCAACTGTCGCACAGTCCGCAGGCGAGCCCATCGGGCGTCGGATCGTAGCACGACCAGCTCAGTGCCGGGTCGAGCCCGAGACGATGCGCCTCGGCGGCGATGCGCGCCTTGCCCCAGTGCTGCAGCGGCGTGTGGATCGTGAACGGGCGGCCCTCGACGCCGTCCTTGGTCGCGAGGCGCGCGGTCTCGGCGAAGCTGGCGATGAACTCGGGGCGGCAGTCGGGGTAGCCCGAGTAGTCGAGCGCGTTCACCCCGATGAAGATGTCGTGCACCCCGAGCGGCTCGGCCCAGCCGAGCGTGAGCGAGAGGAAGATCAGGTTGCGCGCGGGCACGTAGGTGACCGGTATCTCCTCGCCGAGGCCGGTCTTCGGCACGGCGATGTCGCCGGTCAGCGCCGAGCCGCCAAACTGGCGCAGGTCGAGCGGCAGGATGACGTGACGCAACGCGCCGAGTTCGCGAGCGATCGCTCGCGCGGCGTCGATTTCGCGGCGGTGGCGCTGGTTGTAGTCGATCGTCAGCGCGTTGAGGGAGAAGCCCTGCTCGCGGGCAAGGCCTGCGGCGACCATCGAATCGAGCCCGCCCGAAAGCAGCACGACGGCTTCACGTTGCGATCCGGCCATCGCGCCCGGCTAGGCAGCCGAGGCGCCGGGGACAAGCCCTAACTCAGCAGCTGCCGGTATGACGGGCTTCGACGTTGAGCGCGAACGGGGTGCCGCCCTCGATCCCCTGGCTCTGAATCTGGACCAGGCCGTTGCTTTCGCGGCGGATCGAGGTCCGGCCGTAGCCGTTTCCGCGACAAGTATACTGAACGACGACCTCGTCGGGCGTGTCGCGCACGACGAAGCGGCTGCATCCGGACTGGCGGTGGCGCAGCTGGATGAGTTCGCGGCCAGTTTGCAGGCAGATCTTCCGCTGCGACCCGTTGTCGCGGAAGCGCAGGTTCCACGCTCCCTTGGTCAGCCTGTCGAGCATGGCGAGCTCTGGCGCCTGTGCGACGAGCGGCGCGCCCCCGAGGACGACGGCCGCGACAGCGGCCGCGGCCTTCCAGGCGATCGGCTTCCGGAATGTCCTTCGCATTGGCATGCTCCGTCCAACGACCGTGTTGGCTAACACATTCGTCGTGTGCGACCAAATGCCCCGCACGAGCGACGAATTGTTAGTCCTGGATTGCGAACTCACGCGAGCAGAATGCGCAGTCGACAAGGATGATGCCGTTTTCGTCGCGCATTTCGCGCCTGTCTTCCTTGGAGAAACGCGACAGCACGTTCTCGAAGTGCACGATCGAGCAGCGGCATCCGCGCGACAGCGGCACGGCGGCGAGGACCCTGATCTCCGGCTCCTCGTGAAACAGTCGCCAGACCAGCTGTTCCTGTGGCAGATGGGCGTCGATCAGCTCCATGGCCTGGACCGACTGGGCGAGGATCGTGACGTGCTCCCATTCGGGGTGGTCCATGCGAACGTGAAGCCGCTCGCGCCCCTCCTCGCCCTCGGCGAGGTGCTGAAGCAGAAGACCGCCGGCGACGGCTCGTCCGTCGTCAAGAGCCATCGCCGTGCGAATCAGCGTCGGAACCTGCTCGCTCCTCGCGAAGTATCCTTCGACCGCGGCAGAAAGCGATTCCCCCTCGAGCGGGACCACGCCCTGATAGCGATGCTCGCTTTCCGCCGGCTCGAAAGTGATCGCGAGGTGGCCGACGCCGAACAGGTCCTGCAGGCGCGGCTCCGCCGGGAGGTCGGCGAGTTGTCCGGGATCGTGCCGCACGTAGCCACGCAGCTCGCCGTCGCGGTAGTCGCAGACCATCAGATCGACCGCGCCGCCTTCGGACTGCGCCTGCAGCGTGAGCTGGCTCCCCTCGCGTTTGAGCAGCCCGCCCATCAGCGCGGTCAGCACGAGCGCCTCGGCAAGCAGTCGCTGGATCGGGGGCGGATAGTCGTGCGCGGCGAGGATGCGGCCCAGCAGCGGCCCCAGCCGAACCGTCCGGCCGCGCGCGTTGCGCGCCGGAATCGTGAAGTTCACCAGCCGGTCGAGATCGCCGCCGGGCTCGATAGGACGTCCGCTCATCGCGGGCATATGGGGAGGCGTCGGCCGAAGTTAACCGCTAGAGGAGCCCGAAGCACCACAGCAGCACCGACTTCTGCGCGTGGATGCGGTTCTCGGCCTCGTCGAACACGACCGATTGCGGCCCTTCGAACACGCCCTCGCTGACTTCCTCGCCGACGTGCGCGGGCAGACAGTGGAGGAAGCGCGCGTCGGGCTTGGCGCGAGCCATCAGCCGTTCGTCGACCTGGAACGGCGCCATCGCCGCGAGCTTGTTGTGCGCGTGTTCCTGGCCCATCGAGATCCAGGTGTCGGTGACGACGATGTCCGCGCCGTCCACCGCCTCAATGGGATCGCGGGTCAGCGTGACCCGCGCACCCCGCTCGCGCGCCTGCGCGACGAAGGCTTCGTCGGGTTCGTAACCCTGCGGCGTGCCGGCGCGGACGTTGAACTTCATCAGCCCGGCCGCCTCGAGGATCGAGTTGAGCACGTTGTTGCCGTCGCCGAGCCAGGCGACCTCGAGACCGGGGAGCGGCTTGCCCTGCTCGACGATCGTCAGCAGGTCGGCCACGATCTGGCACGGGTGCGAGCGGTCGGTCAGGCCATTGATCACCGGGACCGTGGCGTGGCGCGCCATTTCCTCGATCTTGGCGTGGTCGTCGGTGCGAATCATGATCGCATCGACCATCCGGCTCAGCACGCGCGCGGTATCGGCGATCGTCTCGCCGCGGCCGAGCTGCGTGGTCCCGGCGTCGAGCACCAGCGAGGTGCCGCCGAGCTGGCGGATGGCGATGTCGAAGCTGACGCGCGTGCGGGTCGAGTTCTTCTCGAACACCATGGCCAGCACGCGGCCGTCGAGCGGCTGGTCCGGATCCGACCGACCCTTCGGCCAGTCGCGCCGGATCGCCTTGCGATCGAGCGCGTCGCCGATCATCGCGGCGATCGCGTCGCCGCCGGCGTCGGACAGGTCGAGGAAATGCCGCGGCGCCATCACGCCGTCTCCGCCGGCTTGAAGTCGGCGGCACCGGCGGAGAGCTTGTCGAAGAACTCCTCGATCTCGGCATCGCCGATGACCAGCGGGGGCAGCACGCGCACCGTGCTGTCGCCGGCGGCCACGGTCAGCAGCCGGTGGTTGTCGCGCAGGTGCTGCATGAAGGCGCGCGGGTCGGCCTTGAGCTTGAGGCCGAGCATGAGCCCCTTGCCACGCACTTCCTCGAACAGCTCGGGGTAGTTGCCGATGAACTGCTCGAGCCGGGCGCGCAGGCGCTCGCCCTTGGCGCGGACCTCGGCAAGAAACTCCTCGTTGGCCACCGCGTCGAGCACCGCGTTGCCAGCGGCCATCGCCAGCGGATTGCCCCCGTAAGTCGAGCCGTGGGTGCCGATGGTCATCCCGCGCGCGGCTTTCTCGGTCGCGAGGCAGGCGCCGAGCGGGAAGCCGCCCCCGATCCCCTTGGCGGTGGCGAGGATGTCAGGCGTCACGCCGTACTGCTCGTAGGCGTAGAGTGTGCCGGTGCGGGCGACGCCGGTCTGGACCTCGTCGAACACCAGCATCAGGTCGTGCTCGTCGGCCAGCGCGCGCAGACCCTCGAGGAATGCCGGCGAGGCTACGCGGATGCCGCCTTCGCCCTGGATCGGCTCGACGAGGAAGCCGGCAGTGTGTGGGCCGATCGCAGCCTTCGCGGCCTCGAGGTCGTCGAACTCGACGTAGCGGAAGCCCGGCAGCAGCGGCTTGAAGCCCTTGTGCATCTTCTCCTGGCTCGAGGCGCTGATCGTCGCCAGGGTCCGCCCATGGAAGGCGTTGTTGAAGGTGATCAGCTCGAACCGCTCCTCGCTGCCGTCGTGCTGGTGGTAGGCGCGCGCGGTCTTGATCGCGCATTCGACCGCCTCGGCGCCGGAATTGGTGAAGAACACCGTGTCGGCGAAGGTCAGGTCGACGAGGCGCTGCGCGAGCTTTTCCCCCTGCGGACTGCCGTAGAGGTTCGAGACGTGCATCAGCGTCGCGGCCTGCTGCTGGATCGCACCGATCAGCCCCGCGTGCGAATGGCCGAGCAGGTTGACCGCAATCCCGGCGGCAAAGTCGAGGTAGCGGGTGCCGTCCTCGGAGATCAGGTGGCAGTGCTCGCCGCGCACGGGCCGCACGCCGCACCGGGGATAGACGGGCATCAGCGGAGTAATCGACATGACCGGTCAGAGTCCTATGGAGTGCGCGAAAGCGCCAACGACGAATGGCGGCCCCCCTCGATAGCTTCGGGAGGCCGCCGGCTTTGTCCGTTTATGGTCTTGGCTGGGCCCGGTCAAACCGCCGGGCCAGGCTGGGAACGACGATCCCGTCGCGATCAGCCCTGAACGGGCACAAGGTTGACCGCCGAGAACTTCCCTCGTCGGTCGACCTCGAGATCGAACTCGAAACGGTCGCCTTCGCTGATCCCGGGAAGGCCCGAACGCTCGACCGCGCTGATGTGGACGAAGGCGTCTTCCTTGCCGTCATCGCGAGTGATGAAGCCGAAGCCCTTCATCGAGTTGAAGAACTTGACGGTGCCCGTGGCCTTGTCGCCGGTCAGCTGGCGCTGAGGCCCGGTCGGACGCTGCTGCACCGGGATGACATCTCCGACGATCTGCAGGTCGGCGGCGGAAATCTTTCCTCCGCGATCGACCAGGTTGAACTGCAGCTCCTGTCCTTCGGCGAGGCCTTCGAGCCCCGCGCGTTCGACCTGGCTGATGTGGACGAACACGTCCTCGCCGCCCTCGTCGCGCTGAATGAAGCCGAAGCCCTTTTGCGCGTTGAAGAACTTTACCTTGCCCTGGCCGGTGCCGACGACCTGGGCGGGCATCCCGCCGCCACGCGGCGGACCGCGATCTCCGCCGAAGCCTCCGCCACGAGGGCCGCCGAAGCCGCCGCCGCGCGGGCCGCTGTCCGAACCGCCGAAGCGGTCGCCGCCGCCCCGCCAGTCATTGCCTCCGAAGCGAGGCGGGCTACCGTCTGCGAACGGATCGAATCCATCCTCTCCGAAACCGTCCCGCTTGTCGCGCCCCCGGCCGCGACGACCTCTATCGTAACCCATGTACCGAACTTACCTTCGTCTCGCCCTACTTTCGGCGTCCGGCGACGCGGGCGACGCGCACACCGGACGGAAGCGTGGGCTTACCCCCGCAACTCCAGAGGCGAACCTATAGCCTACAAACAAACAATGTGCGAACGTTTTAAGGATTCGCCCCCGAGAGCAACGAAACGGCCCTTCAGCGGCCCGGTTTGGTGATCGCCCTGGCTTCGCTGGACGAGGCGCCGTTGAGCGACGGGGGCGGGGGTGCCTGCCGCTCAGAAATCGACCGCGATGCCGTTGCGGACCCAGTCGCCGTAGCGGGTCGGGCCAAGCTCCTCGACGTCCGCCGGAGGCGCCGGGCGCGGGGCGGGCGCATCGCTCCAGTACGGCGGCTTGGCGAAGCGGTCTCGGGCACGCTTGCTCATGCGGTGCAGATGCGCCGGGTGGCGGCGCGATGCAACACCTACTAGGGCCGCTGGCATGACCGACCGGGCGAAAGAGGTTCAGGGGCTGGCCGCACGCCGCGCTGCACTGCGCCTGCTCGACGCGGTGCTGCGGAGGGGTGAGACGCTCGACCAGGCGGCCAGCGCGGCGCTCGCCGGGCTGGTGACGACCTCCGACGCCGCGCTCGCGCGGGCAATCGCCAGCGAGGTTCTGCGCTGGCTCGCCGACCTCGACGCGCTGATCGATTCGGCGACGCGCCAGCGTCTCGCCGACGATGCCAAGGCCCGCACGGTGCTGAGGATCATGCTCGCCCAGTGGCTGCGACTCGACACGCCGCCGCACGCAGTGGTGGCGACCGCGCTGCCGCTGCTCGCCGGCGGCCCGCGGCGGCTGGCTCACGGCGTGTTCGGAGCGCTCGTGCGCAGAGGGGGAGCGCTACCCGAGGCGCCCACGCTCCCGGAAGCGGTCGCGGCGTGCTGGGGCGAGCGTGCCGGGGCGATTGCCGCCGGGCTTGCCGAGCCGCCGCCGCTCGACCTCACGCTCGCCGATCCGGCGCGGACGGCGGAGTGGGCCGAGCGCCTCGGCGGCACGAGCCTGGCGCCCGGGCATGTCCGGCTGGGGCGCGGCGAGGCGGTGGCGGAGCTGCCCGGGTTCGAGGACGGCGCGTGGTGGGTCCAGGATGTCGCTGCCTCGCTCCCGGCGCGGTTGCTGGGGGTCGGCGAGGGCAGGCGAGTGCTCGATCTCTGCGCCGCGCCCGGCGGCAAGACGTTGCAGCTCGCCGCGGCGGGCTGGCAAGTCACCTCGCTCGACGCGAGCGATCGCCGGCTCGACATGCTGCGCGCCAACCTCGCCCGTACGGGGCTTGCCGCGACGGTGATCCACGCCGATGCGCTCGAATGGTCGCCCGAGGCACCGTTCGACGCGATCCTGCTCGACGCGCCGTGCACCGCGACGGGGACCTGCCGCCGCCATCCCGACGTGCTGCACCGCATCGGGCAGCGGCAGATCGCTGAGATGGCCGGGCTCCAGCAGCGGCTGCTCGAACGCGCGGCGGGCTGGCTCGCGCCGGGCGGTCATCTGGTCTACGCGGTCTGCTCGCTCGAGCGCGAGGAAGGGGAGAAGCAGGTCGAGCGCCTTCCGCTCGGGGTCGATCCGATCCGGCGCGCGGAACTACCGGAATGGCTCGAGCCGACCTCGGAAGGGTGGCTCCGCACCGATCCCGGAATGCTTGCCGGCCGCGGCGGCATGGACGGCTTCTTCGTCGCCCGCTTCGTTAACCGGGTTGTGAAAACAGGCGCTTGCCTCACGTTGACCTGACCTTTGCCTGGAAGCTCTTGCGCAGCTTGGCCAGCTTGGGCGGGATCGTCGCGAGGCAGTAGGGGTTCCGCTGCCCGTCGCCTTCCCAGTAATGCTGGTGATAGTCTTCGGCCGGGTACCATTCGGCCGGCCCCTCGATCGTCGTCACCACCTTGCCGTCGCGCTCGCCGTCGGCACGCGCGATCGCCGCCTCGGCCTCGGCGCGCTGGCGCTCGTCGAGCGGGAAGATCGCGCTGCGGTACTGCGTGCCGACGTCGTTGCCCTGCCGGTTGAGCTGCGTCGGATCGTGTGTGCCCATGAACATGTCGAGGATCTCGGCGTAAGACACCACGTCCGGATCGAACGTGACCTTCACGGCTTCGGCGTGGCCGGTTTCGCCGCTGCAGACCTGCTTGTACGTCGGGTTCGGCACTGTCCCGCCGATGTAGCCGCTCTCGACTTCGCTGACCCCGATCACGTCGCGGAACACCGCCTCGGTGCACCAGAAGCATCCGCCCGCCAAGATCGCCGTTTCCTGTGCCATTCGCCGAACTCCTTCGCTGCGACAAATGGGGCCGCGCCAGCAACTTGTCATCCCTCGCCGGGAGGCTAGGGTCGGCCAGACCAGATCAACGGGAGAGTTACCATGCGTGTGATGCTCTTCGCCGCCGCGGCCGCCCTGGCCGCACCGCTTGCCGTAGCCCCCTCGTTCCCCTCGGTGGCTCAGGAGGCCGCCGACCCGGCGCTGGCCGAAGTCCTCGCCCACCCGCGCCGCGACGCCGACCGTGCGCGCGACGTGCACCGTCACCCGGCCGAGACGCTGGCGTTCTTCCGCGTGCGCCCGGGGATGACCGTGGTCGACTACATGCCCGCCGGCGGCTGGTACTCGCGGATCATCATTCCCTACCTCGGAGCGCAGGGCACCTACATCGCGCTCAATCCCGAACTGCACCCCGAGATGACCGGCTACTGGGACATGTACCGCGGCACGGCCGACAAGTTTCCTGCCGAGGCGCGCGGCTGGGTCGGCGATACCGGCGCGCGGGTAATCGGTGCCAACACCGACGACGATCTCGACGCGCTCGCGGGCACGGCCGACCGGTTCCTGATCTTCCGCGAAATCCACAACATGCGCCGCTTCGGCTGGCTGCACGATTCGCTGGTCACCGCGCGCAGGCTGCTCAAGGACGATGGCCTGCTCGGGGTGGTGCAGCATCGCGCGAAACCCGATGCGCCGGCGAGTTACACGCTCGGTGACAACGGCTACCAGCGCGAGGAGGACGTGATCGCGATCTTCGCCGCCTACGGCTTCGACCTCGTCGAGAAGAGCGAGATCAACGCCAATCCGAAGGACCCGGCCAACTGGGAGGGCGGCGTGTGGACCCTGCCGCCCGGCTATCGCGGCGCTCCGGAGGGTTCGCCGCGCCGCGCCGAGCTCGATGCGATCGGCGAGAGCGACCGGATGACGCTGCTGTTCCGCAAGCGGCCGTGATGGACTTCGCCGGCCGGCGTCCCTAACTGGCGCGGATGACCGAGATCACCGTCGCCGCGCTCCAGCTCGCGCTCGGCTCGACCGACGAGCAGGACAACATTGCCGCCGTCGCCGCGCTCGTCGAAGAGGCTGCAGCCAAGGGCGCGCAGATCGTGCTCCCGCCCGAGTTGTTTTCGGGACCCTACTTCTGCAAGATCGAGGACGACGCGCTGTTCGCGACCGCCCGGCCGACGGTCGCGCACCCCTCGGTTCGGGCGATGCAGGCGCTGGCGCGCAAGCTGAAGGTCGCGATCCCCACGAGCTTCTTCGAGCGCGACGGGCACCACTACTACAACACGCTGGCGATGATCGACGCCGGCGGCGAGATCCTCGGCACCTACCGCAAGAGCCATATTCCCGACGGGCCCGGGTACGAGGAGAAGTTCTATTTCCGGCCGGGCAACGACGGGTTCAAGACCTGGGACGTGTTCGGCACGCGCATCGGCATCGGCATCTGCTGGGACCAGTGGTACCCGGAGACCGCGCGCGTGCTGGCGCTCAAGGGTGCCGAGCTGCTGTTCTTCCCGACCGCCATCGGCTCCGAGCCGAAGGACGCCGAGATGGACACCAGCCGCATGTGGCGCCGGGCGATGATCGGCCACGCGGTGTCGAACTGCATGCCGGTAATCGCCGCCAACCGCATCGGCCTCGAAACCGAGTGCGGCGGCGAGGGACAGGCGTTCTACGGCCACAGCTTCATCTGCGACGAGTGGGGCGACATGATCGCCGAGTACGGCGCCGAGGAGACCGGTGCGCTGGTCGCGACGCTCGATCTCGCCGCCGCGGCGAGGCACCGCGCGAGCTGGGGCTTCTTCCGCGACCGCCGCCCCCAGCTCTACGGCCGGATCTGCGAGGACATCTGAGCGAGCCGCGACCCTGGCGCTACCTGGTCGCGCTGGGCTCCAACCGGCGCCACCCGCGTTACGGCCGCCCGCGCGACGTGCTCGTCGCCGCGCTGCGCGCGCTCGAGGCGGAAGGCGTGCGCGTCGTCGCGGCTGCCCGGGTGGTCGAGACGGCCCCTATCGGGCCATCGCTGCGCCGCTACGCCAACGGCGCGTCAGTGATCGAGGCCGATCTCGCGCCGCCTGACCTGCTGGCGCTGGTCAAGCGGATCGAGCGCCGTTTCGGCCGCAAGCCCGGCGGCCGGCGGTGGACCTCGCGCGTGCTCGACCTCGACCTGATCCTGTGGAGCGGCGGCCCCTGGACGGAGCCCGGCCTCACGATCCCCCACCCGCTGTTCCGCGAGCGCCTGTTCGTCCTCGCTCCGGCCGTCCAGGTCGCCGCGGACTGGCGCGATCCGATCACCGGCCTGACGGTGCGCCAGCTTCACGCCCGGTTGACCCGCCCCCACGCCGTTCGTAGGGCAGCGGCGTGGTCGGGCCCTTAGCTCAGTCGGTAGAGCAACTGACTTTTAATCAGTAGGTCGCTGGTTCGAATCCAGCAGGGCTCACCACGACGCCAGCCGACGAGGCTCGCGAACCCCCGCCCGTTTCGGGCATTATCCTCTCGATGGACTCGCGCTACGCCCCGTCCCGGCGCCCTCGCTGGGGCTCGCTGCTGCTCGTCGCCGTGCTGCACCTCGTGGCGCTGGCCGGGCTGGTGCGGGCGTTCGCGCCCGATTTCGCGGCGCGCGTGGTCGAGCAGGCGACCTCGCTGGCAACTGTGACGATCTCCACGCCCCCCGAGCCCGAACCGGAACCCGAGGCGGAACCGGATGCGGGGGCGGCCGGGGCCGAGGCGCCGGAGGCGACGCCGCGTGATGTGGCTGCGCCCGAGGCGCCGCTGCTGCGCCCGAGCCCGGCGCCGCGCGAGGCGTCGACGGGTAGCGAGAGCGCGTCCGGGGGCGGCGAGCAGGGCACGGGGACGGGGGCTGGCGGCACCGGCGAAGGGCCGGGCACGGGCGGCGTGGGGGCGGGCCAGGGCAGCCTGGCGCGCCCGCTCGAGCTGATCTCGGGCCGGATCGACGACGCGCGCGACTATCCGACGCCGCCGGGCGGGCGGCGCATCCGCCGCGGGCACGACGTGGTGATCGAGCTGACGGTGGGCACCGACGGCCGCGTCAGCGCCTGCCGGGTCACCGATCCGAGCCCCGACCCGGAGGCCGACGCAATCACCTGCCGCCTTGCCACCGAGCGGTTCGTGTTCCGCCCCAGGCTCAACGCTGCCGGGGAACCCGTGGTCGGCACATACCGTTGGCGCCAGCGGTGGTTCTGACTACATTGCATCGCAACTTCCAACTCGAAGGATTTCCACGCGAATGACGGTCATTCACCCGGTCGTGCTCTGCGGCGGCAGCGGCACGCGGCTGTGGCCCCGCAGCCGCAAGCAGGCGCCGAAGCCGTTCCTGCCCCTGGTCGGGGAAGAAACCCTGTTCGAAGCGACGCTGTCGCGCTGCGCGGACCGCACGCGCTTCGCCCCGCCGGTGGTCGTGACCGGTGCCGGCCACTGCGCGCACGTCGAAGCCCAGTCCGCGCGGTTTCCCGGCACGCGCACGATCGTCGAGCCGATGGCGAAGAACACGGCGGCAGCAATCGCGCTCGCCGCGCACCGGCTGCCTGCGGACGCGATCATGCTGGTGTGCCCGAGCGACCACCACATCGCTGACGGTGCGGCGTTCTGCGAGGCGGCCGCGGCCGCGGCGCGGCTGGCCGAGGACGACTGGCTGGTCTCGTTCGGCATTACCCCGACCGGGCCCGAAACCGGCTTCGGCTACATCCGCCGCGGCGCTCCGCTCGAGGGCGGGTTCCAGGTCGAGCGGTTCGTCGAGAAGCCCGACCTCGCCACCGCCGAGGCGTTCCTCGCCGACGGCAACTACAGCTGGAACGGCGGGATCTTCGTGTTCAAGGCCGCAACCTTCCTCGACGAGCTCGCCAGGCACCGGCCGGCGCTCGCCGAAGCCGTCCGCGAAGCGGTCGCGCGCGGGCGCGAGGACGGCGCCGCGTTCCACCCCGATGCCGAGGCGTTCTCGCGGATCGAATCCGAATCGGTCGACTATGCGCTGATGGAGAACACTACCCGCGCCGCGGTCGTGCCGGTGGCGATGGGCTGGTCCGACATCGGCAACTGGCAGGCGCTGCGCGACGCGCGCCCGGCCGATGCGAACGGAAACCGCACGCGCGGCAACGTCGAACTGGTCGACTGCCGCAACGTGCTCGCCGAGACCGACGGCCCGCGCATCTCGGTGATCGGGCTCGAGGACGTCGCAATCGTGGTCGACGGCGACGAAGTGCTGGTCACCTCGATGGCCGGGGCGCAGAAGGTCGGCAAGCTGAGCGGCGCGGTCAACCAGTAGCGGCAGCGGGGGAGGGACGCATGGAGGGCGGAACCGGCGTCATCGCGCAGACGATCCAGCTGGCGCTCGCGCCGGTGTTCGTGCTGGTCGCGATCGGCAACATCATGAACATCCTCTCGACGCGGCTCGGCCGGATCGTCGACCGTTCACGCTACCTGGTGGAGCGCCACCCGCAGACGACGGGCGCCGAGCACGATGCGATCGTGCGCGAGATTCGCCTCGTCGATCACCGCATCCACCTGATCGGCCGGGCGATCCTGCTGCTGGTGCTGGCTGGCCTGACGATCAGCCTGACGGTCGTGCTGCTGTTCATCGAGGACTTCGCGGCAATCGACCTCAAGCTCTACATCGCCACCACGTTCGTTCTCGCGCTCGGGCTGGTGATGGCCGGGCTGCTGCTGTTCCTGCGCGAGACCCGGGAGGCAACGGCGGCGCTTCGCATCCCCGAAACCTACCTCGAGCTCGAGCGCAAGCTCTAGGCGACGCCAGCTCGAAAAGGGCGGACAGTCCCTCTTTTTCTTCACACGGGAAATCAGGGACTGTCCCTCTTTTCGGGGGACTGTCCCTAGCTCTTCGGTGGGGCGAGCAGCTGCTGGCCCTGCTGGCGGATCGCGCCTTCGACGATCGGCTTGAGGAAGCCGAGCGCGGGCGGCAGTTCGATCGACAGCAGCACCTGGCTCTCCTCGACGTCGATGTGCCCGACCAGCGTCTGGCCGAGCGCGGCGATCGACATCTCGAGCCGGTTCTCGCTCGACCATCGGGTATCGACCTGCGCCATCCCGCCGGGGATGCCCTCGGCCATGCGATGGCTGTTCTCGCGCAGCCGGCGGCGCGCTCCCTCGCGGCCGAGCGCATGAGGAATAGCGACTTCCATCAGTGTTCCTGCCTGTCGCGATCGGGCAGCCGGTTGAGCTGGTCGAGCGGATCGGGAGAGGGCAGCGACTCGGGTTCGCCTGCGGCGCCGTAGCGGTAGTCGAGGTAGCGGGTCTTGATCGCGAGATCGTCGAGCGCGCCGTCGGCGAGCTGGCGCGTCACGCGGTCGATCTCCTCGCTGATCTTGCCGAGGCTGTCGACGAGTTGCTCATCGGGTGTGGCGCCGGCGCGCTGCTCCTTGCGCAGGTGCGCCGGGATCCTGCGGTAGGCGTCGACCATGCCGGGCAGCGTCTCGCCGACCAGCTTGCGGGTTTCGACCGCGGCCGGGTGGAGCGGCTCGATGTGCTCGAGCTGCAGCCCGAGGGCGTCGAGCTGGACGCCGATCTTGTCGACGAGCGTCACCGCCGGCGGCGGCAGCGCCGGGCGCTGGTGCTCGAGCCACAGCTCGGTGCGCGCGACCATTTGCCGCACGTCGCCGGTGTTGAGGTCGCTGCGGCGGGGGACCTTCACCTTCGGGTAGTTAGAGAACAACCAGATCGCCGCGACCGCAGCGAAGAACACCGCAAGGATCCCGTTGAAGCCGATCCCGTCGACGGCCAGTCCGGCGGCCATCGCCGCCAGCACGATCGTCAGCAGCGAGCCCCCGATCAGCTTGATTCGGGTCATCAGGTTCTTCCGGCGCAGTTCGGCCGAGCCGCGTCCGATCGGCTGCTCGCGCACCCGGCGATGGCGCCCGCCCGCACGGTTGTCGCGGAGCAGGGCGCGGCCCTCCTCGAGCGCCCGGTCGGTTTCGTCGGAGAGGTTCTGCGCCATCAGGGCCGGGTCACTCGGCGGTGAGGAGCGAAGGCTCCTGCACCGCCTGCGCGGCCTGGGCCTGGCCCTCGGCGCGGGCGATGTAGCCCTTTGACTTCTCGACTTCGCTCGAGAGCACCTCGACGGTCTGCTTCATGCTGGCGAGCGCCTTGACCTTGAAGGTGTCGACCGCGTCCATCGTGTCGTAGATGTTCTGGAACGCGCGTTGCAGCGTCTCCATCGGGATCGTGCTCGAGGCCGCCTGCTCGTGGATCTTGGCGGTGTTGTCGCGCAGCAGCTTGCCGGTCGAATCGATGATCCCGGCGGTGGTCTCGTTGAGCGAGGTGATCTGCTGCAGCACGAGCCGCTGGTTGGTCATCGCCTGCGCGACGGTGACCGCGGTGCGCAGCGCGCTGACGGTCGTCGTGCTCGCGCGATCGACGCCCTTGACCAGCTCGACGTTGTTCTTCTTGACGAGGTCGAGGGCGAGGTAGCCCTGCACGCTGACCGCCATCTGGGTCAGCAGGTCCTGCGTCCGCTGGCGGACGTAGAACAGCGCGGTCTCGCGGATCGCCTTGGCCTTCGCCGGATCGGTCGAATCGAGGTTCGCCGCCTCTTCCTCGAGCCGTTCGTCGAGCGTCTTGGCGATGTGGATCATCTGCTCGAGCTTGCCCATCGCTTCCCACAGCTTCTGGCGCTCGACGTCGATCGCGGCGTTGTCCATCAGCAGCTCGTCCTTGCCGCTGGCAAGGCGCGCGAGGATCGCCTGGATGTGGCCCTGGGCCGAAGTGTAGCTGTCGAAATAGCGCTTGAGCGAGTTGCCGAACGGGATGATTCCGAACAGCTTGCGCCCCGTCAGCTTGCCCTTGCGGCCGGGATCGAGGTCCTCGACCGTGCGGCGCAGCTCGGCGAGATCGCGGCCGACACCCGATTCCTGGTCCATCGCCCGCACCGGCCGGTCGAGGAAGCGGTTCGACATGCCCGCCGCGGTGGCGATCTCCTTGCGGCCCATGCCGGTGATCTGGTCGACCTTCTTGCCGAATTCGGGCGACTGCGCGTCGAGCGCGACCAGCTCGGCGACGAAGCTGTCGACCTTCTGCTCGAGCGCGGACTTCTTTTCCTCGTCGATCGCCACCAGGCCCGCGGCCTTCTCCGGCGCCACGGTGGGCACGGGATCGGGGGGCGTGAGCTCGAGCTCGGTCGCCGTCGCGGTCTGGGTGGTGGTCTCGGTGGTGGTCGCCATTACGCTGTCCCCTTCCGGCAAGCTCTCACTGTATTAGTTGGGCAAGACACGCTGTTCAAGGTCGGCTGGACGGGCCTTTGCCCCAAGGTGCCGGAACCTGGTCGCCAGCGGAAGGGCAATTCGGGATTCTGACGTTGCGTTCCCGGTCCCGCCCGCCGGGCAGCGCCGGCCGGCCGATCGCGGCATCAGGCGAGGATGCCGACGACCGACTGGATTTCCGACGCCTTGGTGGCGAGCGCGTTGGCGAACAGCAACGCCGAGATGGCAACCGCGCCGATCGCGGCGAAAGCGTGCTGGGCATAGTTCTGAAAGGCCGTCATGGTGGTTCCCCATTCTTCGTGTGCAGCGGACCATCCGCTGGCGAAGACGGCTTTGCAGGAAGCGTGCCAACTCGTGAAAACGGCGGAATTGCGTGGATTCGTACGGACAGTTACGCGTGGAGCAGGGCATGGCTGCCGCACGTTGGGATTTTTCACCAACTGATGGCGGGCCGCCTTTTGAACTCCGGCGAACTCCGCCGAACGGCCGAGGTTGCGGGGCAGAACTGCACTGGACGCGCTATTGGACTGCCTGCCTGTCGCTGACGAAAGGACTGCTGCGATGACGACCGAACTCCTGGTGCTGGCTCTCGGGGCCATCCTGCTGCTCGTTCACGTGCTGCTCGCCGGCCACTTCCGAACACGCCAGTACGGCACCGCGTGGAACATGGGCGCGCGCGACGAGTCCATGCCGCCGCTCGACCCGGTGCCCGCACGGCTGCTGCGGGCGCAGGCGAACTACCTCGAGACTTTTCCCGTCGCGATTGTCGCGCTTCTGGGGGTGGTGCTGGCCGGCAAGACCAGCGACCTCACCGCCGCCGCGGCCTGGATCTGGCTCGCGGCGCGGGTCGTGTACCTGCCGCTGTACGGAGCCGGCGTGCCGAAGTGGCGCACGCTCGTGTGGGCGGTTGGAACGCTGGCGATCGTCGTTGTCCTGGGCGTGCTGCTGGTGGGGTGACGGCCCCGCTGCAAAGCGCAGAACTTTGTCGCAAATTGTAAGTCGGGGCCTGGCGCCCCTTGTGGTCCCGGCGGCTATCGCGGAAAGACCGGCAACCTTCAACAGCCGGCGAAGGGGGCACCCCGGATGATCGATGCGAGTCTTGCCCTCGTGCGCAGCGGCTTGCTGGCGCTCGCGCTGGCGATGCTCGCGGCTTGCTCGGGCGGGGAGGGCGGTGGCGAGCGCGCCCCGCCCGAAGTCGGCTACGTCGTCGTCCGGCCGACCGCGGTGCCGATCTCGGTCACGCTCGCCGGGCGCACCGTGGCCTACGAGACCAGCGAGGTTCGGCCGCAGATCACCGGCCTGATCCGCCGCCGCCTGTTCACCGAGGGCAGCGTGGTGCGCGCCGGCCAGCCGCTCTACCAGATCGACGCCAGCCTTTACCGCGCTGCGGTCAACCAGGCCGAAGCCAACCTCGCCAGCGCACGCGCGAGCGCCGAGGCGGCGGCCGCACGGGCGGAACGCTACAAGCCGCTGGCGGAGATGGAAGCGATCGCCCAGCAGGATTACACCGACGCCGCGGCACAGGCGGCCGTCGCGCGGGCGGCCGTCGCGCAGAACGCGGCCGCACTGGAGACCGCGCGGATCAACCTGCGCTACACCACGATTACCGCACCGATCAGCGGCCGGATCGGCCGCTCGCTGTCGACCGTCGGGGCGCTCGTCAGCGCCAACCAGCCGGAGCCGCTGGCGGTGATCCAGCGGCTCGACCCGATCTACGTCGACATGCAGCAGTCGAGCGCGGAGCTGACCGCGCTGCGCCAGGCGCTCGCCCGCGGCGATGTCAGTCCCGGCGGCACCACCGTGCGGCTGACGCTCGAGGACGGCAGCACCTACGGCCACACGGGTCGCGTGGAGTTCTCGGACGTCACCGTCGACGAGAGCACCGGCACGGTCACGCTGCGTGCAACGTTCCCCAACCCGCAGGGCCTGCTGCTTCCCGGCATGTTCGTGAAGGCGGTGTTCGACCAGGCGATCGAGCCGCGCGCATTCCTCGTCCCGCAGCCGGCACTGCAGCGCGACTTCGACGGCTCCGCCTTCGTCTTCGTCGTCGATGCCGAGAACAAGGCGATGCGCCGCAAGGTCACCGCGACACGCACGAGCGGTAGCGACTGGGTCGTGACCGACGGGCTCCGGCCCGGCGACCGCGTGATCACCCAGGGCCTCGGCAACAACGTCCGCCACGCTATGGAAGTCCGCCCGGTGCCGGCGAGCGCGCCGCAGAACGTCGCCCCGCCGGGACGCGGCGGCGCAGGCAGGGGCGGATAGCTCCGCCATGTCGCGGATATTCATCGACCGCCCGATCTTCGCCTGGGTTCTGGCGATCATCGTGATGCTCGGCGGGATCGGCGCGTTCTTCTCGCTGCCGGTCGAGCAGTATCCCGACATCGCCCCGACAAACGTCAACATCTCGGCGAACTACCCGGGTGCTTCGGCCGAGACGGTCGAGAACAGCGTCACGCAGATCCTCGAGCAGCAGCTGACCGGACTCGACGGGCTGCTCTACTTCAGCGCGAGCTCGAGCTCGCGCGGCCAGGCGCGGATCACGGCGACATTCGACAAGGCGATCGATCCCGACATCGCCCAGGTGCAGGTGCAGAACAAGATCCAGACCGCGATCTCGCGCCTGCCGGCGGAAGTGCAGCAGCAGGGCGTGCGGGTGACCAAGTCCAACCCGGACTCGCTGCTGATGGTCGCGGTCTACGACACCACCGGCACCCGCGACTACGTCGACATCGCCGACTACCTCGCCTCGAACATCCAGGATCCGCTCTCGCGCGTGCCCGGCGTCGGCGACGTCAACGTGTTCGGCTCGCCGCACGCGATGCGCATCTGGCTCGACCCGCACAAGCTCGCCGCCTTCGCGCTGATGCCGGGCGACGTCGTCGATGCGATCCGCGCGCAGAACACCGAGGTCGCCGCAGGAGACGTTGGCGGGCTGCCGTCCCCCGAAAGGCAGATGCTCCAGGCCACGGTCACCGCACAATCCAAGCTGCAGACGCCCGAGCAGTTCGGCAACATCGTGCTAAAGACGCTGCCGAGCGGATCGAGCGTGCGGATCAGGGACGTCGCCCGGGTCGAGATCGGCGCCGAGCAGTACAACGTGATCCTGCGCATGAACGGTCATCCGGGGGCGGGGATGCAGATCTCGCTGACCCCCGGGGCCGACGCGCTCAAGACCGCCGACCTCGTCAAGGCGAAGATGGAAGAGCTTGCGGCCGACATGCCCGAAGGGCTGGCCTACGCTTACGCCAACGACACTTCGACCTTCATTCGCCTTTCGGTCAGCGAGGTGCAGAAGGCCCTGCTCGAGGCGGTCGTCCTGGTCGTGCTCGTCATGTTCGTGTTCCTGCAGAACTGGCGTGCGCTGCTGGTGCCGACCGTGGCGGTGCCGGTCGTGCTGCTCGGCACGCTGGCGGTGTTCTACATGGCAGGGTTCAGCATCAACACGCTGACGCTGTTCGGTCTCGTGCTGGCGATCGGCCTGCTTGTCGACGACGCGATCGTGGTGGTCGAGAACGTCGAGCGGCTGATGGAAGAGAACCCGGGCATGACCGCCCGCGAGGCGACCATTCGTTCGATGAAGGAGCTGCAGACCGCGCTGATCGCGATCGCGCTGGTGCTCTCGGCCGTGTTCATGCCGATGGCGTTCTTCGGCGGCTCGACCGGCGTGATCTACCGCCAGTTCTCGCTGACGATCATCTCTTGCATGGTGCTCTCGGTGCTCGTCGCGCTGATCCTGAGCCCGGCGATCACCGCCAACGTGCTCAGGCCCCGCTCGCACGGCGAGCGACTCGAGTTCCACCCCCACAGCGGCCGCTTCGCGCCGCTCCTCGACGTGATCGAGAAGGGCAAGGTGTGGTTCAACCGCACATTCGACCGGCTGGTCGTGCGCTACGTTTCCGCAGTGGGCAAGGTGGTCGACCGCAAGTGGCGCTTCCTCGCCCTCTACGCGCTGATCGTCGTGCTCCTCGCGGTGCTGTTCTGGCGCCTGCCCGGCGGGTTCATCCCCGGCGAGGATCAGGGGCGTATCCAGATCCAGTGGCGCCTGCCCGCGGGCGCAACGCAGGCCCGTTCGATCGAGGTGCGCAACGCCATCGAGAAGTACCTCGACACCTACGAGAAGGGCAACGTCGACTTCCATTTCCTCGTCGCGGGTGGCGGCGGAGGGGGCGGCGGCGTTGCCGGGCAGAATACCGGCCAGGGCTTCGTCAACCTCAAGCACTGGGACGAACGCGAAGGCCCCGAGAACTCGGCCAACGCGATCGCCCAGCGCGCGACCGCAGCGCTGCGCAACCTCCGCGACGCGCAGGTCTTCGTGCTCGTTCCGGGCTCGGTCCAGGGGCTCGGCGATTCCTCGGGCTTCAACATGCAGTTCCAGAATATCGGCGGGTTGAGCCGCGAGGAGTTCGTCGCAGCGAAGGACCGGCTGCTCGAGGCTGCCAACCGCAGCCCGCTGCTGGCGCAGGTCCGGCTCAGCGACCTGCCCGACGTGGCGACGCTCAAGGTCGACCTCGATACCCAACGCCTCAGTGCCTACGGACTGCGCCCCGCCGACGTGAACACGACGCTCTCGACCGCGTGGGGCGGGCGATACGTCAACGACTTCATCGAGCGCGGCCGCGTGAAGCGGGTCTACGTGCAGGGGGACGCACAGTATCGCTCCAAGCCCGAAGACCTGTCGCAGTGGTACGTGCGTTCGGCCGACGGCCGCATGGCCCCGTTCACCGCGTTCTCGGAGATCGGCTGGGCGACGACGCCTGCGAGCCTGGCGCGCTTCGGCGGCGTTCCGGCCTTCGGCATTTCCGGGCAGGCCGCCGAGGGAGTGAGCTCGGGCGAGGCCATGGCCGAGATCGAGCGGCTCGCAGCCGAAATTCCCGGCACAAGCGTCGGCTGGTCGGGTGCGTCGTACGAGGAGCGGCAGGCGTCGGGCCAGGCGCCGCTGCTCTATGCCGTTTCGCTGCTCGTCGTGTTCCTGTGCCTCGCCGCGCTCTACGAGAGCTGGTCGATTCCCGTGGCGGTGCTGCTGGTGGTTCCGCTCGGGCTCGTCGGAGCGATCTTTTTTGCCAACCTGCGCGGGCTCGAGAACGACGTGTTCCTGCAGATCGGGCTGCTGACGACGATGGGCCTCGCCTCGAAGAACGCGATCCTGATGATCGAGTTCGCCGAGCACGAGGAGAAGAAGGGCGCGCGGGTGATCGACGCCGCGCTCGCCGCCGCTCGCATCCGGCTGCGGCCGATCCTGATGACCAGCTTCGCCTTCATCTTCGGCGTGCTGCCTCTGGCGCTGGCAACCGGCGCCGGGGCGAACAGCCGTATCGCGATCGGCACGTCGGTAATCGGCGGCATGCTCACCGCGAGCCTCCTGGCGATCTTCTACATCCCGCTGCTGTTCGTGCTGGTGCGTCGCGGCACGCGCGATGGGCTCGCAGCGCTTCGCGCGCGGTTCTCGCGCCGCCGCGACCAGGAGGCCGCCGCTTGACCCGAGCATTCGCCCTGCCGGCGCTTGCCCTGGCGCTGACCGGATGTTCGCTGGCGCCGGCCTACGAGCGCCCCGCAGCGCCGGTCCCGGAGAGCTGGCCAGCGGGCAATGCCTATCTGCTGCAGAGCGAGGCGGCCTTGCCCGAAGTCTCGCACCGCGACGTGTTCCGCGACCCGCGGCTGCAGGCGCTGATCGCCTCTGCGCTGGCCAACAACCGCGACGTGCGGATCGCCGCGGCCAACGTCGCGGCCGCGCGCGCGCAGGTGCGTGCGGCGCGCTCGGCGCAGTTCCCCGAGGTCGGCATCGATGCGTCGGCGGATTTCCAGAGCCGCGAGGGTCCGGATGGCGAGAGCTACGCGCTCCGCGGCGGCGTCACGGGGTTCGAGCTCGACCTGTTCGGGCGGCTGGCCAACGCGACCGAGGTCGAGCGTCAGCGCGCGCTGGCGACCGAGGCCGGAGCCCGCACCGTGAGGCTGGCGCTCGTCGCCGACCTCGCCACTGCGTGGGCGATCTACGCTGCCGATCGCGACCTGCTGGCGATTGCCCGGGAGACCGCGGGCAACGCGCGGCGGGCAGTCGAACTCACCCAGCGGCGGCTCGAGGGCGGAATCGCCCCGCGCACCGACTTGCGCCAGGCCGAGCAGGTGCTGGCGACCGCCGAGGGCGACCTCGCCGAGCTGACCGCCGCGGTGGCGCAGGACGAGAACCTGATCCGGCTGCTGGTCGGCGGTCCGGTCGACCCGGCGCTCCTGCCCGCGGGGCTCGATGAGGTGTTCGCTGCGGTCGCGGCGCTGCCGGCGGGCACCGACTCGGCGGTCCTGCTGCGCCGGCCCGACGTGCTCGAGGCCGAATACCGGCTGCGCGCGGCCAATGCCGACATCGGCGTGGCCCGCGCAGCGTTGTTCCCCCGCATCGCGCTGACCGGCCTGGCGGGGCTGGCGAGCGACGCTCTCGGGGCGCTGTTCACCGGCGGGGCGTTGACCGCCACGGTCGGCGCCGACGCGGCGTACACGATCTTCGACGCGGGCGGTCGCCGGGCCGACGTTGCGGTCAGCGAGGCGCAGCGCGATGCCGCGCTGGCGGCCTACGAACGGGCAATCCAGGCCGCGTTCCGCGAGGTCGCCGATACGCTCGCGGTGCAGGGTACGATCGGGGAGCAGCTGCGCGCAGCGCAGATCAACCGTGAAGCCGCAGCGGATACGGCGGCGCTGACCGAGGCGCGCTATCGCGGCGGAATCGAGAGCTTCCTCGCCAATCTCGTGGCCCAGCGCAGCCTCTACGCGGCGCGCCAGCGCGAGACCGCGGTCATGCTGACGGTCGTGCGCAACCGCATTGACCTGTACCGGGCGTTGGCGGCCGACGCGGCGCTGGCGAGCTCGCCGGAGGTAATCGGGGCCGGCGAGCCGTAAGTCAGTCAGGCCCGTTCGACCCCCGGGCGTGCGCCATGCGGGGCGATGTGCCCGCCAGGCCGCGTGCCCGCGCGGCCACCACGGACGCGCGGACTCACGATCAGGCCGCGAGCTGGAACGGCTCGATTTCGCCCGAGAGGTACAGCCGCTTGGCCTTGGCCCGACTGAGCTTGCCCGAACTGGTCCGCGGCAGCGTGCGCGGCGGAACCAGCTCGACGATGCAGTTCATGCCGGTGATCGAGCGAACCTTGTCGCGGATCGTGTCGCGCAGGCGGACCCGCTCCTCGGGGTCCGACACTCGGCAGTGGACCAGCACCGCCGGCGCTTCCTCGCCACTTTCCATCTCGATCGAAAACGCGGCGATGTCGCCGTGGTTGAAGCCGGGGAGCTGCTCGACGGCCCACTCTATGTCCTGCGGCCAGTGGTTCTTGCCGTTGATGATGATCATGTCCTTGGCCCGGCCGACGATGAACAGGTAGCCGTCGGCCATGTAGCCCATGTCGCCGGTGTCGAGCCAACCGTCGACCAGGCATTCGCGGGTCGCTTCCTCGTTGCGGAAGTACGAGTGCATGACCGAGGGGCCGCGGCACCAGACCTTGCCGATCTGGTGGTCCTTCTTCGGCTTGCCGTCCTCGCCGCGGATCTGCACTTCCATATCGGGCAGCGGCTTGCCGCAATTGACGATCGCCCGGTAGCGCGCCGGGCGCGAGAGGTCGCGGCGGGTTCCGGAGAGCCGCTCCTCCTCGACCAGCTCGACGCGGATTCCTTCACCCGGCGGCATCACGGTGACGGCGAGCGTCGCTTCAGCGAGGCCGTAGCTGGGCGTGAATGCGCTCGCCTTGAAGCCGGCCACCGCGAAGGCGTTGACGAAGCTCTGCATCACGTCGGGGCGGATCATGTCGGCGCCGTTGCCGGCGAGCCGCCAGCGGGACAGGTCGAAGCGCTCGGCGACGTTCGACTGGCTGGAGATGCGCCGCGCACAGATGTCGTAGCCGAAGGTCGGCGAGTAGCTGAGCGTGTTGCCCGGGTTGCGGCTGATCAGGTCGAGCCAAGCGAGCGGCCGGCGCGCGAAGTGCTCGGTCTTCAGGTAGTCGACGGAGATCTGGCTGGCGATCAGCGACAGGAAGCAGCCGACGAGGCCCATGTCATGGTACCACGGCAGCCACGACACGCCGCGATCGCCCTCGCCGAGATGCATCGTGGCCGCGTGGCCGTAGAGGTTGTGCAGCAGCGCGCGGTGAGTGACCGCGACCCCGGTCGGGAAGCGCGTCGAGCCCGAGGAATACTGCAGGTAGCAGATGTCGTCCGGATCGGCCTTCGGCAACTCGGCTTCGGGGGCATCGTGCGCGGCGAAGGTGTTCCAGTCGAGCCCCTGGCATCCCTGCCGAGCGGCTGCGGCGCTGACCATCTCGGCGATCTCCGCCGGATAGAGCAGCAGCTTCGGGTCGGCGCTCGATAGCTGCGCCGCGAGCTGCTCGATGTAGTTTTCCTTGCCGCCGAAGGTCGTCGGGAGCGGCAGCGGCACAGGCCAGGCTCCGGCATAGACCGCGCCGCAGAACAGCGCGGCGAAGTCCGGCCCCGTCTCGGCAACCAGCGCCACGCGATCGCCCTTGCCGACGCCGGCGGCGATCAGGCGGTTCGCCATGGCCAGGGCGTCTTCCCGCAGCTCCCGATACGGATAGACGCGCTCGAGCTGGCCGCGAGCGTCGTGGAAGTTGAGCCCCTTCTGGCTCAGCGCCGCGTAGTCGAGCGCCTCGTTGAAGGTGGCGAAATCCGCGCAGCGGCGCGGCAGCGGACAATCGTTGGGGGTCGGTATGAGTTCGCTCATATCTGGAAGGCTATCCCGTGCTCTCGCGCTCTGCCGGCGCTTTCCCCAAGTCGTGGCGGGGCGCCTGGATCCCGCAGCTCCCGCGACAATCTTTTTCCATTTGTCAACGACTGTGGCACGAATAAGGCCATGACCGAGGGCAAGGCAAGCCGGAACCGGGGGAGTCGAGCGCCTCGCCCGCTCGACCGTGTCAGCCTCGAAGAGCTCGCTCTCGCCTATGTCGCGCGTTTCGCCACGAGCGCCGCGAAGCTCGAGCGATACCTCGTCCGGAAGCTGCGCGAGCGCGGCTGGGAGGGGGACGGCGAGGCCGATCCCGGGGGCATCGTCCGTCGCTTCGCCGAGCTCGGATATGTCGACGATGCCGCCTACGCGCGATCGAAAGGCGGCAGCCTGCTGCGTCGCGGATACGGTCCGCGCCGCATCCGCCAGGCGCTGGCCGAAGCCGGAATCGACGAGGAGATACGCGCGGCGACTCGCGCAAGCGAAGGTCAGGAGCGGCGCGCGGCGCTGGCCATGGCCCGCAAGCGCGGTTTTGGGCCGTTCGGCAAGGCACGGCCCGACAGGCCGTTGCGCGAAAAGCAGCTGGCGGCCATGCTGCGCGCCGGTCACTCGCTCGACAGCGCGCGCGAAATGGTCGATGCGCCCAGTGTCGACGCGGCCGAGGCATGGGCCGTTGCCTGCGAAGATGAGGACGATTGATGCGCGCTCTGTGGTTCGCCCTGTTCCTGCCCGTGGCGCTGAGCATCCCGGCCTGTTCGCCGCAGGCGGCCGAGAACACGCCATCGCCGGCCGGGACACAGGCTTCGGTACATCCCGTCTCGGGCCTCGAAGTGATCCCGCTGACGATCACCACGTCCGGCGGGACGCACCGGTTTCGCGTCGAGGTGGCGCGGTCGCCGCAGGAGCAGGCGAGGGGCCTCATGTTCCGCACCGAAATGGAGCCCGACGAGGGCATGCTGTTTCCCTACGACCAGCCGCGCGTGCTGAGCTTCTGGATGCGCAACACGGTGATCCCGCTCGATCTTATCTTCATCGATGCCGAGCGCCGGATCATCAATATCGCCGAGAACGCGGTGCCCTATTCCGAGGAGAGCATCCTGTCGGATGCGCCGGCGGTGGCGGTGCTCGAACTCAACGGCGGGCGCACGCGCGAGCTCGGCATCGCCGCCGGGGACAAGGTCGAGTGGTAGGCGCGCGGCTTCGCTTGCCTCGGGGGGCGGGTTGGCGCTAACGCGCGGCGCATGAACTTCCTCGGCAAGCTCTTCACCTGGTGGGACGGCGCCACGATCGGCACGGCCCTCTACAGCGCGCTCAACGGTGAGCACGTCGGCACCGACGCGCAGGGCAACAAGTACTACCGCTCGAAGAAGAAGGGCGAGCGCGAGCGGCGCTGGGTGATCTACAACGGCATCAACGACGCGAGCCGCATCCCGGCCGAATGGCACGGCTGGCTGCATCATTCCTACGACGAGCTGCCCGAAAGCCACCTGCCGCCGCCGCGAATCTGGGAGGCCGACTACACTCCCAACGCGACCGGCACCGCGGCCGCCTACCGCCCGAAGGGAGCGCTCGAGCGCGGCGGCAAGCGGGTTCGCGCCACCGGCGACTACGAAGCCTGGACGCCCGAGGCGTGAGGCGGCTCGCGGTCCCGGCGATCCTTCTGCTCCTCGGCGCCTGCAGGACCGAGGCGCCGCCGCCGGAGGCCGAGGAGACCGAGATTCCCGACGAGCTGGCCGAAGCCGCGCCGGTCGTCGCGGCCAGCGGCGGGATCGGCACGCCAATGGCCGAGAGGGTCGCCGTCCTCGGCCTGCTCAACAAGCGCAACAACATCTCGCGCGAGATCGAGCTCAGGCCCGGAGAACAGCGCCGTATCGGCGACGTCGTCGTGCGCCTTTCGGCCTGCGAGCGCACCGCCCCTTGGGAGGAGCCGCCCGAGACGGGCGCCTTCGTCCAGGTCGTCGTGCAGGAAAGGCGCGATGCCGATGCCGACCCCGAGTGGCACAGGATCTTCTCGGGCTGGCTGTTCAGGAACTCGCCGAGCCTCAACGTCGTCGAGCACCCGATTTACGACGTCTGGGTCAAGGACTGCAGGATGAGCTTCCCGGGCGAAGAAGTGCCGCCGTCCGATCGCGAATCCGCGCCGGCGCCGAGACCGACATCCACGCCGTCGCCGACGCCCGCTGTGCCGAGCAACGAGGCGTAGGCCTCAGGCAGCGGCATCGCGGTGCCTTCGGAGACCGCTTCGGCCACCATCGCCAGATAGCTCTCGCGGCTGACGCTGACCGCGCCCAGCGAGGCCAGATGGTCGGTGATGAACTGGCAGTCGAGCAGCCTGTACCCCCCGTGGCGCAACAGCGCGACGAGCCATACGAGCGCGACTTTCGAGGCATCGGTAGCCCGGCTGAACATCGATTCGCCGCAGAACACCCGCTCGAACCCGACGCCGTAGAGGCCTCCGACCAGCTCGCCGTCCTGCCAGCACTCGATCGAATGCGCGTGTCCGGCCAGATGCAGCGCGCGGTAGCTGGCCTCGATCCGGTCGCTGATCCAGCTTTCCGGATGACCCGGTCGCGGTGCCGCGCAGCCCGCGATCACGCCGGCGAAATCGGCATTGCAGGTCACCCTGAAGCGGTCCTGCCGCACGGCCTTGGCCAGCGATCGCGAGCAGCGAAGGCCGTCGAGCGGAATCACCGCCCGCTCGCGCGGCTCGACCCAGTAGATCTCCTCGTCGTCGCGGCTGTCCGCCATCGGGAAGATTCCGCTGCGATAAGCCATCATCAGCAGCTCGGTCGGGATGATCTTGACGGGCGCGTGCATCGTCTCGAGCGTAGCAGCTTTCCTCACCTACCGCGCCTAACAAGTCCTGCCAGGCCCGACGGTTCCTCCGATCAGCCGGCTTGCCATCCAGACAGTGGGGGGGTAGGGGCGCGCGGCGGAGGAGTGTAGCTCAGCTGGTAGAGCATCGGTCTCCAAAACCGAGGGCCGGGGGTTCGAATCCCTCCACTCCTGCCATCACCCACACCACGGGAACCACTGCGACGGGCCGTGCATTGACGGCGGCGGACGGGAGACGAACGCGAGGTACGTTCCCATGGCCAGTCTCAGCTATCGCAGCAGCCGCCCCGACCGCTGGGTCATGCCGCGCCCGCACCACGACCCGAGCCTGCGCTACATGATCCACGGCCCGATCCGGCCGATGGAAGAGCCGGGTTTCTGGGAGCGGCTGTTCCGCCGGCGCTGATTTCACCCGCATCCGGCCTGCGTTCTTCACCCCATCCAGGCTTCGCCAGATCGCTTCGCGAGCAAGCTTCGCCATTCCTTCCCCCATCGAGGGGGAAGGTAGAGGCGGGTTCACCACCGCGGGGTGCTTCCGCCACGCTACTTGCCATCGCCGGGACGGATCGCTAAATCCCCGGCGACTTCCGACATCGGAGCCAGCCTGCCCCTCCCGGACCCGAGCCGGGGCGGCGATGGGCCTATGGCGGAAGGCGTCAGGTATCCGCTTCTCGAGAAGGACCAGCGACATGGCCAAGACCAGCCCCGGCGAGTTCATCCGCCAGGTCCGCGCCGAAGGCAGCAAGGTGGTCTGGCCGACCTGGCCCGAGACCTCGCGCACGGCGATTTTCGTGGCCATCATGGTGACGATCCTCGCGCTGTTCTTCCTCGGGGTCGATTCGGTGTTCAGCACCGTGGTCCGCTGGCTGCTGCAGCAGCTCTGACGCCGCACCCGAAATCGCTTCCGACTGAAAGAGATCGCATGGCAGCCCGCTGGTACATCATCCACGCCTACTCCGGCTTCGAGAACAAGGTCCGCGATTCGATCATCGCCGAAGCCGAGCGGCTCGGGCTCTCGGAGGCGGTCGAGGCGGTCGAGGTGCCGACCGAGACCGTGACCGAGGTCAAGCGCGGCAAGAAGGTCCAGGTCGAGCGCAAGTTCATGCCCGGCTACGTGCTGGCCAAGCTCAAGCTGACCGACGACGTCTACCACCTGGTCAAGAACACCCCGAAGGTGACCGGCTTCCTCGGCTCGGGCAACAAGCCGCAGCCGATCAGCGAGCGCGAGGCCGCGCGCTATTTCGGCGGGGTGGAAGAAGCCAAGGCCGCGCCCAAGACCCAGATCAACGTCGACTACGAGATCGGCGACCAGGTCAAGGTGCTCGAAGGCCCGTTCGCGAGCTTCAACGGCGTGGTCGAGGAGCTCGACTTCGACAAGCAGAAGGTCAAGGTCTCGGTCTCGATCTTCGGCCGCGCGACCCCGGTCGAGCTCGACTTCGAGCAGGTCGAGCTGGTCAAGTAAGCCCCTGTTCCCGCGCGCCGGCCGCCCGGCGCGCGAGCGCTTCCGCGATCGGCACGTCGGCCGGCGCGAGCGCGATACCCGTGAGCGCGTGCGGTTCGAGCCAGTCGAGCGCGTCGTGGTCGGTCAGCCGCAGCTCGCCGCCTTCCAGCCGGACCGCGACGGCGATCAGCTCGATCTCGCCGCCCGGATAGGCGTGGCGGCTCTCCATGATCACCTCCCCGGCGACCACCGCGACGCCGAGCTCCTCGGCCAGCTCGCGCACGATGCACGCCTGCGGAGTCTCGCCGGGCTCGAGCTTGCCGCCGGGAAACTCCCAGTGCCCGGCCATGTGCCGCCCCGGCGCGCGGCGCGCGACGAGCACGCGCCCGTCGCGCTCGATGATCGCTGCGGCGACCTGGATCGCTGCCCTGGGCTGTTCCTTGTCCACCCGGCGGGCTCTAGCCGTCGGCCGGCGGGCGGTCCATCGCTGGGGTTCAGCGGTCGTCGCGCTCGGGGAGCCGCCAGCCGCCGAACAGCGCCGGCCGCGCGGCCGCCTCGGGATCGTCGCTCTGCGGCGCGCGCACCTTGCTCCAGCCGGTGACCTGGTCGAGCGCGGGCAGCACGGGCTCGGGCGGCTCGAGCCAGGCGGGCGCCTCGCCGCCGCAGCGCTGCGCCTCGACGACCTCGTAGCCCTCGCGGTCCCATGCCTTCTCGGCGCGCCACTTGCGCGCGAGCCGCAGGCCCCAGGCGTCGCCGGATTCGCCGCGCCGGCGCCGGCGGTCGGGTCGCTCGCCCCACAGCCGCGCTTCCTTCTGGTGCAGGTAGAGCAGCTGCAGCGCCTGCGCCGTGCTCATCGGCGGCACCGGCAGCGGGTCGTTGCGGCGCCAGGCGTCGTCGCGGCAGCTGGCGGGGTCGAAGGCCTCGATCAGGGCCATCTCGATGCGGTGGTAGCCCTGCTGCAGCGCGAGGCGCATCTCGCGGGCGAACGCCGGGTCATAGTCGCGCAGGCGGTAGAACGAGGAGTGTGCGAAGCCGGCCGCGCGAGCCGAGAGGCGGACGTTGGCGGTGGCAGCGAGCGCCGCGAGGAAGGCCTGCCGGGCGCGGCTGTCGATCCGCCGCACGCCGGGCGAGGGGGCGCGCAGCTGGAGGCGGCCGTTGGCGAGGCGGACGAGTCGGGGTTCGGGGGTGTCAGGAGCCTTGGCGTGTGCCCCTCCACCATCCGCTGCGCGCATGGTCCCCCTTCCCGAGCCGGCTCGCGGAGGATCGTTGAGCCGTGCGTGGGCGAGGGTAAGGGCGGCGTCCCATTCGGCGGCGAAGGCGGGGTGCCTGGCGCGGCGCTTGAGGAAGGTCGAGCGGTGCAGCCCGAGCTCGCGCGCGGCGAGGCGCGCGTTGCCGGTGCGGCGCAGCGCGGCGAGGAAGGCCTGGTTCTCGAGCGCCTGGCGGCGGTTGAACGGGCGTGCCATGGCGCCCGGCGTCGCAAGCGAAATCCTACATTGCAAGCCGGCCGCTCGCGCGCAGGGTTGCCCTTCGGGGGCTTTTCGCCTAGGGGGCGCGCCTTCCCGGGGGCCTGCGGGCCTCTGGGAGATCCGCGCGGGAGGCGTGTTTCGGCGCGCCGCTTGCACCGCTTACCATGAGCCTTCCCGGACGCTTCGGGCGAAGCGCGCCGGCGGGCGACAGTGAGAAAGGAGGCCAGAAGATGGCCAAGAAGATCGAGGGCTACATCAAGCTCCAGGTGCCCGCGGGCACCGCCACCCCCTCGCCGCCGATCGGCCCCGCGCTGGGCCAGCGCGGCGTCAACATCATGGAGTTCTGCAAGGCGTTCAACGCGCACACGCAGGAGCTTGAGAAGGGGATGCCGATCCCGACGGTGATCACCGTCTATGCCGACCGTTCGTTCACCTTCACCACCAAGAGCCCGCCGGCGAGCTTCCTGATCAAGAAGGCGGCCAACATCAAGTCGGGCTCGAAGGAGCCGGGCAAGGTCTCGGCCGGCAAGATCGCGCGCAGCAAGCTGACCGAGATCGCCGAGATGAAGATGAAGGATCTCAACGCCAACGACCTCGAGGCGGCGACCAAGATCATCGAAGGCAGCGCCCGCGCGATGGGCCTCGAAGTGGTGGAGGGCTGATCCGATGGCCAAGCTCAGCAAGAAGGCGAAGCAGATCGCCGAGAAGCTCGACCGCGAGAAGCTCTACGGCGTCGACGAGGCGCTGGCGACGCTGCGCGAGTTCGCCAGCAAGAAGTTCGACGAGACGGTCGAGGTGGCGATGAACCTCGGCGTCGACCCGCGCCACGCCGACCAGATGGTTCGCGGCATGGTCTCGCTCCCGGCCGGAACCGGCAAGGAGATGAAGGTCGCGGTGTTCGCCCGCGGCGACAAGGCCGAGGAAGCGCTCAAGGCGGGCGCCGACAAGGTCGGGGCCGAGGACCTGATGGAAGACATGCAGGCCGGCAACCTCGACTACGACCGCGTGATCGCCACCCCCGACATGATGGGCATCGTCGGCCGGCTGGGCAAGGTGCTCGGGCCGAAGGGCCTGATGCCGAACCCGAAGCTCGGCACGGTGACCCCGAACGTCGCCCAGGCGGTCAAGGACGCCAAGGGCGGCCAGGTCGAGTTCCGCGTGGAGAAGCAGGGCATCATCCACTCGGGCATCGGCAAGATCAGCTTCACCGACGCGCAGCTGAAGGACAACTTCAAGGCGCTGGTCGACGCGGTAGTGAAGGCCAAGCCTGCCGGGGCCAAGGGCAAGTACGTCAAGAAGGTCTCGCTGACCTCGACGATGGGCCCGGGGCTCAAGGTCGACCTCGCGGAGGTCGAGGGGGCCTGAGACGCCTGCGCTTACGAGAGATCACCAAGGGGGCCGGCGGAGCGTATCCGCCGGCCCTTTTTGTCAGGTCACCGCTCGCCGGCTTCTTCATCGACCGCTGCCGCGCTGGCCGCGCGGCAGAGCGCGTCGACCAGCGCCAGAACGCTCTCGCGCTGCTCGTCCCGCCGGCATGCGACGTAGTGAC
>CALCBC010000106.1 GCA_937898525.1 uncultured Sphingomonadales bacterium
CCCCTCCCGCACGCGGGAGGGGGATTCAAGCTAGATCCACTTCAGCCCCATGTCGGTCAGCTTCTGGCGGAAGCCGTACATGTCGAGGCCGAGCTCGCCCGCAGCGAGGCGCTTGCGCTTGTCCTCCTCGTTGGCCATCCGCGCCTGCGCCTTCTCGAGCACCTTGGCCGCCTCGGCGCGCTTGACCACGCAGACGCCGTCGTCGTCGGCGACGATCACGTCGCCCGGTTCGATGTAGGCCGAGGCGCAGACCACCGGCACGTTGACGCTGCCGAGCGAGGCCTTGATCGTGCCCTGCGCGAAGATCCGCTTCGACCAGACCGGGAAATTCATTTCGTGCAGGTCGCGCACGTCGCGCACGCCGGCGTCGATGATCAGGCCGCGTACACCGCGGGCCTGGGCGCTGGTGGCGAGGAGGTCGCCGAAGTAGCCGTCCTCGCACGGAGACGTCGGGGCGATCACCAGCACGTCCCCTTCGCGGCACTGCTCGATCGCGGCGTGGACCATGTAGTTGTCGCCCGGGGGCACGCTGATCGTCACCGCGCTCGCGCCGATCCGCGCGCCGGGGTAGATCGGGCGCATGTAGCTTGCGAGGAGGCCCGTCCGGCCCTGCGCTTCGTGCACCGTGGCGACGCCGCAGGCGCCGAGGCCGTCGACCACCTCGAGGGGGGCTCGTTCGATGTTCTGGACGACGACACCGCTCATTCGCGCGACTCCTTCCCGTTCCTGTGCGCCTGCCCGGTGGACCGGGGCGGGGGCTTGCGTCAAGGGTGCCGGCACCCTCTGGCAAACTTGTAAGCACTACATACATTCTGTAACGGCGGCGCCGAAGGATGACTGAGATGGCTACCCCCCTTGCCCCGCCCCTCGTGGCGCTGGTCGGCTTCGGCGAAGCCGGTGAGACCTTCGTGAGTGCGAAGGGGTGGCGCGGCGATGCGCGCGCGTGGGACATCCTGCCCGAGCGCCGCGCGGCGATGGCGACGCACGGAGTCGCGACGGGTGACGACCCGGCAACGGCTCTCGGCGGCCGCGCGTTCATCCTCTCGCTGGTGACCGCCGATTCCGCGCTCGACGCGGCGCGGGACTATGCCCCGCTGCTGCCCGAAGGTGCGCTGTGGTGCGACATGAACTCGGTTGCGCCGCCGACCAAGCGCGAGGCGGCGGCGGCGATCGAGGCCGCCGGGGGGCGCTACGTCGACGTCGCGGTGATGGCGCCGGTCGACATGGGCATGGCGGTCCCGCTGCTCGTCTCCGGGCCGCATGCGCTCGCCGCGCAGCCGTTGCTCGAGGCCCTCGGCTTCTCCAACGTGCGCGTGGTCGGCGACGAGGTCGGACGCGCCTCGGCGACCAAGATGATCCGCTCGGTCATGATCAAGGGGCTCGAGGCGCTGAGCTGGGAATGCGCGGCGGCGGCCGAGGCGGCGGGCGTGTTCGACGAGGTCATGGCCTCGCTAGACGCCTCGGAAAAGCCGATCGGCTGGGCCGGGCGCGTCGCCTACAACCGCGAGCGGATGGAGACCCACGGGCTCCGGCGCGCGGCAGAGATGGAAGAATCGGCCCGCACGCTGGAGGAGCTCGGGATCGAACCGGTGATGACCCGCGGCACGGCCGAGCTCCAGCGCCGGGCGGCGAAGATCAAGGGCAACGGGAGGAACGACAAGGCATGACGCTGATCATCGACTGCCACGGCCACTACACGACGGCTCCGGCCGCGCACGACCAGTGGCGCGAGGCGCAGAAGGCCGCGTTCAAGGAAGGCAAGGCGCCTCCGCCCTACCCGACGATCTCCGACGACGAGATCCGCGAGACGATCGAGACCAACCAGCTGCGCCTGATCAAGGAACGCGGCGGCGACCACACGATCTTCTCGCCGCGGGCGAGCGCGATGGCGCACCATGTCGGCGACCAGGCGGTCAGCGAGGCGTGGTCGATCGCCTGCAACGACCTGATCTACCGCGTGACCCAGCTCTATCCCGAGTGGTTCACCGGCGTGTGCATGCTGCCGCAGAGCCCCAAGGCGGACCTTGCCGCGAGCATCCGCGAGCTGCGCCGCTGCGTCGAGGAGCTCGGCTTCGTCGGCTGCAACCTCAACCCCGATCCGGGCGGCGGGCATTTCACCCATCCGCCGCTGACCGACGAGTACTGGTTCCCGATCTACGAGGTCATGTGCGAGCTCGACGTGCCGGCGATGATCCACGTCTCGGGCAGCTGCAACCCGGCGATGCACGCGACCGGCGGGTTCTACCTCGCCGCCGACACCGTCGCCTTCATGCAGCTGCTGCAGGGAGACCTGTTCGGTCGTTTCCCGAGTTTGCGTTTCATCATACCGCACGGCGGCGGCGCGGTGCCATTCCACTGGGGCCGGTACCGCGGACTCGCCGACATGCTCAAGCAGCCGGCGCTGGATGGGCATCTGATGAACAACGTCTATTTCGACACCTGCGTCTATCACCAGCCGGGCATCGACCTGCTGGCCGAGGTGATCGACACCAAGAACATCCTGTTCGGCAGCGAGATGGTCGGCGCTGTGCGCGGGATCGATCCCACGACCGGGCATTATTTCGATGACACTAAGCGATATATCGACGCGCTGCCGCTCGACGAGGATGCTAAGCATGCGATCTTCGAAGGCAACGCGCGGCGGGTGTTCCCGCGGCTCGACGCCAGGCTGAAATCGCAGGGACGATGACCAAGCAGGAAACCGCCTTTACCGCCCAGGGTTTCGCGCATTGCGCGAAGCCGGAGCGCTACATCCAGCAGCTCGTCAGCCACTGGAGCCACAAGATGGCGACCAGTTACGACGAGGGAGACGGGATGGGCGTGTTCCCGTTCAGCGACACCGAGAGCGCGGTCATGACCGCGCGCCCGACCGGCATCGCGATCACGCTGACGACCGGCGATCACGAACGCAACGTGCACCTGCGCGGCGTGATCGAACGCCACCTCGACCGCTTCGCGTTCCGCGAGGCGCCGCTTGCCTACGAATGGACCGAGCAATGACCGACAAGAAGAAAGAGCGGATCAACATCCACGAGTACCTCGCGGAGTTCGAGGACATCCCCGGCACGCGGGTGTTCACCGCGCAGCGCGCGCGCAAGGGCTACTGGCTCAACCAGTTCGCGATGAGCCTGATGAAGGAGGAGAACCGCCAGCGGTTCCTCGCCGACGAGCGCGCCTACCTCGACGAGTGGGACCTCTCCGAGGAGGCCAAGCAGGCCGTTCTCGACCGCGACTACAACCGGATGATCGATTGCGGCGGGAACATCTATTTCCTGTCCAAGCTTTTCTCGACGGACAAGAAGAGCTTCCAGTTCGCCGCCGGCTCGATGACCGGGATGACCCAGGAAGAATATGCCGAGATGATGCTCAAGGGCGGCCGTTCGCCCGAGGGCGTCCGCTCGATCAAGGAAGGACGCTGATCATGGCCCGCATTACCGCCGGCATCACTTCGAGCCACATCCCCGCGCTGGGTGCGGCGATCCAGACCGGCAAGACCGGCGACGACTACTGGGGCCCGGTGTTCCGCGGCTACGAGCCGATCAAGCAGTGGATCGCCAGGCCCGAGAACATGCCCGACGTGGTGATCCTGGTCTACAACGACCACGCCAGCGCGTTCGACATGAACATCATCCCGACCTTCGCGATAGGCTGCGCCGAGCGGTTCAAGCCGGCCGACGAAGGCTGGGGGCCGCGTCCGGTGCCCGACGTGATCGGCCACCCGGATCTCGCCTGGCACATCGCCCAGAGCCTGATCCTCGACGACTTCGACATGACCATCATGAACGCGATGGACGTCGACCACGGCTGCACCGTGCCGCTGTCGATGATCTTCGGCGAGCCGAGCGAATGGCCGTGCAAGGTGATCCCGATGCCGGTCAACGTGGTGACCTACCCGCCGCCCTCGGGCCGGCGCTGTTTCGCGCTCGGCGACAGCATCAAGGCCGCGGTCGAGAGCTTCCCCGAGGACCTCAAGGTCCACGTCTGGGGTACCGGCGGCATGAGCCACCAGCTTCAGGGGCCGCGCGCCGGGCTGATCAACAAGGAGTTCGACCTGAACTTCATCGACCGCCTGATCAACGACCCGGAAGAGCTGAGCAAGATGCCGCACATCGAGTACCTGCGCGAATCCGGCTCGGAAGGGATCGAGCTGGTGATGTGGCTGATCATGCGCGGCGCGCTGGGCGACAAGGTCCGCGACCTCTACACCTTCTATCACATCCCGGCCTCGAACACCGCGCTCGGCGCGCTGATCCTCCAGCCGGAAGAGATCGCCGGACCGCCGCTCGAGCCGCGCAAGGTGCTGAGCGGCGCCAGCTTCGCGGAGGCGTGAGCGGTTGAAATAGCCGCACATCCCCGCAAGAGCGGGGGACCACGACTGGCGACCCGCTTGCGGGACGCGCTCCCGGCCTTCGCCGGGATGACGATGACGGATTGACGAGACAGACGAGCTGAAAGGAGTTCCCCTCATGCGCATTGCCCTCGCTGGCGCCGGCGCCTTCGGTGAAAAGCACCTCGACGGCCTCAGGAACATCGACGGTGTCGAGATCGTCTCGATCATCTCGCGCCGCGCCGAGCAGGCGGCCGAGGTTGCCGCCAAGTACGGCGCGAAGCACTCGGGGACCGAGCTTTCCGAAGCGCTCGCGCGCGACGACGTCGACGCGGTGATCCTGTGCACGCCTACGCAGATGCACGCCGAGCAGGCGATCGCCTGCATGGAGGCGGGCAAGCACGTCCAGGTCGAAATCCCGCTGTCGGATTCGTGGGCCGATGCCGAGGCGGTGCTGAAGAAGCAGCAGGAAACCGGGCTCGTATGCATGGTCGGGCACACCCGCCGGTTCAACCCGAGCCACCAGTGGGTGCACAACCGGATCAAGGCCGGCGAGCTGACGATCCAGCAGATGGACGTGCAGACCTACTTCTTCCGCCGCAAGAACATGAACGCCAAGGGCGAGCCGCGCAGCTGGACCGACCACCTGCTGTGGCACCACGCCGCGCACACGATCGACCTGTTCGCCTACCAGACCGGCAAGATCGTCAAGGCCAACGCAATCCAGGGACCGAAGCACCCCGAGCTCGGCATCGCGATGGACATGTCGATCCAGCTCAAGAGCGAGACCGGGGCGATCTGCACGCTGAGCCTGTCGTTCAACAACGACGGCCCGCTCGGCACCTTCTTCCGCTACATCGGGGATACCGGCACCTACATCGCGCGCTACGATGATCTCGTGACGGGCAAGGAAGATCCGGTCGACCTCTCGGGCGTGGCGGTGTCGAACAACGGCATCGAGCTGCAGGACCGCGAGTTCATCGCCGCGATCCGCGAGGGCCGCCAGCCGAACAGCTCGGTCGCGCAGGTGCTCGACTGCTACCGCGTGATCGGCGAGCTGGCCGCAGACCTCGAGAAGCAGGACGGCTGGTCGTAGGCGCGGGGCGCAATTTGCCCCGCGTTAACCGATCTTGACTAGTTCGTGAGCTAAGCTGATTCTCGGCGAATAAGAATAACGCAGGGGCATGAGATGGCTGAACTGGACCGCGTCCTGAGCGAGGCTCAGGAAACGCACAGGCTGATGCAGGAGGCGGTCAGGACCTCGGGCGACCGGGCGGTGCGCGACATCGTCCGGTTGCGCACGCGCTTCGCCACCCTGGTCGCGGAGATGATGGGCTCGATCAAGGCGGACCCGCGGCTCCAGGCCAAGCCCGAAGTGGCGCGCCAGTTCGAAAGCAAGTTCTTCGAGATGCGCCAGGCGCTGGCTTCGCACCAGGCCAAGTGGCGCAGCGCCAACATCGACGAGGACCCGGCCGGCTACCGCCGCTCGACCGACGAGCTCGGACGCAAGCAGGACGAATTCTACAGCTGGGCCAAGAACACGCTCGCGACGCTGTAACAGGGGTTGCACCTGCGGGCCCGCCTCTGCACATGGGCGGCCATGACTACCAGGACCCGTACCATCGCCGGCACCGAGCTCCACCCGGTGGGGCTCGGCTGCATGAACCTGTCGTGGGCTTACGGCACGCCGCCGAGCCCCGAAGACGGCGCGCGGCTGCTCGAGCGTGCGCTGGACCTCGGCTACAACCACCTCGATACCGCGCGGATCTACGGCGGCGGCCAGAACGAGGCGCTGATCGGCGAGACGCTGAAGGGCCGGCGCAAGGAGTTCTTCCTCGCGTCGAAGTGCGGCATCGTCGTCGACGGGCCGCGGCGCGGGGTCGACTGCTCGCCGGCGGCGATCGAGCAGGCGATCGAGGAAAGCCTGCGGCTGCTGCAAACCGACCACATCGACCTCTACTACATGCACCGGTTCGACCCGAAGGTACCGGTTGCGGACTCGGTCGGCGCGCTCGCGCGGGCGATCGAGGCCGGCAAGATCGGCGCCTACGGCGTGTCCGAGTGGTCGGCGCGCCACGTCCGCGAGGCGCACGCGGTGCACCCGGTCGCCGCCGTGCAGACCGAGTATTCGCTGTGGACGCGCAACGTCGAGCTCGGTGTGCTCGAGACCTGCCGCGAGCTCGGCATTGCGCTGGTGGCATTCTCGCCGGTCGGGCGCGGCGCGCTCGCCGGGCTGCTGCGCGATCCCGCGACGCTCGAGGACAGCGACCTCAGGACCAAGATGCCGCGGTTCGCGCCCGAAAACTGGCCGCACAACCTCGCGCTGATCGACCGGCTGGGCGAGCTGGCGAAAGAGGCCGGGGTGACCGCGGCGCAGCTGGCGCTCGCCTGGGTGCTGTCGCGCGGCGAGCACGTCCACGCGATCCCGGGCACGACCAACCTCGGGCATCTCGCCGACAACCACGCGGCCTGGGAGATCAAGGTACCGCAGGCCATACTCGAGGCCGCGGGGGCGCTGATCAACGAGAGCACCGTCGCCGGGCACCGCTATCACGACGCGATCCGGCCGACGATCGACACCGAGGAATTCGAGCCGGCATGAAGGATGTGCGCGCCGAGATCGGCTATTCGGAACGGACCGAAAAGCGCCCCTACTTCTACGCGAACGCGCACGAGAAGGACTTCGTCCCGCTCAAGCCCGCCGAAGTGACGATCGCCGACGCGCGCGGGCTCGACTGCACGCTCGACCGCGAGGGCTTCACGCTCGTCGAGCACCGGAGCGCGGTGCCGGACCTGACCGACGCCGCCGCGGTGGCCGAAGTCCATCGCGGCGAGATCGCCGAGCTGCTCCAGCGGATCACCGGGTGCGACGAAGTGGTGATGACGCCGCGCGGCATCCTGCGCTTCTCGGAGAAGACCGGCGCCAACAAGGCACACGACAACTCGCACCCGGCCCGCTTTGTCCACGTCGACATGGCGAAGGACGCGGCCGCCGCGATGCGGGCGAAGACGGCGCCGGCCGGGCGCACGATCGCGCGCAGCGCCCAGTACAACGTCTGGCGTTCGCTCGCAGGAGGGACGCAGGACGTGCCGCTCGGACTCTGCGCGTATCCGAGCGTCGCGCCGGAGGACCTGATCGACTGCGAGGCGATCTTCGACCCGCTCGACGGCAGCCCCGAGTGGAGCTTCGCGAACTACCTGCTCGCCTGCAACCCGGCGCACCGCTGGTACTACTATCCGGACATGACGCCCGACGAGGCGATCGTGTTCAAGACCAGCGACAGCGATCCCGAACGCGCGCAGCTGATGCCGCACGGCGCGTTCGACAACCCGCTTGCTGGCCCCGACGCCCCGCCGCGCGTCAGCCTCGAGATGCGCGGGACCTGCTATTGGTTCGCCTGAGAGCGCCCGGCGCCACCTTCGTCGCCGGGCGCCTGACACCTTAGGGTCAGCGCCTCGAGCATCCAGGTCGAGGCCGGCCCCGGGCGCACGTCGCGGCGCCACAGCGCGTGGAGCGCGTAGAACAGCGGCGGCGCCTCGGGCAACCGCAACTCGACCAGCCGGCCGGCGTCGAGGTCGGCGCGGACCGCGTGGCGCGGCATGTTGCCCCAGCCGATGCCCTCGAGCAGCAGCGCGTGCTTGGCGCCGAGGTCGGCGAGGCGCCAGGTACGCGGGCTGAGCACCGAGAACTCGCGCCCCTCTGTCAGCGGCGAGCGGTCGGTCAGCACCAGCTGGAGGTGCTGGCGAGTCTCTCCGGGGGCGATCTCGCGAGCCTCGGCCAGCGGGTGGCCGGGCGCGGCGACCGGGACCAGCTCGACGTGGCCGACGACCGCGCGCTCCAGTCCGGGGTGGTCGACGATGTCGGGGCCGCCGATCGCGAGGTCGGCCTTCCCGTCGAGCACCAGCGCGGCGACCGCGCCGAGCGCCTCGATGTGCAGCCTGAGATCGACGGTCGGGAACACCGCCTGGAAATCGCGCAGCACGCTGGCGACGACCGAGCTCGGGAACATCACGTCGACCGCCAGCGCGAGCTCGGTTTCGAGGCCCTGGCGGATGCCGCGGGCCCGGGCCATCAGTCCGTCGACCTCGCCGGCCACCGCGCGCGCGTCGGCGAGCAGCGCGCGGCCGGCGTCGGTCAGCTCGGGCCGGCGCGAACCCTCGCGCTCGAACAGCCGCACGCCGAGCTGCGCTTCGAGCGTGGCGATCCCGTAGCTGATCACCGAGAGCGCGCGGCCCAGCCTCTTCGCGGCCCGGTTGAAGCTGCCTTCCTCGGCCACCGCGAGGAAGATCCGAAGCTGGTCGAGCGTCGGCTGGCCGATGTCCACTATTCAACTCTCTGGAACATTTTGAACGAGTTTATCCGGGTTTTTCAGAGAGCCGGCAAGCGCCATCTTCGGCGTCAGACGAGGTATCCCGAGAGGACACGACGATGATCGAACTCAGGCCTTTTGCCAGCCTCGGCGGTGCCGACCACGGCTGGCTCGACACGAAGTTTCATTTCTCCTTCGCCGACTACCACGACCCGGCGCGGACCAACTGGGGCCAGCTCAGGGTGTGGAACGACGACGAGATCGCTCCGCGGACCGGCTTCCCGCCGCATCCGCACCGCGACATGGAGATCATAACGTACGTCAGGAAGGGCGCGATCTCGCACCAGGACAGCCTCGGCAATTCCGGGCGCACCGCGGCCGGCGACGTGCAGGTCATGTCGGCCGGGTCGGGCATCCAGCACGCCGAGTACAATCTCGAGGACGAAACCACCACGCTGTTCCAGATCTGGATCATCCCCGACCGACGCGGCGGCGAGCCGACGTGGGGCACCCGGCCGTTCCCCCGGGGCGACCGCGACGGACGCTTCGTGCCGCTCGCTTCCGGCTTCGAGGGCGATGATGCGCTGCCGATCCGCGCCGAGGCGCGCGTGCTCGGCGCGACGGTCAAGGCCGGCGAAACGGTGACCTACGACACCCGCGCCGACCGGCACCTCTACCTCGTGCCCGCGACCGGCAAGGTTCGCGTCGGCGAGGTCGAGGTCAGCGCCCGCGACGGCGCGGCGATCACCGGGCTCGAGCGGATCGAGGTGACCGCGCTCGAAGACGCCGAGCTGGTGCTCGTCGACGCCCATTGAAGCACCCCCTGCGCAGGCCGGGCTCCGGCCCGGCCTGCCAACCCCGACTTATGGAGAAGCTCGCATGTCCCAAACTTTCCATGTTGCCGTGATCGTCGGCAGCCTGCGCAAGGGCTCGCTCAGCCGGATAGCCGCCAAGGCGCTTGCCCGGCTGGCGCCGCCGAACCTCGCGTTCCGCTTCGTCGAGATCGGCGACCTGCCGCTCTACGACGAGGACCTCGACGGCGAGGCCGCGCCCCCGGCGTGGACCCGCTTCCGCGACGAGGTGCGCAGCGCCGACGCGGTGCTGTTCGTCACGCCCGAATACAACCGCTCGGTCCCGGGCGGGCTCAAGAACGCGATCGACGTGGGCTCGCGGCCTTACGGCCAGGCCGTCTGGACCGGCAAGCCGGCCGCCGTGATGAGCACCTCGATGGGCGGGCTCGGCGGGTTCGGCGCCAACCACCACCTGCGACAGGCGCTGAGCTTCTTCGACATGCCGCTTCTGCAGCAGCCCGAGGCCTACGTCGGCAACACCGGCACGCTGTTCGATGACGACGGGCACCCCGTCAGCGAGCAGACCGAGGCGTTCTTCAAGGGCTTCGTCGATGCGTTCGGCCGCCTGATCGAGCGGAACGTCCAGGCGAGGGCGCTGGCTGCCTGAGGCAGCCGCGCCTTCACAGACGCTTCCGGAAGCAGACGACGCGCTCGGTTTCCTCGAAGCCGGCGGCGCCGTGGAACCGGAGGCTCGCCGCGTTGTCGAGCAGCGCGTCCGAGGCGAGCTCGCGGCAGCCCCGATCGCGGCCCCACTGCGCCGCAGCCTCGACGAGCGCGCGGCCGATGGCGCGGCGACGCCATTCAGGACGGACGTAAATCCCTTCGAGGAAGGCAACGGGACAAGTCTCGCAACCGTTGACGTAGTCGGTCCTGAGCGAGACTTCGGCGAAACCGACCGCCTTGCCGCCCTCGACCGCGACGAGCGTGGCGAGGCGGGCATCGCCGGACGCCAGGCTGGCCTCTGCCTCCGCGCGAAGCGCCTCGGCCGACTCGCCGGGCCACAGGGCCGAGCGCAGCCCGGCGATCGCGTCGAGGTCGGCCAGCGTCGCCGGGCGGATCATCGGCCGGCGTAGGCCCCGCCGTAGATCGCGTCGCGGATGTCGTGGTGCAGGGTCATGTCGAACGGGACCTTCTGCGTCGCGAAGACTACCGCCATGTCGTTGAGCGGATCGACCCAGAACAGCATCGAGGGATAGCCGTCCCAGAAGAACTCGCCGACCGCGCCGCGGTTCTCTTGCGGCGTCCTCGGCGGGCCGGTGCGGACGAAGACATCGAACCCGAATCCGCCCGAGCCCTTGGTCGGCAGCCACAGGCGGTCGCTGTCCGGAATCCGCGGGTCGAGGTGGTCGGTCGCCATCAGCCGCACCGTGGCGGGCTGCAGGATGCGCACCCCGTCGAGCTCGCCCTCGCCGAGCAGCATGCGGGCGAAGCGCATGTATTCGTCGATCGTGGTGACGATGCCCGAGCCGCCCTCGGTCATCGGGTTGCCCGCAAAGCTCGAGCGCAGCCACGTCTCCTCGGGCATGCGCGTCAGCGGGGCGCCACCCTCGGATTCGTAGATCGCCGCGAGGCGCGGCAGCATCTCGGAGGGGCACTTCCAGCACGACTGCGTCATGCCGAGCGGGCGGAAGACATGGTCGCGCACGTACTCGTCGAACGGCTGGCCCGAGAGCACCTCGACCAGCCGTGCCTGCACGTCGACTCCGGCGCTGTAGTGCCAGTGGGTGCCCGGGTCGTAGAGCAGCGGGACCTGCGGCATCAGCTCGGCGAAGCGCTCGAGCGTGTGGTCCGGCGAGAGCGGCATGAGCGCGTTCCACACGGGATCGCTCGGGTGGCCGGCGTTGCCGTAAGTGAAGCCGGCGGTGTGGCGCAGCACGTCGCGGATGGTGATCTGGCGGCTCGGCGGGCGCAGCTTGTCGGGCTCGGCCTCGTCCCACACCTGCACCTCGGCGAACTGCGGCAGGTAGCGCTCGAGCGGATCGTCGAGGCCGAACCTGCCCTGCTCCCACAGCTGCATCAGCGCGACCCCGGTGACGGGCTTCGTCATCGAGTAGATCTGCACCAGCGTGTCGCGTGTGAACGGCCGTCCCTCCTCGCGGTCGGCGAGGCCGGCGCTGCCGTAGTGCACCTCGCGCCCGTCCTTCCATACGAGCACCTCGGCGCCCACCACGCGGCCCTGCTCGACCATCGAATGGAGCATCGCGTCGATCCGCGCGCCGTCGAGCGAGAAACCCGGGGCAGCGGAGGCCGAGGCCGGTGCCGCCGGTGCCAGCAGCAGCAGAACGGCCAGCAACCAACAGCGCCGCGCGCCCGAAATCCAGCTGTCTGCCATCCGCCTGCTCCCCCACCCGCTCGCCCCGCCGTTGTCGGGCGAGGATGCGCGGTGTTACAGGCGGAGTGGAAACGAGAACAAGGGGAGATGACGATGGGGATCGGCAGACTGGCGCTCGCGGCCGCGGTGCTGCTCCCGGCGACCGCCGCGCTTGCGCAGCCGACCGCTCCGGACAGCGACATGGCCGCGGTGTTCGCCGCGCAGAACCGCATCCCCGACACCCCCGGCAGCGGACCCTACCCAGCGTTGATGGAAGTCGATCCGGCGCTGCCCGATCACGTCGTCTATCGTCCGGCCGACCTCTCGGCCCTGGGTGCGGGAAAGCTCGGGCTGTTCGTGTGGGGCAACGGCGGATGTGCCGACGACGGGGCCAGCTCACGGCTCCACCTCTCCGAGATCGCCTCGCACGGCTACCTCGTCATCGCGCCGGGCAAGTGGCGCAACGGCCCCAATGCCAAGGAACCGCCGGCGCCGCCGCGCGCTCCGGCCACGGGAGGCGGCTTGCCGACGCCGCCGACCTCGGCGGCCGATCTCAAGGAGGCGCTCGACTGGGCGCTCGCCGACGAGCGCTACGCCGCGATGATCGACCCCGAGGCGGTGGCGATCGGCGGGTTCAGTTGCGGCGGGCTCCAGGCGCTCGAGCTGGCGGGCGACCCGCGGCTGAGGACGGTCGTGGTGCAGAACAGCGGCATCTTCAACACCTCGGGGCAGTCGATCGGCGGGATGCAGGTGACCAAGGACCTGCTGAAAGCGCTGCACACCCCTGTCCTGTACGTCCTCGGCGGACCGAGCGACATCGCCTACGTCAACGGAATGGACGACTTCGCGCGGATCGACCACGTGCCCGCGGCGGTGGCCAACCTGCCGGTCGGCCACGGCGGCACCTATTTCGAGCCGAACGGCGGCAAGGCCGCGCGGATCGTGGTCGACTGGCTCGAGTGGCAGCTGCGCGGCGACGCCGAGGCCGCCAAAGGGTTCGTCGGCCCGGACTGCCGCTGGTGCAGCGATCCCGAGGTCACGCTCGAGCGCAAGAACCTGCCGGACGGCTGAGCTGCCGGCTCAGAGCGCAGCTTCGTAGAGGTCGAGCAGCATCTCCCACGAGGCGTCGTCCTCGTCGTAGTTGTAGGCCGGCGAATCCGCCACGGTCCAGCCGTGGTCGGCGCGGAACACCCTGACCTGCGCCGGGCGCCCCGCCGCCTCGGCAGCGGCCTTGAGCGCGTCCTTGTCGCCCGGCGAATTGCGGTCGTCATCGCGGGCGATGGCAAACAGGAAGCTCGCCTGGGTCTGGCCGATCATCCTGACCGGCGAGGTGTCCTCCTCGCCGACCAGCCGGCCGCCGTGGAACGAGGCCGCCGCCTTGACGCGCTCAGGCGCCGCGGCGGCGGTCCATACGGCGAACGGGCCGCCCATGCAGTAGCCCTGCACGCCGATCCCACGCGCGGTATCGACCGCCTCGTCGCCATCGAGATAGGCGACCACGGCCCGGGCGACATCCATCACCACCATCGGCGTCAGCTTCTCGCGCCAGGGGGCGACCTTCTCCATTCCGCCCTGCTCGCGGAAGGCATCGAAGTCGTCGAACTGCGGCGCTTCCTGATCGGCGTAATAAGGGTTGAGGACGAGCACCGCGTAGCCCTGCGCCGCGAGCCGGCGGGCCATCGCCATGAACGAATCGCGAATGCCGGCGATGTCCGGCCAGACGATCACGGCCGGGCTCTTGCCCTGCGCCGGGTGGACGAAGAACCCGTCCATCCGCCCGCCGGGCACGTCGAAGCGGACAGTCGTCTCACGCCGCCCGCCCGTCTGCGCCTCGGCGCGGCCGAGCGGGGCCAGCGCGGCGGCCGTCGCCGCTGCCCCGAGCGCCGCGAACTCGCGGCGGTTGACGCCGCCGCTCCCGCGCCGGCGCCTGGCTATCTCTCCCATACGGGCAAGCTGGTCCTCGTCGCACACGACTCGCCTCCCTCGCTTCCTTCCCGGAAGCGAGGATAGACCTTTCGCGATGGGGGTCCAGCTTGGCCCGGCGGGCTAGAGGGCGCTCTCGTAGAGGGCGAGCAGCCGGGCCCAGGCGCGCTCGGCCTCGGCCTCGTTGTAGACCGGGCTGTCGGGCACGGTCCAGCCGTGGTCGCCCTGATAGACCTCGATCTCGGCCGGCCGCCCGGCAGCCTCGGCGGCTGCCTTGAGCTGGTCCTTCTCGTCCGGCGCGCGTTCGTCGTCGTTCCTGGCGATCGCGAACAGGTAGCTCGCCTGGGTCTGCGGCAGGAGCTTGATGGGGACGTTCGGGTCGTCGGGGTCCTGCTGGTTGGTGACCAGCCCGCCGCCGTGGAACGAGGCCGCCGCCTTGACCCGCTCGGGTGCCGCGAAGGCGGTGCGCACGGTGAACGGGCCGCCCATGCAGTAGCCCTGGTTGCCGATGCCGCGAGCGGTGTCGACCGCATCCTGCTGGTCAAGCCAGGCGACCACGGCCTTCGCCGTCTCGACCACGTTCTCGTGGGTGTTCTCGGCCATCCACGGGCCGACCTTCTGGAACCCGCCGTTGTCGCGGAAGTCGGCGAAGTCCTTGAACTGCGGCGCCGGGGCGCTGCGGTAGAACGGGTTGACCACCAGCACCGCGTAGCCCGACGAGGCGAGGCGGCGGGCCATGACCTTCTTGGCGTCGCGCAGCCCGGCGATGTCGGGCCACAGGATGACGGCCGGATGCTTGCCCTCGCCCGGGTGGACGAAGAAGGCGTCCATCGTCCCGCCCGGGGCGGCGAAGGAGACGTCGTTCTCGACCAAGCCGCCGGCGCCCTGCGCGCAGGCCGTGGCCCACGGGGTCAATGCGGCGCCCAGGCCGGCCACGGCACCGAACTTGCCGAACTGCCGCCGGCTGACGCGGCTCATTTCGTTCAGCTGGTCGAGCTCACACATCGCTTGCCTCCTCAAGCTGCTGATCTGGGTCGAGGATAGCCGAACGGGGCGCGAGGTCCACAAGCGGTTTGTATCAGTTTGCTGCGGGCGGCGGTTCACGCCCCCTCCGCCCCTCCCCGCTTGCGAGGAGGTGGGCGCGAAGCGGACGTGAGGCGCGTCAGGTCAGGTCGTCGAGCTTGATCACCAGCCCCGCCTCGGCGGCCTTCATCGCCTCGCGGCGGAGCTGCTCGATCTTCAGGCGGCCGGGAGGGGCTTCCTCCCTGGGCAGCGCGGCCATCAGCTTCTGGTGAATCTCCTCGAAGTCGGGGCCATGCTCGGGGTGGGTCAGGATCAGGCCCTTCTGCTCGGTCATCCCGGCGAGGATCTTGGCGCCGACTTCGTAGGGATCCATCCCTTCCTCGAACGCGGTGCCGAACTGCTCGAGCGATTCCCGCGGCACTTCGGGGAAACCGCTGTTGGCGAAGCTGTCGGGACGCTTGAGCGCGCTGGTCCAGGCGTTGGTGCGGGTCAGCGCCGGGCAGCACAGCGAGCACCCGATCCGGTGCGGGGCGAGGTTGTAGCGCAGCGATTCGGTGAGCCCGCGCACGGCGAACTTGCTGGCGGTGTAGATGCCCGCCTGCGGGCCGGGCAGGAAGGCGGCCATCGAGGCGACGTTGACCACGTGGCGGCGGCCGGTCGAGGCCTTGATCCTGGGCAGGAAGCTGACGAGGCCGTTGACCACGCCGCCGAAGTTGACCCCCATGATCCAGTCGTAGTCGTCGTAGCTCGCCTCGTCGGTCGGACCGAACACCGAGACGCCGGCGTTGTTGACCAGCACGTGAACCTCGCCGAAGTGCCGGACGACCTCGTCGGCGACCTCGGCGAAGCGCGCGCGATCGGTCACGTCGAGCTTGCAGAACAGCGGCTGCTCATAACCTTTCGCCGCGAACCACTCGGCGGTCCGGGCCCGGTCGTCCTCGTTGCGGTAGCTCAGCGCGAGGCGCATGCCGGCGTCGGCAAAGGCCTGCGCGACGCCGAGCCCGATGCCGGTCACCGCGCCGGTAATGAAGGCCACGCGCCCTTCCCAGGGCCGGTCCGCTGCGCTCATTGACTTTACCCTCTCGCCAAAACAGTCACGATCGTTAGTGTTGCATACAAACCTATCCGGGAGAGTCGATCAATGAGCGATTTGGAGCAGCGCCTCGCCGCGCTCGAGCACCGCGTCGGCGAGCTGGAGGACATCAACGCGATCCGCCGGCTGCACTGGGCCTACGGCTATTACATCGATTTCAACCGGCCCGAGGAAGTCGCCGACCTGTTTGCCGAGGATGGCGTGGTGGTGTTCCTCTCGGGCGAATACGTCGGCCGCGCGGGCGTGCTGCGGCTCTACGGCGACTGGATCCAGCACCGCTTTACCGGCGGGCGGCCGGGGCCGGTCGACGGGCTGCTGCTCGACCACTTCCAGATGCAGGACATCATCACCGTCGCGCCCGACCGCAAGACCGCCAAGGGCCGCTTCCGCGGGGTGCTGTTCGGCGGCTGGCACGACGATTTCCTCGAGCACAAGCCCGACTTCATGCCGCAGCAGTTCATGGAGGCCGGGATCTACGAGAACGACTACGTGGTCGAGAACGGCGTGTGGAAGATCAAGCGGCTCGACTACAAGATGCAGTGGCAGGGCAATTACGAGGACGGCTGGGCCCACACCACCAGCCACCTGCAGCCCGCGCAGAAGCTCTATCCCGAGGACCCGGTGGGACCCGACCGGTTGCTGCCGCCCGAGGAAATCCGCAAGACCTGGCCCTATCGCCACGACGTGCCGATGCACTTCGCGCACCCGAAGTTCGGCAAGTTGCTGGCGGGGCAAGAGCCGAAGTGAGCGATTATTCCGGGCTCCCCTCCCGCTTGCGGGAGGGGTCAGGGATGGGCGTGTGTGCGTTCGCGAGGCGGGGCGGACGGGCCGACGCTCTGGCCGGACTGACCCACCCCCAACCCCTCCCGCAAGCGGGAGGGGGGCTGTGAGGCCCGCCGACGGCGTCCTCCCGTGGAACGTGGACGCGCCGCCGTTCGATCCCCGCGACACCTCGAACCGCGCCGGGCTGACGACGCGGCAGGTGGCCGAGCGCTTCATCCAGCTGTTCTACGTCGAGGACAACCCGACCGACGCGTTCACCTGCTGGATGCACCCCGACTACATCCAGCATAACCCCAACGCGCCGACCGGGCGCGATGCGACGCTGGCGATGATGCAGGCGAGCATGGCCCGGCTGCCCGACCTGAGCCACGAGGTGAAGCGGGTCGTGTGGGGCGATGCCGACCTCGTCGCGGTGCACTTCCACTTCATCCGCGAGCGCGACACGCGCGGCTTCGCGATCATCGACATCCTGCGGATCGCGGATGGCTACATCGTCGAGCACTGGGACGTGATGCAGGAAGTGCCCGATCCGGCTACGTGCAGGAATTCGAACGGGATGTTCTGAACCGAAGCCCTCTTCCCTTGAGGGGAGGGGATGGCCGGGAGAGGGGAAGTGCCGGGACGGCAGCGCCCAGACAGCGTGCCCCCCTCTCCTTCCGCGCCTGCGGCGCTCCCTCCTCTCGCGTGAGGGGGACAGGGCCTGAAATGGAGAGGTTGTCAGATGGCATTGCTCGAGGACGGCAGCGAAAAGGGCCTGAAGGGCCACTTCAGGGAAGACTTCAGCCTGCGCACGAGGGTCGGCCTGGCGCCGCCGGCGGGAGAGATCGACCGCAACGCGCCGTACAAGCGCATCGCCACCGAGGAGGCGTGGACCTTCCCGGCGCTGGTCAAGGCGCAGGTCGAGTACGCCGAGAGCGGCGAGGCGCCGAACGACGATTCGCTGCGCATGGGGGCGATGTTCGCGCGGATGCCGAGCCTGCAGGAAATGCTGCAGGACCTGGGCGAGCTGCGCCTCGCGCACATGGACGAGTACGGCATCGACCGGCAACTGCTGCTGCTGACCGCGCCGGGCGTGCAGGTCGTGCGGCCGGGCGACGGCACCGCGCTGGCGCGCGAGGCCAACGACATGGCCGCCGAGGCGTGCCGCCGGCATCCCGACAGGTTCTCGGCCTGCGCGGCGTTCGACCCGCGCGACGTGCCCGGGTCGGTAAAGGAGATCGAGCGGGCGATGGGCGAGCTCGGGCTCGCCGGCGCGGTGCTCAACTCGCACTTTCAGGGACACTACATCGACGAGCTCGAGTACTTCCCGATCCTCGAGGCGCTCGAGGCGATGGACGCGGCGCTCTACATCCACCCGACCGCGCCGTTCAACGCGCCGCACTACGAGAGCCGCGGGTTCTTCGGCGCCCTGGGCGGCTTCCCGCACGACGTCTGGCTGCACACGATGGGGCTGATCTTCTCCGGCGCGTTCGACCGCTTCCCGAAGCTGCGCCTGGTGATCGGCCACATGGGCGAGTGCATGCCGCTGCAGCTCTACCGGTTCGACTGGATGCAGGGGAACGCCGACGGGCGGGCGCACCTGCGCGGCGGCAGGCAGGTCAAGCTGCAGCACCCGGTCAGCCATTACTTCAGGAACAACATCTGGATCACGACCAGCGGCGTCGCGTGGGAGCCGGCGATCAAGTTCTGCATGGACGTGCTCGGACCCGAGCGTGTGCTTTACGCGATGGATTACCCGTACCAGCAGTCGAGCGACGAAGTGGCGGCGTACGATCGAATGGACCTGCCGCCCGAGCACAAGGCTATGCTGATGCAGGGCAACGCCGAGCGTGTGTTTAGGCTAGGTTCATGATTGTATCATTCTGTTTTAAGGTGCTTTTGTAGCTCTTTTGCATCAGTTCCGCCGGATTGTTCGCCAAGCGCCCGTCGCTCGCTTGCGGCCGGCAATTAGTATGCACTACTGACGAACCGTCGGCATACCCCCGCCGTCAACGAGATAACGCAGGAGAGTGAGGAATGGCGCGTTTCCGCCAGCGTCCCCGTATTGCCCTTGTTCCCGCCGCCAGCATCGCGGCCGTTGCGGCGGCCCTCGCCGCCGCGCCCGCCGTCGCGCAGGACCAAGCCGCCGAAGCCGACGACAACGCGATCGTCGTCACCGCCCAGTTCCGCGAGCAGAACCTGCAGGACACGCCTCTGGCGATCACCGCGGTCAACGCCGAGATGCTCGAGGCACGCAGCCAGACGAACATCTCGCAGGTTGCCGCGCAGGCGCCGTCGGTAACCCTGAAGCCGCAGGGCACGGCCTTCGGCCCGTCGATGACCGCGAGCATTCGCGGCATCGGCCAGTACGACTTCAACCCCGCGCTCGAGCCGGGCGTCGGCCTCTACATCGACGACGTCTATTACGCGACGCTGACCGGCTCGATGTTCGACCTGCTCGACCTCGACCGCGTCGAGATCCTGCGCGGTCCGCAGGGCACGCTCGCCGGGCGCAACTCGATCGGCGGCGCGGTCAAGCTCTACTCGCAGCGTCCGCGCGGCGACAACAGCGCGACCGTCTCGGCCGCCTACGGCAGCCGCGACCGGGTCGACCTGCGGGCAAGCGCCGACATCGGTATCAGCGAGACGCTCTCGGCCCGCCTGTCGGGCGTTTCCAAGCTGCAGGACGGCTACATCAAGCGGATGGACTTCGGCTGCGTCAACCCGGCCGGGGAGAGCTCGCTCAACCCCGCCGGCGGCGTGCCGCGCATCCTGCCCGAGACCGCGGACGACTGCGTCCTCGCCGACGAGGGCGAGGTCAATTACCAGGCGGTGCGCGGACAGCTGCGCTGGCAGCCGACCGACCGCATCGACATCAACCTGGCCGCCGACTACACGCACGACCACCGCAACGTCGGCGGCTCGGTGCTGCTGCTGCGCGAGAACGAGGCGGGCGCGGTCGTCAGCCCGAACTATCCCTATCCGCCGAACCCGGCGGCGCGGGTGTTCGACATCAACCCGTTCGCGGCCGACATCCCGTACGATTCGCGCTTCGTCTGCGGCCCGTACTGCAACTACGCCACCTACATGTCGCTGCCCGACAACGGCTCGCCACTGCAGGTGGTCGACGGGCGCAGCCGGTACGACGGCTGGGGCGTCTCGGGCCAGGTCGACTGGGACCTGACCGACAACCTGCAGCTGGTCTCGATCACCGCCTATCGCGACTACCGCACGCGGTTCAGCAACGACGACGACCTGACCCCGCTCGCGCACAGCCTCGGCAGCGGCGACCTGACCTTCTGGTCGTTCAGCCAGGAAGTCCGGCTCAACGGCAGCCTGTTCGACGACAAGCTCGAGTACACGATCGGCGGGTTCTACATGGACCAGCGCTCGGTCTACGCGACGACGCAGAACCTGCGCTACGCTGGCCTCGATCCGTTCCTCGGCAACGACCCGGTCAACGCCGACACCAAGGCGGCCTTCGCGCACCTCTCGTGGCGTCCGGTCGACCCGCTGACGCTGACCGCCGGCATCCGCTACACCGACGAGCACAAGGACTATACCTACTCGCGGCGGACGTTCGAGGGCGGTGCCCATCCGCAGCTCGGCGCGCTCGACGGCGTGCGTGGCGACTACGACCACAACCGCTTCGACTATCGCCTCAACGCGATGTACGAGATCACGCCGGACATCTCGGTCTATGCCCAGTGGTCGACCGGCTTCAAGGGTGGCGGCATCAACCCGCGGCCGTTCTTCGCGCAGCAGGTGCTGTCGTTCGGTCCCGAGACGCTCGAATCGTGGGAAGTCGGTTTCAAGAGCGAGCTGTTCGACCGCCGGGTGCGCTTCAACGTCGCCGGGTTCTACAGCGACTACGAGGACATCCAGCTTGCGCTGAGCAACTGCCCGCAGGCCGGGCCGGGCTTCGCCGTGCCCTGCGCGCTGCCGGCCAACGCCGGTGACGCGAAGGTCAAGGGCGTCGAGGTCGAGACCACGATCCGGCCGATCGACGGCCTGCTGATCGACGGCTCGGCGAGTTACACGGACTTCGACTACGTCGCCGACTCGCTCGACCCGGCGAGCGGCATCCTCCCCGGCATGGTCTCGACCTACACGCCGGAGTGGAAGTGGTCGCTCGGGGTGCAGTACGAGATCCCGCTCGGCTCCTCGGGCTCGGTGATCCCGCGCGTCGACGCCGCCTACCAGAGCGAGGTCTACACCAACGCGGTCAACGGGGCGACGAACCTGATCGACGGCTACACGATCGCCAACGCGCGAATCTCGTGGCGCAACGCCAACGAGGATCTCGAGCTCGGACTCGAGGTGACCAACGTGTTCGACAAGTACTACTTCCACACGCTGTTCGACCTCACCCGTGCGGGTGCCGGGTTCGTCACCGGCCTGCCGGGACGGCCGCGCGAGTGGGCGATCACCGCGAAGAAGAAGATCTGAGCGGCGAGCTCCGATCCGGGACAGAAGGGGCGGCCGGCGACGGCCGCCCCTTTTTTTCATGAGCGCGCGAGGCGGAAAGGAACGTCGAGCGTCGTGCGCGTGGCCGCCCGCCAGAGCCATTCGAGCGGGCCGTAGCGGAAGAACCGGTACCACAACGCGGCGAGCGCGAGCTGCAGCGCAAAGGCGGCGAGCCCGCCGAGGACCATCGCCGCGCTCGACAGGTCGTCGTAGAGGCCGAGGCCGTAGCCGTAGAGCAGCAGTGCGGCGACCAGCGACTGGCCGACGTAGAGCGTCAGGGTCATCTTGCCGGCCGGGACCAGCGTCGCGAGCAGGCTACGGAGCGGCGAGTGCCAGGCGAGCACGAAGACCCCGACCTGGAACGCCATCGCGCTGAGCGCGCGCCACTGGCCGGTGAACCACTCGATCGACTGCCGTTGCATCGGCGCGCCGCCGTCTTCGGGCGCGGGCGGCAGCAGCAGCGGTTCGAGCTGCGAGACAGCCAGCCACAGCAGCCCCGCGGCGACGGCGATGCCGGCCCACAGCCGCAGGCGAGACGCAGCCTCGGCGAACAGCGCGCGGCGCTGGATCACCATGCCGACGAGGAACAGCCCGGCGATTTCCACCACGCGGCCGGTCTCGAGGTAGAACGACCACTTGGCGACCATGCCCGGCCCGGCGTTGCTGGCGATGGCCTCGCCGAGCGTGCCGGTGGCCTGGGTGGCGAGCCCGCTGTCGCCGAAGAACACCGCCGGCGCCGTGGCCCAGGCCGCTCCGACGGCGGAGCCCCAGGCGCGCGCGAGCAGGGGCAGCTGGAGGAACAGCAGCAGGGCGATGACCAGCGCGGCCCTGTCGGAACGGAGCCGGTCGAACGGGATCATGATCAGGCCGACGGCCGCGAGCACTTGCAGGATGTCCCCGCGGTAGACCAGCGCGTGCAGCGTGCCGATCGCGAACAGCAGCGCCAGCCGCCAGGCGAAGCGCCAGGTGAAGTCGCCGCCGCGCTTGCGCTCGTTGGTCATGATCGTCGCGAAGCTGAAGCCGAACAGCAGCGCGAAGATGGCGAAAGCCTTGCCGGCGAAGACCGCCATCGTGCCATCGAACCACGGGTCGGGCTGCGGATCGAGCCAGTAGAGCTCGAAGCGCTCGACGCAATGGACCATGAACAGTCCGAACAGCGCGTAGCCGCGCAGGGCATCGACCATGTCGATGCGGTTGCTGGCCTGCATCCCTCTCCCCCTCCCGTTTTGGTGAGGAGAGATTAGCGAGACGGAATTGGTAGCGCTACCTCATGATTGAAGGGGAGGAGCCCTCATGGCGAAGCTTGCCGCCGAAGGTGGTCAGCACAGCCTGGATGAGGGCTCCTTGCCCTACTCCGCCATCGCCGGGACCGAGCCCCAGACTTCCTCGGCCACTTCGACCACGAGGCGGATCTTGGCCGCCTGCTGCTCGGTGGTGATGTCGTTGCCGTGGACGGTCGAGGCGAAGCCGCACTGCGGGCTCAGCGCGAGCTGGTCGATGTCGACGAACTTCGTCGCCTCGTCGATGCGGCGCTTGATGTCGTCCTTGCTCTCGAGGTCGCCGAGCTTGGTGGTGACGAGGCCGAGCACCACCGTCTTGCCCTTGGGCAGGAACCGCAGCGGGGCGAAGTCGCCCGAGCGCGGGTCGTCGTACTCGAGGAAGAACGCGTCGATGTCGAGCTCGTTAAACATGATCTCGGCTACCGGCTCGTAGCCGCCCTCGGCGGCCCAGCTCGAGCGGAAGTTGCCGCGGCACAGGTGGATCGCCCTGATCATGTCGGCCGGCGCGCTGGCGAAGCTCTCGTTGATCAGCTTCGCGTACTGGCGCGTGGTGGCGTCGGGATCGAGGCCGCGCCGGGCGGCGTCGGCGCGCTGCTCGTCGTCGCACAGGTAGGCGAGGTTGGTGTCGTCCATCTGGATGTAGCGGCAGCCGGCGGCGGCGAGGCTGTCGACCTCCTCGCGGTAGGCGGCGGCGACGTCGGCGTAGAACTCTTCCATCGTCGGGTAGACATCCTCGGGGATGCCCGCCCGGCCAGCGCGGAAGTGCAGCATCGTCGGGCTCGGGATCGCGACCTTGGGAGTCTCGCTGACGAGGCCCTTCAGGTACTCGAAGTCGGCGCGCTGGATCGGCTTCACGTGCCGGATCTTGCCGGTGACGACCATCACCGGCGGGGCGAAGTGCACCTCCTTGCCGGCGTCGTTCTTGAACGCCTTCTTCAACCCGCCGCGCTCCTCGACGCCGTCGAGCTGGAGCAGGAAGTCGGTGTGGAAGAAGTAGCGGCGGAACTCGCCATCGGTGATGGCCTTGAGCCCGAGGCTCTCCTGCCACTTGACGAGTTCGGCGATCGCGGCGTCCTCGATCGCGCGCAGTTCGGAGTAATCGATGTTGCCCGCAGCCCTGTGTTCGCGTGCCTCGATCACCGATCGCGGACGGAGGAAGGAGCCGACATGGTCGGCGCGGGACGGCAGCTTGGTCGACATGGGGATGTCCTGTCTGGCTAACAATGTTGAGAAGCCAGGGTCATAACGCGGGCTCGCGCTCGACTGACGGCGACTCATTACGCCGAAGCGATGTTGCACCGCAACCGGGAAATACCCTGACCGGCGCACGCCGAGGGCGCTTGACCGGCGGGAAACCGAGACCGTAAGTCCTGCTTACAAACCGAGGGCTCGCGGCACGGGATCGCCGCTCAGGGAGAGGCCGGATGGGACTTGCGAAATGGATCGTCGCCGCGGGCGCGGCGCTGGCGCTGGCGGGTTGCGGGGATCGCGGATCCGAGGGCGGGATCGACGCCGAGCGGCTGCTGAACGCGGCCGCGGATACCGCCAACTGGATCACTTACGGGCGCGACTACGCCGAGCAGCGCTACAGCCCGCTCGACCAGATCAACACCGACAACGTCGGCGAGCTCGGGCTCGCCTGGTACGCCGACCTCGACACCGCGCGCGGGCAGGAAGGCACGCCGCTGGTGATCGACGGCAAGATCTTCATCACCACCGCGTGGAGCAAGGTGAAGGCCTACGACGCGAGGACCGGCGAGCCGCTGTGGGCCTACGACCCGAAAGTGCCGGGCGAGACCGCGCCGAAGGCGTGCTGCGACGTGGTCAACCGCGGCCTGGCCGCGTGGGGCGACAAGCTCTATTTCGGCACGCTTGACGGACGGCTGGTCGCGCTCGACCGCGAGACCGGCGAGGAAGCCTGGTCGGTGGTCACCGTCGACCAGTCCAAGCCCTACACGATCACCGGCGCTCCGCGCGTGATCGACGGCAAGGTGATCATCGGCAACGGCGGCGCCGAGTACGGCGTGCGCGGCTACGTCACCGCCTACGACGCCGAGAGCGGCGACCAGCTGTGGCGGTTCTTCACGATCCCCGGTGCACCGGGCGAGGACGGGGACAACGAGCCCGAGTACCTGAAGAAGGCGCGCGCGACCTGGAACGGCGAGTTCTGGAAGCTCGGCGGCGGCGGCACCGTGTGGGACGCGATGGCCTACGACCCCGAGCTCGACCTGCTCTACATCGGCGTCGGAAACGGCAGCCCGTGGAACCAGGCGATTCGTTCGCCGGGCGGGGGCGACAACCTCTACCTGTCGTCGATCGTCGCCATCCGGCCCGATACCGGCGAGTACGTCTGGCACTTCCAGGAGACGCCGGGCGAGACCTGGGACTACACCGCGACGCAGCACATCATGCTCGCCGACCTCGAGATCGACGGCAAGGTGCGCAAGGTGCTGATGCAGGCGCCGAAGAACGGGTACTTCTACGTACTCGACCGCGCGACCGGCGAGCTGATCAGCGCCGACAATTACGTGCCGCAGAACTGGACCACCGGGATCGACATGGCCACCGGGCGTCCGATCGAGAACCCCGAGGCGCGGTTCGACAGGACCGGCCGGCCGTTCGTCGGCACGCCGGGGCCCGGCGGCGGGCACTCGTGGCAGCCGATGGCGTTCAGCCCGACCGAGCGGCTGGTCTACATCCCGGCGATCGAGTCGGCGTTTCCCTACATCCCCGAGGCCGGGTGGAAGCCCGATCCCAACCGGGGCATGAACACCGGGCTCGACCTCGGGGCGGGGGCGATGCCGGCCGACCCTGCGGCGCGCGAAGCCGCCCGGGAGGCGACCAAGGGCGCGCTGATCGCGTGGGACCCGGTGACCCAGACCGAACGCTGGCGGGTGCCGCACCCGAGCCCGTGGAACGGCGGCCTGCTTTCGACCGGCGGCGGCCTCGTGTTCCAGGGCAACGCGGGGGGCCGGTTCGTCGCCTACTCGGCGAAGGACGGCAAGGAGCTGTGGTCGTTCTTCGCCCAGACCGGGATCATCGCCCCGCCGATCACCTACACGATCGACGGCGAGCAGTACGTCGCGGTGCTGGCCGGCTGGGGCGGCGTGTTCCCGCTCTCGCCGACCGGCTTCCTGACCGAGCAGGCGGGGCCGCTGCCGAACATCTCGCGGCTGCTGGTGTTCAAGCTCGGCGGAACGGCCGAGCTGCCGCCGGCCCGCGCGCTCGAGCGCCGGCCGCTCGACCCGCCGCCGTTCACCGGCACCGAAGCGCAGGTCGCGCAGGGCGCCTACGACTTCGGCCGCTACTGCAGCCAGTGCCACAACGACGCGGCGATCGGATCGACCGTGCTGCCCGACCTGCGGCGCAGCGCGGCACTGGAGAACCGCGATACCTGGCAGGCGATCGTCCACGACGGCGCGCTCACCGACAACGGCATGGTCAGCTTCGCGCCCTCGCTGAGCCGCGAGCGGATCGAGGGCATTCGCCAGTACGTGATCAAGCGGGCCCACGAGGACAAGGCGCTCGAGGGCCGCGGCGCGTGAGACCGATCGGGCTGCGGGCTCTCGCCCCGCTGGCCCTGTTCGCGGCCGCGGGATGGCCGGCGAACGGGGCCGGGACAGTCGACTCGGCGCTGCTGGCGCAGGGCAGCGAGGCCGACTGGGCGGCGCACGGGCGCACCTATGCCGAGCAGCGGTGGAGCCCGCTGGCGCAGATCGACGCCGGCAACGTGAGCGCGCTCGGGCTCGCCTGGTATGCCGACCTCGACACCAACCTGACGCAGGAAGCGACGCCGCTGGCGATCGACGGCAGGATCTACGTCTCGACCGCGTGGTCGAAGGCGTTCGCGTTCGACGCAGTGACCGGCGAACGGCTGTGGCAGTATGACCCGCAAGTCCCGCGCGAGACGCTGGCCAAGACGTGGGACGCGTTCAACCGCGGCATGGCCGCGTGGGGCGACAAGCTCTATCTCGCGACGCTCGACGGGCGGCTGATCGCGCTCGACCGCGCGACCGGCAGGCCCGTGTGGAGCGTCACCACGGTCGACCAAACGAAGAACTACACGATCAGCGGAGCGCCGCGAATGGCGAACGGCCTGGTCGTTATCGGCAATGCCGGGGCGGACATGGGCGTGCGCGGCTACGTGACCGCCTACGATGCCGAGACCGGCGAGCAGCGCTGGCGGTTCCATACCGTGCCCGACCGGCCGGGGAGCAACGCCGAGGATTACCTCAGGCGCGCCGAGGCGACGTGGAACGGCGACACCTGGTGGCAGATCGGCGGCGGCGGGACGGTGTGGGACTCGATGGCCTACGACCCCGAACTCGACCTGCTCTACATCGGCGTCGGCAACGGCTCGCTGTGGAACCAGGCGCTGCGCTCGCCGGGCGGCGGCGACAACCTCTACACTTCGTCGATCGTGGCGATCCGCGCGAGCACCGGCGAGTACGTCTGGCACTTCCAGCAGGTGCCGGGCGAGACCTGGGACTACACCGCGACCCAGCACATCGTGCTCGCCGACCTCACGATCGACGGCCGCGTGCGCAAGGTGCTGATGCAGGCGCCGAAGAACGGCTTCTTCTACGTGATCGACCGCGAGACCGGGCAGTTCATCTCGGGCCGCAACTACGTGCCGGTGAACTGGGCAACCGGGCTCGATCCCACAACGGGGCGGCCGATCGAGAACCCCGAGGCGCGGTTCGACAGGACCGGCAAGCCAGTGTTCGTGATGCCGAGCGCGCAGGGGGCGCACAACTGGCAGCCGATGGCGTGGGATGCGCGCCAGCAGGTGATGTTCATCCCGGCGCAGATCTCGGCCTTTCCCTACGTGCCCGACCCGGCGTGGAAGCCGGCCGCGCTCGGCTTCAATACCGGGCTCGACCTCGGCGTGCTCGGCGCGCCCGGCGGCCCGGTGCCGGGGCCGGAGGTGATCGAGGCGCTGAACAGCGGCCCGCCCGGAGCGCTGGTCGCGTGGGACCCGGTGACGCAGAGCGAACGCTGGCGCGTGCGCCACGCAGGCGGGACCAATGGCGGCCTCTTGGCGACCGCGGGCGGACTGCTGTTCCAGGGCAGCCGCGCGGGGACCTTCTCGGCCTACTCGACGGCCGACGGCCGCGAGCTGTGGTCGTTCGCCGCGCAGACCGGGATACTCGCGGCGCCGATCACCTTCACCGCCGCAGGCGAGCAGTACGTCGCGGTGCTCGCCGGGGTCGGCGCGAGCAAGCCGGTCGCGCCGGGAATGCCGGCGCTGCCCAACGTGAGCCGGCTGCTGGTGTTCAAGCTCGGCGGCACCGCGCGGCTGCCCGAGGCGCCACCGGTCCGGCGCTTCGCGGTCGACCCGCCCGCCGAAGTGCCCGATGCGGCGCGCGTCGCGCAGGGGCGGCGGCACTATTCGAACCATTGCCTGTTCTGCCACCTGCCCGCCGGCGGCCCCGGCCCCGACCTGCGCTTCTCGGCGGCGCTGCGCGATGCGCAGGCCTGGAAGGCGATCGTCCACGACGGCGCGCTGGCGAAGAGCGGCATGGTCGGCTGGTCGGCAGTGCTCGACCCCGACGAGGTGGAGGCGATCCGCGCCTACTTCATCGCCGAGGCGCAGGCCTTTGCCGCGCAGCCGGGCGCGCTGCAGCCGCCGCCCGCGCAGGTCCACTAGGGCTGGAACATGGCCGGTGCGCGCGCTATCGTAACGGACGTTAGAATGGCAGCCGCATAGGCAGCCGCCCCCCGCTTTGCTAGACGGCGGCAAACAGATTCGCCCCGGGAAAGGAGCCCCCAGATGAACGAGATGACCACCATCAACCGCACGCAGCGCGAATATTCCGACGCGGTCAAGAAGGCGCTCGCGCGCAAGCCGCAGCTCTACATCAACGGCGAGTGGGTCGACAGCTCGGGCGACAAGACGATCGACGTCGAGGATCCGTCGTCGGGCAAGGTGATCTCGAAGTTCGTCGAGGCGACCGACAAGGACGTCGACCGCGCGGTCGCCGCGGCGCGTACCGCGTTCGACGACGGCCGCTGGCGCAACCTGCCGCCGATCCAGCGCGAGAAGACGATGCACGCGATCGCCGACCTGATCGACGCGCACGCCGACGAGCTGGCCGAGCTCGAGGCGATCGACGTGGGCAAGCCCAAGGGCATGGCGCACGTGGTCGATGTGCCCGGCGCCGCGGCGCACTTCCGCTACATGGCCGGCTGGGCCGGCAAGATCGGCGGCGAGACCCAGGCGCCCTACTCGATGCCGGGCGGGACGATGTTCGCCTACACGCTCAAGGAACCGGTCGGCGTCTGCGCGCAGATCGTGCCGTGGAACTTCCCGCTGCTGATGGCGTGCCTCAAGATCGCCCCGGCGCTCGCCGCGGGCTGCACCACCGTGCTCAAGCCCGCCGAGCAGACCAGCCTGACCGCGCTGCGCCTCGCCGACCTGATCCACGAGGCCGGCGTGCCCGCGGGCGTGGTCAACATCATCACCGGCTACGGCCACACCGTCGGCGACCGGATGGTCAAGCACCCCGACGTCGACAAGGTCGCGTTCACCGGCTCGACCGAGATCGGCAAGCTGATCAACCGCAACGCCACCGACACGCTCAAGCACGTCACGCTCGAGCTCGGCGGCAAGAGCCCGGTCGTGGTCATGCCCGACGTCGACCCGGCCGAGACCGCCCCGGGAGTGGCCGGCGCGATCTTCTTCAACTCAGGCCAGGTCTGCGTCGCCGGCAGCCGGCTCTACGCGCACAAGAGCGTGTTCGACAAAGTGGTCGAGGGCATGGCGGCAACCGCCGACTTCTGGGCCCCGCGCCCCTCGCTCGACCCCGACGCGCACATGGGCCCGCTGGTCAGCAAGGAGCAGCACGAGCGCGTGCTCGGCTACATCGAGGCCGGCAGGCGTGACGGCGCCTCGGTGCTGATGGGCGGCGACGTGCCGAGCAACGACGGCGGCTACTACGTCAACCCGACGATCCTCACCGACGTGAACCCGCAGATGAGCGTGGTGCGCGAGGAAATCTTCGGCCCCGTGGTGGTGGCGCAGCGGTTCGAGGACCTCGACGAAGTGGTCAAGGAAGCCAACGAGACCCGCTACGGCCTCGCCGCCGGCGTGTGGACCAAGGACGTTTCCGCAGCGCACCGGATCGCCAGCAAGCTCCAGGCCGGCACCGTGTGGGTCAACTGCCACGCGATGATCGACCCGGCGCTGCCGTTCGGCGGCTACAAGGAAAGCGGCATCGGCCACGAGCAGGGCCGGCTCGGGCTCGAGGCGTACCTCGAGACCAAGTCGGTGCTGATGAAGCTGTAAGGACGAGGGGGCGGCATGGCCGCCCCCCTTTTTCGCTTGGCAGACCTCGCAGCTCTCAAGGAATCAGCACACCGATCACCACCGAGTTGAGTGGCCTGATCGGTGTCGAAAGCGTCCATCACGCAGAGATCGTAAAGACCCTGCAGGCGGCGATCCTTTCCGGCGATGCCGCAAACGTTGCGCGGCAATACTGCAGCCCCGACATGTGGGGCGGATCGGGATCGGTTGCGGATCTCATCCTTGATAGACCAGGCGCGCAGAAGCGCTGTCTCGTATTGCTCTCGAAGCTCAACTCGAAATTTCGCGATGCAGGCATCGAATGCCCGCGAGCCACCCAGTGGACCAGCGTCTTCGATCAATGGTTGGAACAAGGCGTTTTCGATAGCAGCGAATGACGCTACCGCAGAGCGACCAGAGCCCCGACTATTCCTAAGTTAGGATATTTCCTTGCCTATCGACCTTTCGAAAATCCGCGCCATCGACGTCCACGTCCACGCCGAAGTCTCGTGCCACGATCCCGAAGACCCGGTGATGGGCGAGTTCTTCGATGCCGCGAGCGCCTACTTCAAGGCGCCGCGCGAGCGGCCCAAGATGCCCGAGGTGATCGAGCTGTACCGCGAGGCGCAGATCGCGCTGGTGCTGTTCACGGTCGACTGCGAGAGTGGCATGGGCGCCAAGCGCGTCAGCAACTACGAGGTCGCCGAGCAGGCGGCGAAGAACGACGACATCTGCATCGCCTTCGCCTCGATCGACCCGCACAAGGGCAAGTACGGCGCGCGCGAGGCGCGCGACCTGATCGAGAACCACGGGGTCAAGGGCTTCAAGTTCCACGGCATCGCGCAGAACGCGCACCCGGCGGACCGGATGGCCTACCCGATCTACGAGGTGATCAACGAGTACAAGCTGCCGGCGATCTTCCACACCGGCCACTCGGGCATGGGTACCGGGATGCGCGGCGGCGGGGGCATGCGGCTCAAGTACGGCGAGCCGATGCTGATCGACGACGTCGCGGTCGACTTCCCCGACATGAAGATCATCCTCGCGCATCCGAGCTGGCCGTGGGTCGACCAGAGCCTCAGCATGGCGCTGCACAAGACCAACGTGTTCATCGACCTCTCGGGCTGGAGTCCGAAGTACTTCCCCAAGCAGGTGATCCAGTACGCAAACACGCAGCTCAAGCATAAGATGCTGTTCGGCAGCGACTTCCCGCTGATCCACCCCGACAAGTGGATCTCGACCGCGCAGGAAGTCGGCTTCCGCGAGGAAGTGATGCCGCTGATCCTCAAGGACAACGCGGCGCGGGTGCTGGGGTTGGCGTGAGGCCCTCGTTTCCGCAGCAGCGGACCCTGATAGAATGATCGCGCAGAGGACGCAGAGAGGGCGATCTTTCGATCTCTGCGGTCTCTGCGTTCTCTGCGTGAAATCACTATTCGGATCCCCGCTTGCGCGGGAGTGACGAGGGAGGGCCGGGTGCGTGATCCTGAGGACATCCGGGCGTGGCAGCGGCTGTCGGAGCGGGTGACGACCTCCGGCCGGCTGCAGGCGCACGATCCGGCGCGGCTGGCGGCGATCGGGGTGCGGCGGGTGATCAACCTGGCGATGGCGGATCATCCCGAGGCGCTGCCCGGAGCCGAGCAGGCGTTTGCCGACGCGGGCGTGGCCTACACGCATATCCCGGTGCCGTTCGACGCGCCGCGCGAGGAGCACTATCGCGCGTTCGTCCGGGCGCTCGAGGCGGCCGAGGGGCCGGTCCACGTGCACTGCATCGCGAACTGGCGCGTCTCGGCGTTTTTCTATCGCTACAACCGCGCTTGCGGGATGCCCGAGCCTGAGGCACGGGCGCTGATGGAGCGGCAATGGTCGCCGGAACGAAGCGACCATCCGGACGCGCCCGCGTGGGTGCGGTTCATTGGGGAGCAGGAGAGCTGATGGATTTTCACGGGCAGCACATCGTCGTCACCGGCGGGTCGAGCGGGATCGGGCTCGTCACCGCGCAACTGCTGGCGAGCCGCGGGGCGCGGGTCTCGCTGATCGCGCGGCGCAAGGAGCTGCTCGACGAGGCGGTGGCGGGAATCGGCGAGCACGCAGCGGGGTTCGCGGCCGACGTCGGCGACAAGGCGCAGCTCGAGGCCGCGCTCGACGCGGCGGCGGCGCATTTCGGGCCGGTCCACGGCCTGTTTGCCAACGCCGGGCTGACCGGCGGCTTCACCCCGGCGGTGGCGTTCGACCCGGAGGTGTTCGAGCAGACCATCCGGGTCAACCTGACGAGCGTGTTCTGGGCGATCCAGAAAGTGCTGCCGCCTATGATCGAGGCGAAGAGCGGGGTGATCCTCGTCACCGGCTCGATGGGAAGCAAGCGCGGCATGGCGATGAACCCGGCCTATATCGCCTCGAAGCACGGCGTGCTCGGGCTGACCCGCGCGATCGCGGTCGAGATGGCGCCGCACGGCGTGCGCGCGAACTGCATCATCCCCGGCTTCATCGTCACCGAGGCGCTCGAGCGCATTCCCGACGAGCAGAAGGGCAAGATCGCCGCGCGCGTGCCGCAGCGGCGGATGGGCACGCCGATGGAACTGGCCGAAGTCGCCGCGTTCCTGCTCAGCGACGCGGCGAGCCACGTCACCGGGCAGGACTGGGCGGTCGACGGCGGGGTGCTCGAGAGCATCGAGGTGTGAAGCCCCCTCCCCTGCAGGGGAGAGGGCGGGGAGAGGGGCACAGGCGCAGCGCTGGAGCCCCCTCTCAACTGCGGCTAGGCAGCAAGCTGCCAAGCCTTCGTATCTCTCCCCTTGAGGGGAGAGAGCATGGCAAGCGAAGGAGAACCAAGAATGCGCGCATGGAGGCTTCCGGCCGGATCCGACGGGTTCGACAAGCTCACGCTCGAGGAGCTGCCCGATCCGACGCCCGGGCCGGGCGAGGTGCTGATCCGGATCCGCGCCTGCTCGATCAACTACCGCGACTTCGCGGTCGCCGCGGGAAAGTACTTCGGCGGTGCGCTCAAGGCGCCGGCGATCCCGCTCAGCGACGGGGCCGGGGAGGTCGTTGGGGTCGGATCCGAGGTCACGCGGTTCAAGGAAGGCGACCGGGTGCAGGGCTCGTTCTTCACCCAGTGGGAGGACGGGCCGCCGAAGGGTAGCCCCGCGCTCGGCGACGGGTTCTCGCCGGGCATGCTCGCCGAGCTGGTCGTGCTGCCGGAACAGGCAGTCGTACCGATGGCCGAGACGCTCGACTTCGCGCAGGCCGCCTGCCTGCCGTGCGCCGGGGTGACCGCGTGGAACGCGCTCTACGAGGGGCCGCGCGCGCTGCTGCCGGGGATGCGCGTGCTGGTGCTCGGCAGCGGCGGCGTGTCGATGCTGGCGCTGCAGCTCGCGCGCGCCGGCGGATGCGAGGTGATCGCCACCTCCTCGTCGAACGAGAAGCTCGAGCGGATCAAGGCCCTCGGCGCGGCACACGGGGTCAACTACAAGGAGGTGCCCGACTGGGGCCGTTACGTCGGGCAGGAGCTCGGCGGAGTCGACAAGGTGATCGAGGTCGGCGGGGCGGGCACGGCCGAGCAGTCCATGGCGGCGCTGCGTATGCAGGGCGAGATCGCCTTCATCGGCGTGCTGCAGCCCGAGGGCGGGCCCAACCCGCGCGGGCTGATGATGACCGCGGGCTCGATGCGCGGGATCTTCGTCGGCTCGGCGGCGATGGCCCGGCGCCTCAACGCGGCGGTCGACGTCAACCGGATCGAGCCGCTGATCGGCAGGCGCTTCCCGTTCGAGCAGGCGAAGGACGCCTATGCCCACGCCTGGGGACCGGAGAGCTTCGCCAAGACGGTGATCGAGCTTTAGGAAAGCGCCCTCATCCAGGCTGCGGAGACTTGGCCCCGAAGGGGCTCAGTCGGAGTTGGATGAGGGCCCCTTCCCTTTCCCCGTCGCGCGCGGCATCACGGCGGGCAGAGGAGCCTGATCATGTGGGAAGTGCGCGTCAGCCCCTGCGGCGATTTCGACAACCATCCGTTCGAATCGGAGCATTTCGAGGCGCGGCCGCTGAGCGCAGCGATGGGCGCCGAGATCGTCGGGCCGCGGCTGACCGAGCTCAGCGACGCGGCGTTCGAGGACTTCAAGCGCGCGCTCTACCACCACAAGATGCTGTTCATCCGCGACCAGCACCTGAGCCACGCCGAGCACGAGGAGTGGGCGGCGCGGCTCGGGCCGTTCGCGGTCGACGCCTACACGCAGGGCGTCGAGGGGCACCGCAACGTCCACCCGATCATCAAGGAGGCGGACACGCGGGTTCCGTCGCTGTTCGGCGGCGGGTGGCACACCGATTCGCCGTTCCTCGCCGAGCCGCCGGCGATCACCACGCTGCGTGCGGTCGAGGTGCCGCCCTACGGCGGCGACACGACCTGGTGCAACTCGGCGCTCGCCTTCCGGCACCTCAGCAAGACCTACCAGGACATGCTGCGCGGGCTGCGCGTGCACATGTCGGCACGGAACAACTACCTGACGCAGGAGACGCTGCTCGGGACCGCGATCCAGTTCTCCAGCGAGGAAACGCGCCGCGCGGGGTTCGAAGGGCGGTACCACCCGCTGGTCCGCACCCATCCCGAGACCGGCGAGGAATCGCTCTACATCTGCGACACCTACACGATCGGCTTCGAGGGGATGACGACCCGCGAGGCGAAGCCGATCGTCGACTTCCTCGTCGCCCACGTGACCCAGCACGCGTTCACCTGCCGGCTCAAGTGGGAGCCGGGAATGGTCGCGCTGTGGGATAACCGGCTGACGATGCACCTCGGGCCGAACGACTACGATGGCTTCCGGCGCGAGATGTACCGGACGACGACCGCGGGGACGGTGCCGGTCTAGGCGCGCGTCAGCGCCCGCCGGCGAGCGCGGGATTGCGCCAGAAGACGTCGCACGAGCGGACGGGTCCGGCCGGCGGCCTGGGCATCACAGGATTGCCGTGCGTGAGCATCGTTGCGAACGGCGGACGGGGCTACGCACAACCGTCTGCTCGGCCCTGTGGTGCGAGGCGGTGGCGGTGCGGGCTCGCGTCCGTCTCGCCTGCCGTCGGGGCATACCCCGAGCTTGTCCGGGCCGAGGCCCGGTCCTCGCATCCCGGGACGGACACGCGTTTGGACGACGATGTCCGTCAGCGTGCCGGCCGGATCGCGCGGGGGACAGAGAGCGAAGCGCTTACCGCCCCCGCACCCGTCGCTGGTGCCAGCTTGCGCCGGCGGACGGCCATATAACCGATATGGTTTGTTTTGTCAAGAGGTATTTTCCGGAACCGCCTCTCCGCCAGTGCCGTTGCAGGCTGCCAGATCTTCTGGAATAACTCGGACATATTCGATGTCCGACGTCCGGGGAGACTTCCGATGCGATCCGTCCTTGCGCTGCTGGCCGCCGGTGCGGCCCTCGTCGCCATCCCTGCCGCGGCGCAGGACGCCGACCCGCCGCCGGTCGTCGAGGACTTCGCGCCCTCGTCGCTGAACCAGCCGGGCCAGCAGTACCCGCAGGTCAATTCACAGGGCTACGTGCGCTTCCGCGTCGAAGCCCCGCAGGCGCAGAGCGTGCGGGCCACGCTCGGCCTCGGCGGGCAAGGCGGCACGGTGCTCCACAAGGCCGAGGACGGGGCATGGGTCGGAACCACGGCCGGGCCGCTCGACGAGGGGTTCCACTATTATCACCTCGAGGTCGACGGCGGCACGTTCAACGATCCGGGCGCGCTCAACTTCTTCGGTTCGCGGCGCTGGGAAAGCGGCGTCGAGGTGCCCGCGCACGATGCCGATTTCTACGCGCTGAAGGATGTCCCGCACGGCCAGGTGCGGCAGGTGCTGTTCCCCTCGCCGAGCACCGGCACGCAGCGCCGCGCGTTCGTCTACACGCCGCCCGGCTACGACCAGAGCACCGAGCGTTACCCGGTGCTCTACCTGCAGCACGGATGGGGCGAGGACGAGACCGCCTGGACCAACCAGGGGCGCGCCAACCTGATCATGGACAACCTGATCGCCGAGGGGAAAGTGCGGCCGTTCATCATCGTGATGACCTACGGCATGACCAACGACATCACCCCTGGCGCACCCGGGGGCCTCGCCGCGTTCGACATCAGGCCGTTCCAGACGGTGCTGCTCGACGAGCTGATCCCCTACGTGGACCGCGAGTTCCGCACGCTGGCCGACGCCGATCACCGGGCGATGGCGGGTCTTTCGATGGGCGGGTTCGAGACCAAGCTGATCACCACCGCGAACGTCGGCATCTTCGGCTACGTCGGCCTGTTCAGCGGCGGCACGTTCTCGGTCGAGGACGTGGCCAATGCGCCGGGCTTCCGCGACGAGGTCAAGCTGGTGTTCGTCAGCTTCGGCAGCCGCGAGCTCGCCAACAGGCGAACCGCGCCGCCCGGCGTGCCCGAGAGCGACCCCGCCGCCAATGCGGCGGCGCTCAAGGCGTCGGGGTTCAACAGCGTGTTCTACGTGTCGCCCGACACGGCCCACGAGTTCCTGACGTGGCGGCGCAGCCTGCGCGAATTCGCCCCGCTGCTGTTCCGCGAGTGAGCGACGGATCGCTCAGTCGGCGAAGAAGTTCAGCTCGAGCAGCACGTTGTTCGGATCGGGCGTGAATATCTGCCGCAGGTTGATCGCCGAGACGAGGTTCTCCTGGTACTCGGCGCCCATCTCGTCGAGCCGGCCCTTCACTTCCTCGTAGCCGGTGCAGCGCAGCGCGACGTGGTGCAGCGCGCCGGTCAGGCTGCCCGGCTGCACCTCGCGGTCGTAGGCGCGGTAGCAGTCGAGCGAGTTGATGTGGATGATCGCGCGATCCTCGGCGTCGAACATCCAGGTGGCGGTCTCCGGAGTCAGCGGGGGCGGTGCGTCCTTGCGCACGAGGCCGAGCAGGCGGCCGTAGAACTCAGCCGTCTCGTCGAGCCTGTCGGTGATGATGTTGACGTGGTCGAGCGCCTCGACGTTCATGTTACGCCTTCCTCTCTCGGGCTGCCGCTTTCCCCTTGCACCCCTAGCCGAATATTGTATGTGCCGCATACAAATTTCGCATATGTGATTCTTTCATGAGTGAGAGGAACCTCTTGATGGCCGCGAACCTTGAGCAGATCCTGCAGAACACGCCCGACATCGTGGCGAAACTGCGCAATTCGCAGATCGGCGCCTACGTCTACCCGGTGGTCGCACCGGAGTTCTCGAACTGGCGCTCGGAGCAGTGGGCGTGGCAGCACAGCGCGGTCCTGTTCGACCAGTCTCACCACATGGTCGATCTCTACATCAAGGGTCCCGATGCGCTGAAGCTGCTCAGCGACACGATGATCAACTCGCCGGTCGGCTGGGAGCCGAACAAGGCGAAGCAGTACGTCCCGACCACCCCCTACGGCCACGTGATCGGCGACGGCATCATCTTCTACCTCGACAAGGAAGAGTTCGTGTACGTCGGCCGCGCGCCGGCCGCGAACTGGCTGCGTTTCCACGGTGAGACCGGCGGCTACAACGTCGAGATCATCCACGACGACCGCAGCCCGAGCCGCCCGATGGGCAAGCCGGTCAAGCGCATCAGCTGGCGCTTCCAGATCCAGGGCCCGCGCGCCTGGGACGTGATCGAGAAGCTCAACGGCGCCCCGCTCGACAAGCTCAAGTTCTTCAACATGTCGACGATGAAGATCGGCGACAAGACCGTCCGCACGCTGCGCCATGGCATGGCCGGCTCGCCGGGCCTCGAGATCTGGGGCCCCTACGAGGACCAGGACTACATCCGCGAGCAGATCCTCAAGGCGGGTGAAGAGTTCGGCCTGATCCCGGTCGGCAGCCGCGCCTATCCGTCGAACACGCTCGAGTCGGGCTGGATCCCGAGCCCGCTGCCGGCGATCTACACCGGCGACGAGCTGAAGAGCTACCGCGAGTGGCTGCCGGCCAACTCGTACGAGGCGACCGGCGCGATCGGCGGCTCGTTCGTCGGCAAGTCGATCGAGGACTACTACCTGAACCCGTGGGAGCTCGGCTACGGCCCGTTCGTCAAGTTCGACCACGACTTCATCGGCGCCGACGCGCTGAAGAAGATCGACCCGGCCGAGCAGCGCAAGAAGGTCACCCTCGAGTGGAACAAGGAGGACATCCAGAAGATCGTCTCCTCGCTGTTCGAGCCCGAGGGCGAGCAGTACAAGTTCTTCGACCTGCCGCTCGCGAACTACGCCAACTCGAACTACGACTCGGTCGTCGACACCGACGGCAACGTGGTCGGCCTGTCGATGTTCACCGGCTACTCGTTCAACGAGAAGAAGGCGCTGTCGCTCGCCACGGTCGATCACGAGATCCCGCTCGGCACCGAGCTCCACGTCGTGTGGGGCGAGGACCCGAACACGCAGAAGACCACGGTCGAGCCGCACAAGCAGATCAAGGTCCGCGCGATCGTCTCGCCGGTGCCGTACAGCCAGATGTCGCGCGAGACTTATGCGACCGGCTGGCGCACCTCGCGCAAGCTCGAGACCGCGTAACCCGCTAGACGGGGCCTCACCTCCCCCCAAACCCGGGGCCCCGGCTAAAGGATGGCCCATGGACCGGAGACGGTTCATGGGCCATTTCTTTTTGGGGAGGCAGCAGGGGAATTGGGGATTGGGCAACAGGCAATAGCGGTAAGGGTGACGCGCGCAGACGTCCGAGCATACAATCCTGCTGCCTGTTGCCTCCCGCCCCTACCGTACTGCCTCACAACAACGGGAGACACGCACATGGCCGACTACGTCCTCGTCCACGGCGCCTGGGGTGGCAACCAGAGCTATGCGCAGACGGTGCGCGATCTCGAGGCGGCGGGACACCGCGCGCTCGCCTGCACCTTGCGCGGGCTCGGTTCGCGGCAGGCGGAACTGCATCCGGGGATCACGCTCAGCGACCACATCGACGACGTCTGCGCGCAGGTCGAGGAAGCGGGGTTCGACCGCTTCATCCTCGCCGGGCACTCGTACGGCGGAATGGTCATCACCGGCGTCGCCGCCCGGCTTGGCGCGCGGATCGAAGCGATCGCCTACATCGACGCGTTTCTGCCCGGCGACGGCGAGAGCCTGTGGGACATCACCGGCGAGTACGAGCACAACTGGTACATCGACACCCAGAAGCACAAGCCGGGCTACGTCGACCCGATCGGCGCGAGCGACTTCGAGGTTGTGCCCGGCGTGGTCGGCTATCACCCGCTGCTGACGCTGCTCGAGGCGGTGAAGCTGACCGGTGCGGAGGCGTCGATCCCGCGCAAGGCCTATATCTTCGCCACCGGCTACCAGCCGACGCCGTTCCCGCGCTTCGCCGAAAAGGCGCGCGCCGAGGGGTGGGAGTACTACGAGACCGACTGCGACCACTTCGTGATGCAGAACCGTCCCGAACTGACCGCGCAGGTTCTTCTAGGCCTCGCCGAGTGAGGAGAAGGGCGCGATGAGCGAGTTCGCCTTCCTCGCCGCGCCGGCGCAACGGGCGCTGGCGAATGCCGGAATCACCGGCTTCGCCGAGCTCGCCCGCTGGCGCGAAGCCGACCTGCTGGCGCTGCACGGCATGGGGCCCAGCGCGCTGCGCCGCCTGGCGGCAGAGATGGCCGCGCGGGGGATCGGCTTCGCGGACGGCTAGCGTCAGGTGGCGCTGGGCCTCGTCTTCGGCTGCGCTTCGGCGGGCTTCGCCTGGCGGTCCCTGTAGCGCTTGAAGGCGTAGCCGCCAGCCAGCGCGGCGATCAGGCCCACCGGGCCGAGCCGCTTCGCCAGCGCCGCCGCGCCGACTCCGAGCAGGGCGCCGCCGGTCCCGCCGACGCCGCTGACGTGGTCCGCGGCCTTGGCCCCGACGATGCCACCGAGAATCTTGCCGAACATGTCGATCTCCTTGATTGCGTTGTCGAATAGAGCGGCGGACCGGGCATTCGGTTCCGCGCGCTTGCATCGGCGCGCGCCGGGCCCTAGGGGCGGCGCGTCATCTGGGGAGTAGCCGACCGCCGACCGGCGGGGCCTGACCGTCAACATGCTTGGCCGAGAGGCCATGGCGGCAGGAGGCGCGGACAAGTCCGCACCGAGCGAGACCAATGACGTCGGGCCACCGCCTGCCGGGCGGGTGGCGCGATGTCGTTGGATCCGCGTTCTGCCCGGCACCGGAAAGTCTCGATGGAAGCGCTGCTCACCTCCACCCTGCTCGTCGCCCTCGCCGAGATCGGCGACAAGACCATGCTGCTCGCGATCGTGCTGGCGACGCGCTACCGCAAGCCGGTGCCGATCGTGCTCGGCATCCTCGTGGCGACGCTGGCCAACCACGCGCTCGCGGCGCTCGCCGGGCAGTTCGCAGCCGAGCTGATCGACGGCCAGTGGTTCCGCATCGCGATAGCCGCCTCTTTCGTCGCGATGGGCCTTTGGACTCTGGTCCCTGACAAGCTCGACGAGGACGAGCAGCCGCGCAGCCACGGCGGGGTGTTCCTCACCACGCTGATCGCGTTCTTCCTCGTCGAGATGGGCGACAAGACCCAGGTCGCCACGGTGGCGCTGGGGGCGCAGTTCGCGAACGTCGCGCTCGTCACCGCCGGGACCACGCTCGGGATGATGATCGCCAACGTGCCCGCGGTGTGGCTCGGCCATGCGCTGGTGCAGCGCGTGTCGATGAAGGCGGTGCGCCTGCTCGCAGCGGCGAGCTTCGTCGCGGTCGGGGTGTGGATGCTGGCCGAGGCTATCAGTTGACGCAATCCTCCCCGAGCCCACTCGGGGAGGTGTCGCCGGCCACAAGGCGGTGACGGAAGGGAACAACCCCTCCACCATCCCCGCATTCGCGGGGACAGTCCCCTCCCCGAGCAAGCTTGGGGAGGACCCTGCTATTCGGTCGTCTTCCCGTCGAAGTGCTCGTGCGCCGCCCGCGCCTCCTCGCAGGTCCGATGCACGGTGCCGTCGATGTGCTCGGGCGGGCCGTAGATCGTGTAGAGCTTGAGCGGCTCGTCGCCGGTTGCCCTGACGTTGTGGCGCGCGCCCTGCGGCACGATCACGCCGTCGTCGTCCTTCACCGCGTGATCGACGCCGTCGATCGTGATCACCCCTTCGCCCTGCTCGATGCGGAAGAACTGGTCGCGGTCGTCGTGGACTTCCTCGCCGATCTCCTCACCCGGATCGAGCGACATGGCCACCAGCTGGAGGTTGTGCCCGGTATAGAGCACGCGCCGGAAGTCGCTGTTGGCCAGCGTCACCTTCTCGATGTCGTCGACATATCCCTTCATGTGCCCGGTCTCCTTCACCCTGACGATAGCACGGCCGACGGGCCGTTTCCGCCAGTATCAATTGCACGTTGTGATCGCCTTCGCCGATGCTAGAGGCGGCGCCCATGCGTAATTATCCCAAGACCCGCCACCTGATGCAGCGGGGCTGCGAATTTCTCGGCACCGAGTTCGCGATCCTCTGCGGAGCGATGAGCTGGGTCTCCGAGCGCAACCTGGTCTCGGCGATCAGCAACGCCGGCGGGTTCGGCGTGATCGCCTGCGGGGCGATGACGCCCGAGCTGCTCGACGCCGAGATCGCCGGCACGAAGGCGCTCACGAGCAAGCCGTTCGGCGTCAACCTGATCACCATGCACCCGCAGCTGTTCGAGCTGATCGAAGTCTGCGGTCGGCACCAGGTGGGCCACGTCGCGCTCGCCGGCGGGATTCCGCCGAAGGGCAGCGTCGAGGCGATCAAGGCGTTCGGCGCGAAGGTCATCGTGTTCGCGCCGACGCTCGCGCTGGCGAAGAAGCTGCTCCGCTCGGGCGGCGACGCGCTGGTGATCGAGGGCATGGAGGCCGGCGGCCACATCGGCCCGGTCGCGACCTCGGTGCTGGCGCAGGAGTTCCTGCCCGCTCTGGCCGACGAATACCTCGTGTTCGTTGCCGGCGGGATCGGCCGCGGCGAGGCGATCGCCGGCTATCTCGAGATGGGCGCCGCCGGGGTTCAGCTCGGCACGCGCTTCGCCTGCGCGACCGAGTCGATCGCCCACCCCGAGTTCAAGAAGGCCTTCTTCCGCGCCGGCGCGCGCGACGCGGTCGCCTCGGTGCAGATCGACCCGCGCCTGCCGGTCATCCCGGTGCGCGCGCTCAAGAACAAGGGCACCGAGGAATTCGCCGCCAAGCAGCGCGAGGTCGCGCTGCTGCTCGACCAGGGCAGTGTCGACATGGCCGAGGCGCAGCTTCGCATCGAGCACTTCTGGGCCGGCGCGCTGCGCCGCGCGGTGATCGACGGCGATGTCGAGACCGGCAGCCTGATGGCCGGCCAGTCGGTCGGCATGGTCACCAAGGAAGAGCCCGTCGCCGAAATCGTCGCCACACTGATGACCGAAAGCGAGGCGGCCCTGAACCGCCGCTGATCCTCCCCGGGCCTGTCTCGGGAGGGTCAGGGCCGGTCGGAGCGTGCGGCGTCGGTGTCGACCGCCGCGAGCCGGGTGCCGTCGTGGCCGTAGGGATCGTCGCGGAAGGCGATCACGCCTTTCTCGGGGATCGCGGTCAGATAGGTGATGTAGATCGGCACGATCTCGGGCAGCGGGACGACCTTTTCCGCCTCGCGCACGCGCGAGGGCAGCGGCTCGCCCATCAGCCAGCGATGCATCTTCGCCGCATCCTCGAGCCTGACGCAGCCCGAGCTGAGCTGGCGCTGGTCGAGCCGCAGCAGCTGCTTGTCGGGCGTGTCGTGGAGGTAGATGCCGAGGGCGTTGGGGAACTCGAACTTGACCCGGCCCATGAAGTTGGACCCGCCGGGCAGCTGCCGCACGTGGACCTTCGCCCTGCCCTCGTGCACGGCTTTCCAGTCGACGGTCGCCGGATCGACGACCTCGGCGTCAGGGCGCCAGTCGGCCAGCACCTGGTACCGGCCGTTGCGCAGGTACGCGAGGCCGCGGTCGAGCACGTTGGCGGCGATGTTGGCCTGCACGAGGTCGTCGGGGACGTTCCAGTACGGGTTGAGCACCGCGTAGCGAATGAACCCGGCCATCAGCGGGGTCTGCAGCTCGGGCTTGCCGACGACGACGCGCATCGAATCGACGGGCTTGCCGTCCTCGTACATCCACAGCGTCGCGCTGGCGGCATCGACAAGCACGTGGCGCCCGGTCGGCATCGCCGGGATCGCCCGGACGCGCGCGAGGTTGGTCCAGATCTGCCGCCGCTGGTTGTCGGAGAACCGCGGGTCCTCCATCGCTTCGCGCAGCGGCGCGTAGAGCGGGTGCATCCAGCGCATCTCGGCGACGTAGTCCTCGAGCCCGGCGGCCGAGTTCGCCGCCGCCTCGAGCACCGCGTGCACGGTCGGCACGACCGGGGCCAGCGCCGGGCTCTCGTAGATCATCTCGGCGCGGTCGGCCGAGCGCATGGCGCGCACGTAGGCGGCGAACGCGGCCGACAGCTCGACCTCGGCGCGGGCGACGTCGTCGATGTCGCCGCGGCGCGCCTTCTCGACGCGCTTGGCCAGCCGTTCGAAGCGAACCGTCTTGCGGTCGACGCCGTCGTACTCCGCGCTGCGCAGCAGGTGCATCAGCATCGAGGCCGCGCCCGAGGGGCGGCCGAATTCGTTGAGCCACAGCGGCCGGTTGCCGCGCGCAGCGTAGAACGCGCGCAACTCCTTGCCGGCGCGCTTGCCGATCTCGCGGTGGAGGGCCGGGGACTGGACGACGTCCTGCCCCGCTCCCTGAGCCTGTGCGGCCTGCGGCAGCGGCGCGACGAGCGCCGCTGCCAGGATCGGCCCGATCAAGCGGAGCACATGCTCCCTTCGTGTGCTGCCCATGCGCCGCTCGACCGATCCGCGTCAGCCGCGCTCGCCCGTGTAGGCGACGTTGGTCGGCTGCACGACCGGGCTGCCCGCGTAGTACTGGCCTTCGCGAACGTAGCCGTCGACGCAGCCGTCGTTGTTGGCGTCGGCCCAGACCGCGCCGGCGAGACCGCCGACCGCAGCGCCGATCACCGCGCCCTCGAGTATGCCGAGGCCACCGCTCAGCGCACCTGCGCCCGCACCGACGGCGGCGCCGACGCCGGCACCGGTCGCGGCCGAGCCGCCGACCGACGGTCCGCACCGGTCCGCCGAAGCGTTCTGGTAGGTCGCCGGCGCGCCTTCGTAGTACTGGCCGTTGTAGACGTAACCGTCGGCCTGGCCGTCGTTGTTGCGGTCGGCCCAGACCGCGCCGGCGAGACCGCCGACGGCAGCACCGACCACCGCGCCGGTCAGCAGGTCGCCGCCCGCGACCGCGGCCACGCCCGCACCACCCGCGGCTCCGATCGCCGCACCGGTGCCGGCGCTGGCGAGCGTATCGTCCTGCGTGCTCGCGCACGCGCCGAGAGGCAGGGCCGCCGCGGCCATCAGCGAAATAACGGCTCTCTTCATGATCCTTCTCCACTTTGAACGCCGGAGCAGGCGGCAGCACCGCCTCCCGGGCGAACGGACTGATCTCCCGCGCTCCCAACGTGGATGGCGAGGGGCGGTTTCCGCGGCGGTCGGGAGGGGATCGAAACGGGCAGGGTTCTGCGGCGAACCGCTCCGCTGCTGCGACGGACGGCGGATCAGCGCGGGCGCCAAGTGTAATCGGTCCGCACTTCCCAGTCGATCGCCCGGCCCGCCGCATCGCGCGCCGGCTGGAAGCGGAAGCGGCTTTCGATCAGGCGGCAGGTCGCCTCGTCGAGAACCGCGTAGCCGCTCGACACCAGCACCGTGCAGCGGTCGACCCGGCCGTCGGTGCGGATGCGGTAGCTGACGACGACGGTGCCGACCGCGCCCTCGGGCGGCCGGGTGCGGCGATAGTCGGCATCGGTCAGTGCCCCCGCGATGCGAACCGGCGGGGTGACGGTACCCATGCCTGCGCCGGTGCCCGAGCCGCCCGGTCCCGATCCCGATCCCGCGGCGTCCCCGGACCCGCTGCCCGAACCCGAGCCCGGCAAGGCGGAAGTCGCGGCGGGCGTCGGTCGAGCGAGCGCGACAGGGGGTTCGGGCGGAGACGGGGCCTCGTCGGCTCCGCGGCTGGCGGGAGCGGGCGCCTCGTCATCGGCTGCCTCGGGCGCGGCCGCAGGCGGAGGAGGGTCGCGCAGCTCGACGGCCACGAGGCCGGGCTCGGGTACGGCGAGCGGTATCGCGGGCCCCCGGAGCAGGAGCAGCAAAGCGAAGGCCAGCGCGTGAACGGCTATCGCGCCGGCCATCGCCAGTGCCCGATTGCGGTCGTGAAGCAGCTCCGCGGCCATGGCCCACCTGCAACGCCTGCAGGGGGAACGGCCCGGGCGGCGCGGCGATCCTAGGCGGCGGCGTTCACTCGGCCGGTTCCTCGGCGTCGAGCCCGTAGGCGGTATGCAGCACGCGAACCGCGAGCTCGGTCTCGTCGGCGTCGATCAGCACGCTGATCTTGATCTCCGAGGTCGAGATCGCCTGGACGTTGATCGACCGGTCGGCGAGCGCCTTGAACATCGTCGCCGCGATGCCGGCGTGGCTCTTCATGCCGACACCGACGACCGAGATCTTGGACACCTTGCTGTCGGTGATGATGCGATTGAAGCCGATCGTGTCGCGCCGGTCCTCGAGCAGCGCCTGGGCGCGGGCGAGGTCGGCCTGCGGCACGGTGAAGGTCACGTCGGTCTCGCCCTTCTCGCGGCCGACGTTCTGGATGATCATGTCGACGTTGATCGCCGCCTCGGCCAGCGGGGTGAAGATGTTGGCCACCGCGCCCGGCCGGTCGGGCACCCGGGTGAGGATCACCTTGGCCTCGTTCTTGTCGTAGGCGACGCCGGTGACCAGCTGGCTTTCCATGTTCAAACCTTCCATTTCCTCGTCGGAGACGATCATCGTGCCGGGCAGCTCGTCGGCCGGGGGCGCGTCGTCGTCGATGAAGCTCGACAGCACCTGTACGCGCACGCCCTCCTTCATCGCCAGCCCGACCGAGCGCGTCTGCAGGACCTTGGCGCCGACCGAGGCCAGCTCGAGCATTTCCTCGTAGGTCACGTACTTGAGCTTGCGGGCGCGGGCGACGATCCGCGGGTCGGTCGTGTAGACCCCGTCGACGTCGGTGTAGATGTCGCAGCGGTCGGCCTTGATCGCCGCGGCGACCGCGACCGCCGAGGTATCCGAGCCGCCGCGGCCGAGCGTGGTCACGCGCCCCTCGGCGCTGAGGCCCTGGAAGCCCGGGATGACCGCGATCTCGCCGGCCTGCATCGAGGCGATCAGGGCATCGGAATCGATCGCCGCGACGCGCGCCTTGGCGTGTGCCTCGACCGTGCGCACGGGCAGCTGCCAGCCGAGCCACGAGCGCGCCTTGCAGCCCATCGCCTGCAGCGTCAGCGCGAGCAGCCCGCTGGTGACCTGTTCGCCGCTGGCGACCACGACGTCGTACTCGGCCGGATCGTAGAGCGGGTTGGCCTCGCGGCAGAAATTGACCAGCCGGTCGGTCTCGCCGGCCATCGCCGAGACGACCACCGCGACCTCGTGCCCGGCGGCCTGCTGCTTGCGCACGATCTGGGCCACGCGACGGATGCGCTCGGTTCCGGCCATCGAGGTGCCACCGAATTTCATCACGATGCGGGCCAAGGAAAGCGCTCCTGCTGGTCTCGGGTTCGGCGCGCTGTTAGGGGGGAGGCATGCCCGATGCAACTGTCGCAAATGCAACCATCCGTCCCGACGAAGCGGCGCATTTCGCGGCGCTGGCGAAGGACTGGTGGGACCCGAGGGGCAGTGCGGCGATGCTGCACCGGCTGAACCCGGTGCGGCTCGAATTCGTCCGCGAGGCGATCGACCGGCACTGGGGCGGCGATCCGACGAGCGTTCGCCCGCTTGCCGGGAAGACGGCGCTCGACGTCGGCTGCGGCGCGGGCCTGCTTTGCGAGCCGCTGGCGCGGCTGGGGGCCGAGGTTGCCGGGGTCGATGCGGCACCCGAGAACATCGAGGCGGCCGCCGCCCACGCCGAGGGCATCGGGCTCGCCATCCGCTACCAGGCGGGAGAGCTGGCCTCGCTCGGGCTCGGCACGTTCGATCTCGTCACCTCGATGGAAGTGCTCGAGCACGTGGCCGACAAGAAGGCCTTTCTCGCCGCGCTCGCCGCCCACCTCGCGCCGGGCGGGCTGATGGTGCTGTCGACGCCCAATCGCACGCCGCAGTCGCGGCTGCTGCTGGTCGGGGCGATGGAAGCGATCGGTGCGGTGCCCAAGGGCACGCACCACTGGGACGACTTCGTCACCCCCGACGAACTGCGCGAGCTCCTGGCCGAGGCGGGCCTCGCGATGGGCGAGCCGCGCGGGGTCGCCTGGTCGCCGCTCAAGGGGATGCACCTGTCGGACGACCTCTCGCTCGACTACCTCGTGACCGCGAGACCGGCATGAGCGCGACCGCGCTCAAGGAGCGGCTGCGCGCGGACCTCAAGGTGGCGCTGCAGGCCCGCGCCACGGACGAGGTCCGGCTGCTGCGCACGCTGATCGCCGCCCTCGACGACGCCGAGGCGGTGCCGGGCGAATACAGCGCGGTCCCGCGCGCATTCGGCGACCCGTCGGGCGAAGTGGCGCGGCGCGAGCTCGACGCGGACACGGTCGAGGCGCTGCTGGCCTCCGAGATCGAATCGCGCGAGGGGGCTGCGCTGGACTACGAACGGCACGGCCGAGGCGACGAGGCGGAGCGGCTGCGCGGCGAGATCGCGCTGATCGGCCGCTATCGCGCCTGAACCGTCTCGCGCGGGTGGTCGGCGAAGACGCCGTCGGCCAGCCGCTGCCAGAGCCCTGCGAATCGCCGGGCGGCGGGATCGTGTCCGCGCCGCAAGGCCGGGGAGAAAGGCGTCTTCCCTGCGCAAAGTTCAGACGTGGACTTCGAGCTCCGCCGCGTGCGCGGCTCGGGCCGCTCGCCGCTGGCCGCGATGGACGATGACGAGGGGCGTTCCGACGATCAGCGCGAACGGCGGCGGACCTCGATTGCGGCGACGGCCTGCCGCTCGCGCTCGTCCCAGTCTCCGGCGACGGTGCGGAACGGCACGCCCGCCCGCACCAGCATGGCCTCGGCGACGGCGGCGAAGCGGGCGCGCAGTTCGGGCGTGCCGAAGAACCGCGTTCCGTCGTCGACCCACGGCACATCGGGTTGGAACAGCAGGTACAGCTCGGCCTTCGGATAGCGGAGAAGCTCGTCCGGCACCTCGCCGAACAGCATCTCGGCCCAGGCGGCGGTCATCAGCGGGTCGGTATCGAGCAGCAGCAGGGGCGGACCGGCGCGCGCCGCCTCGTGCATGAGCCGGTCCTGCTCGCGGGCGATCCCGAGCAGGCCGCCAAGCGTGAACTCGGTCCCCCGCTCCTCGGCATGAATCCGGCCGTATTCAGGGACCAACGGGCAGCCAAAACGGTCTGCCAGCTTGCGCGCCAGGGTTGACTTGCCGGTGCTTTCCGCGCCGTGGAAGCAGACCCGGATCACAGGCCCATGGCCGGCACCGAGCGCTGGCGCCGCTCGGCGGCGATCCATTCCCTGAGGCCGATCAGCGACATGACGAGGAACCCGCCGTAGAGCCCGGCGGTCGGATAGAGCCCGCGGTCGATGTAGAGCGCGATCGCGCCCATATCGATGGCGATCCAGATCAGCCAGTTCTCGATCCGGCGGTAGGCGAGCAGGATCTGCGCGGCGACGCTCGCGCCGGCGATGCCGGCGTCGGCATAGGGCAGCGCGGCGTCGGTGAAGCGGTGCATGATCCAGCCGAGGTTCACGCTGACCGCCGCGGTGACCATCAGCCACACGGCGCGGCTCATCCAGTCGAGCCAGCGCACCGGCACGCGGCTGTCGCGGCCGCCGACCCTGAGCCACAGCCACCAGCCCCACAGCTGCGCGAGGATGAAGAACACCTGCAGCCCGGCCTCGGCGTAGAGCCGCTCTTCGAAGAACACGAGGATGTAGAGCGCGACCATGGCGATGCCGAACGGGAAGTTCCACACGCTGCGGAAGATCAGCAGCGCGATGTTGATCACCCCCAGCGTGGCGGCGATCCACTCGACGATCAGCAGCGTGTCGCTATCGAGCCCCATCCGTCAGCACCGCCCCCCAAACGCCGGCATCGAAGCCGACCAGCACGCCCCCGGCGTGCTCGACGACCGGCCGCTTGATCAGCGATGGGTTGGCCTCCATCAGCCGCAGCGCCTTGGCGCGGTCGATATCCGCCTTGTCGGATTCGCTCAAGCCGCGGAACGTCGTGCCGCGGCGGTTGAGCAGCGCCTCCCAGCCGACCGCGTCGCTCCATTGGGCGAGCCTCGCGGGATCGGCGCCTTCCTTCTTGTAGTCGTGGAACGCGTAGCCGATGCCGTTCGCCTCGAGCCAGGCGCGGGCCTTCTTGACGGTGTCGCAATTGGGGATGCCGTAGAGCGCAATCTGGTCCATCGATGGTCCTGCGGTTCATGGGGAGTAAGCGCACGCGGGCATGCCACAGAGCTAGGCCCGGCGGCAAACGCGACTGATGGGCTGGCGGCTTCCGCCAGGGCGCTCGCCAGGGTGGCGACCTCGAGGCCCCGGAACCGACCAGGGGCGCGGCGTGCTATTGCGCTTCGTCGCCGCCGACTTCGTCGGGCCGGGTGCAGACGATCTTCGAGAGTTCCTCCCCCTCGCCCTCGTAGCGGATGCAGGTCGGCCGGTAGAGGTCCTTGATGAAGTAGGTGTGCGAGAACTCCTCCGCGCGAGGGTTCTCGGAGCAGTCGTAATCGAACTGGTGGCGCTTCTCGCTCGCCTTCCAGACGCGTTCGACGCTGAAGGGCTCGCTGTAGAACTCCGGATCCTCGAAGGTGATGGTGATATCGATGCGCTTGCCGTCGGCGGACGGGGTGAAGCGCTCGATCGTGTGCATGCGCGTGCTGGTCGGCAGGCCGAAAGTGTCGAGCTCGAACTGTCCGTTGTAGCCGATGGTGTCGACCACCAGCGTGTCGCCCTCCCAGTGGCCGATCGAGTGGCCGAGGTAGCTCGGCTCGAGATTCGCCGGGTGCTCGGCGTTCAGCCGGATCCGCCGGTTCATGCGCGGCTCTTCGTAGAGCAGCGTGATCTCGTCGGCGGTCTGCAGGATGGCGATGGTGTTCATCGTCATCACCATCGCGTTCGCCGCCCCCGGGCGGCACGAGGTCCAGCCGGTGTAGATGATCTGCCCGGCTCTCATCCGTTCGGCGTAGCCGTCAACCATCGCCTTGGCTTCCGGCAGCAGGGGCGGGTCGTCGACCCTGAAGAAGAAGCGCTCCGCCTCCCACATGCCGGACAGATCGTGCGGGTCGCGGGCCGCGTCCTGCGCGGCCGCGGGCGTCACCGGCAGGAGCAGGACGACGGCGAGGAGCGCGACGCGCTTCATGGCCGCACCTCGCCGGCCGGCGCGATCGCGGGCTCTCCCCGGGCGATGCGGTCGGGGCAGACGTCGTCCTCGACGCGCACGCCTTCGAGGCGATGGTACGTCATCTCGGTTTCCCACGGGGCGCTGTACATTTCCGGATCGGTGATGCGGAACCGGATGTGCAGCCTGCCGTCGGCCGCAACCCACAATCGCTCTTCCAGCAGCATGTCGTCGCTGTGCGGAAGGCCCGAGGCGTCGATGATCGTGTCGCTGGTCAGGCCGTTGGAAACGATGACCAGCGTATCGTCTTCCCAGTGCCCAACCGGGTAACCCATCGGCTGCGGCAGCACGGGATCGGCCGGTTCGCCGCTCATGTCCACCGCGCGATGCCAGCGGTACCAGCCGTGGACGAAGCCCACCAGGCGGTCGTTGACGATGATCTCGAACGGCGAAGGCATGAACATGATCCGCGGCATGCCCGGCCCGGCGCACCAGCGGGTGCGGTCGAACTGCGGTTGCGCGGTCTGGCTGTCGGCGAGGTTGGCCTGGTACAGCGCGGCGCCTTCGGCGGTCAGCGGCGGTTCCTGTCCGTCGACCGTGAGGACGTGATCAGGGAAGCTGTCGCCCATCCAGGTCCCGGCGATCGGATGGGCAGCAGGATCTGCGGCACTCGAAGGGGCCGCGGCGCAAAACAGCGCAACGGTGGCAGGAAGGGCGAATATCCGCACAGCGAGCCTCATCGCCCCGCCCTAGTTGCCGATGCCCGTTCGCGGGATGCGCGCGGCGACCCCGTCGAGCTTGCGCCCATCGGCAAAGGTGAGGTGCCGCAGCGTGCCGTACGGCCTGCCGTTCCGCGCGGGCGAGATCTCGAGCGTGACCTTGTCGCCGGGCTTCACGCTCGTCTTGCGCCAGCCCATCGCAACGTTGATCGCCGGAGCGCCGATCTCGATCCCCCACTGGACGACCGTGCCGTCGGGCTGCGGCACCATCGCCTGGACGTAGGAGTGCGGGTTGGTCCACTGGACCTCCTTGATCGTCCCTTCGAGCACGACGACCTGGGAGTAGTCGAACTCCGCCGTGGAATGATGCCCCTGCGCCGCGGTCGCCAGCGACAGAGACGCAACGCCGAGCAGCGTCATGGAAGTCCGCAACACGTTCGTTCTCCCTCCCCCACCTCTCGCACTCCGGCGGATTCAGGTATCAAGCTAACCGGTGGACCCGGAGACAACAATCCTCTTAGTGAGGAGGCAAGTCCGGGCTGGAGGGGAGGCAAGATGAACTTGATCGGTATTCGTGCCGCGGGAGCCGCGGTGGCGTTGCTCGGCCTGACGACGGCCCTTCCGGCGCTCGCCGGCGAGGCCGAGGACCGGACCGAGCTCGTCAACCTGATGATGCGCTACGGCGAGGTGCACGATTTCGGCACGCCGCAGGAGTATGCTGCGCTGTTCACCGACGAAGGCGAAATCGCGGTCGGCGACAGGGTCGTGGTCAAAGGCCGCGACGCGCTCGTCGCCCAGGCCGAGCGCGACCATGAGAGGTACACCGTCACCCTTCCGGACGGGCAGACGACGTTTCTCATGCGGCACCTGATCACCAACACCGTCGTCGAAAGCCTCGACGGGGACAGGGCGACCGGCACGAGCTTCGTCACCACCATGATCCGCGACGGCGAAGAGGGGCCCAAGGTGCTGAGCGTCGGCCGCTACATCGACACCTTCGAACGCGAGCGCGGGGAATGGAAGATCGCCCGCCGCACGATCGTCCTGGACTTCGGCAATCCCGAGCTGGGGCGCAAGTATGGCTTCCAGAGGTAGGGGAAGCCCGGCGCCGTCTCTGCGGACGGCCCTTCTCCATCGGTTGTCAGGGAATCCGCTGCCAGCGAACCGTCACGCCTCGTCCGCCGCGGTGAAGCGACGGATGTGCGGGTCGTTGCAGGCGTAGAGCGTGTACTCGGCGTAGTAGGCCGAGCGGCCGCGCTGCTGGGCGGCGCGGTGTTCGGCGACGCGACCCCAGGCGCGCGCCGCGGCTTCGTCCTGCCATTCGGACAGCGCGATCACTTCGCCGTCGTCGGCGGTGTAGCTCTTGAAGCCGAGGTAGCCGGGCTGCGCGGCGGCGAGCGCGCGCATCGCCTCGGCCTCGGCGTCGTAGGCGGCCCGGTCGATGTCGGGCCGCTTGCGGTTGCGGAACACGACGAGGAACATCAGCGGCCTCCCCCGAGGTGAGCATCGGCGATCGCCACCGCGAGCGCGTCGGCAGCATCGGCACCGGCAATGGCGACGCCGGGCAGCAGGACCCCGAGCATCGCCTGGACCTGCTGTTTCTCCGCCCCGCCGGTGCCGACCACGGCCTTCTTGACCAGCCGCGCCGCGTGCTCGGCGACCGGCAGCGAGGACCCGCCGCAGGCGGCGAGCACGGCGCCTCGCGCCTGCGCGAGCTTGAGCGTCGATTGCGGGTTCTTGTTGAGGAACACTTCCTCGACCGCGGCGCGGTCGGGCGAATGGGCGGCGATCACGGCGGCGATCGCGTCGTGCAGGTGGTGGAGGCGCTCGCTGATCGGCGCCCCGGGATCGGTCGCCACTTCGCCGTGCGCGATGTGGCTGAGCCTGGCTCCTTCGCTGCGCACGATCCCCCAGCCGGTGCAGGACAGCGAGGGATCGAGGCCGAGGATCAGCATGAGTGCCCCTCCGCTTTGAGGGAGGGGTCGGGGCGCGGGACGCTGGAGTCCGGGCCCCGCCCCCCGCCCCCCTCCCCTGAAGGGGAGGGGGAGAGGCTCACCCGAGCTTCTCCATCACCTCGTCGGAGACCTCGTAATTGCCCCACACGGTCTGCACGTCGTCGTCGTCCTCGAGCGCGTCGACCAGCTTCATCAGCGTGGCGGCGTCGGCCTCGGCGACCTCGACGGTGAGGTTGGGCTTCCACGCGAGCTTGACGCTCTCCGGCTCGCCAAGGCTCGCCTCGAGCGCCCTGGCGACTTCGTGCAGCGCTTCCATGTCGGTCCAGATCGCGTGGCCGTCGGCGTCGCTCTCGACGTCGTCGGCGCCGGCCTCGATCGCCGCCTCGAGCACTGTCTCCTCGTCGCCGGCCGAGGCCGGGTACTCGATCAGGCCCTTGCGCTCGAACCCGTGGCTGACGGCGCCGGTCGCGGCCATGTTGCCGCCGTTCTTGGAGAACGCCGTGCGCACGTTGGTCGCGGTGCGGTTGCGGTTGTCGGTCAGCGCCTCGACGATCAGCGCCACGCCGCCGGGGCCGTAGCCCTCGTAACGGACTTCCTCGTAGTCCTCCCCGCCGGCGGTCGAGGCCTTGTCGATCGCGCGCTGGATATTGTCCTTGGGCATCGAGGCCGCGCGGGCGTTGTTGACCGCAAGCCGCAGGCGCGGGTTCATGTCGGGATCGGGCGCGCCCATCCTGGCGGCGACGGTGATCTCGCGCGAAAGCTTGGAAAACATCGCCGAGCGCTTTTTGTCCTGCGCGCCCTTGCGGTGCATGATGTTCTTGAACTTGGAATGGCCTGCCATGCGGTTCGCTTGTCCCGGGTGAAAACGATGCGGCGCCTTACACCGGCGGGGCGAGCTAGAGCAACCGCTGCCACCAGCCGACGTCGCGCCAGCCGCCGAGCTTCCACCCGACCTCGCGGTAGATGCCGACAGGGGTGAACCCCATCGCCTCGTGCAGGCCGACGCTCGCCGCGTTGGGCAGGGCGATCCCGGCGAAGGCGGCGTGGAAGCCCTTGCCCGCGAGCAGCGGCAGCAGCGCATCGTAGAGCGCGCGGCCGAGGCCCTGCCGGGCATATGCCGGGTCGACGTAGACCGCGACGTCGCACGAGCTCGCGTAGGCCGCCCGCTCGCGGTGCGGCGAGCCGCAGGCGTAGCCCGCCACGGCGCCGTCGATTTCGGCGACGAGCCAGGCGTGGGTCGCCCCCCAGGCGCCGATCCGGCGGGCCATTTCACCGGCTCCCGGCGGCTCCAGCTCGAAGCTGACCCAGCTGTCAGACACGAACGGCGCGTAGATCCGTGCGCACGCCCCGGCGTCTGCGACAGGATCGGCCGCGCGGATCGACGGCGTCATGGTTCGATGTCGAAGTGCAGCACGGCCTCGCGCTTCCCGAGCTTGTCGTAGAGGGCGAGCGCAGGCTCGTCGCCGTGATCGCCCTGGACGAAGATCACCCAGGCGCCGCGCTCGCGGGCGATGCGGCGCAACGCGTCGATCAGCGCGGTCGCGACGCCACGGCGGCGCCAGGCCTCGGCCACCGCGAGGTCGTAGATGTAGATCTCGCTGCGTTCCTGCTCGAACTTCTCGAGCTCGTAGGCGACCAGCCCGCCGGCGATGTCCCCGCCGACGCGCGCGACAAGGACGCAGACGTGCGGCCTCGCCAGCAGCCGGCACAGGTAGGCATCGCCGGGAGGTGCGCGCTCGAAGGTCTCGCGTTCGTCGAAGGCTTCCCCGAACAGCCGGTTGAGCGCGCGGACGTCGGCCAGGTCGTCGGGACCGAGCTGGGAGACCTCTATCGTCAGATCGTCACCGCCGTGCCGCTGACGCTGACCATCAGCATCGAGCCATTCTGGCCGAGCACCTCGTAGTCGAGGTCGACCCCGATGACCGCATTGGCGCCGAGCTGTCGGGCCTGTTCGGTCATCTCCTCGATCGCCTCGTTGCGCGCGCGGGCGAGCACTTCCTCGTACTTGCCCGAGCGGCCGCCGACGATGTCGGTGATCGCCGCGAACAGGTCGCGGAACAGGTTGGCGCCGACGATCACCTCGCCGGTGACGATGCCGAGGTAGTCCCTGACCGGTCGCCCCTCGACGAGCGCGGTGGTGGTGACGATCATCCCGCCGGACTGGCGGCTCCACGGGCTAGCCATTGACGACGGTCCCTCCGTTCGGGTGCAGCACCTGGCCCGACATATACGAGGAATCCTTGCAGGCGAGGAAGAGGAAAGCCGGGGCCACTTCGTTGGGCTGGCCCGGGCGGCCCATCGGGGTGTTCTCGCCGAAGCTCTCGAGCTTCTCCGGGCTGGCGCCGCCGCAGGGATTGAGCGGGGTCCATATCGGCCCCGGCGCGACCGCGTTGACGCGGATGCCTTCGCCGACGAGCTGTTCCGACAGCGAGCGCGTGAACGCGGTGATCGCGCCCTTGCTGGCGCTGTAATCGAGCAGCTCCTTGCTGCCCTTGTACATGACGATGCTCGTGCAGTTGACGATCGCCGCCCCTTCCCTGAGGTGCGGCCGTGCGGCCTGGGTCAGGTAGAACATCGCGTAGACGTTGGTCTGGAACGTGCGCTGGAGCTGTTCCGGGGTGATGTCGCGGATGTCCTTGTCGGGATGCTGCTCGCCGGCGTTGTTGACCAGAACGTCGAGCCGGCCCCACTTGCCGACCGTCTCGTCGACCAGCCGCTGCGCGACCTCGGGATCGCCGAGGTCGCCGGCGAAAGTCAGTGCCTCGCTGCCTTCGGCCTCGACCGCCTCGGCGGTAATCCGCGCGTCGTCGTGCTCCTCGAGGTAGGCGATCGCGACCTTCGCGCCCTCGCGCGCGAACAGCACCGCGGTCGCCCGGCCGATGCCGCTGTCGCCGCCGGTGACGATCGCCACCTTGCCTTCGAGCCGGCCCGAGCCCGGGTAGCGCGGCCGCCATTCGGGCTGCGGATCGAGCCCGGTCTCGTGCCCGGGCAGCTTCGGCTCCTCGTTCGTCTCGCGAACGTGGGCCTTGTCGACGGTCTGGGTGTCATCGGTCATGGCGAAAATCCTTTCGCCGGACCAATGAGCGGGCAGCGGCCCGCGTTCCGTCAGGCGAGGCCGAGCGCCGCCTTGTAGGTATCGAGAATGGCTTCCATCTCGCGCCGGTCGTCGGGCTTCATCTTCCTCAGCCGGACGATCTGGCGCATGATCTTGACGTCGTAGCCTACCGCCTTGGCCTCGGCGTAGACGTCGCGGATGTCGTCGGCGATGCCCTTCTTTTCCTCCTCGAGGCGTTCGACCCGCTCGATCAGCAGGCGCAGGCGGTCGTCGGTGGCTTCGGCCATCGGTCGGTATCTCCAGTCGGTTTCGAGAATCGGTTGGCTGTCCGATAGCGATGGCGCGCTGCGTTCGACAAGCTCAGGACGAGCAGGTGTGGGTAACTCGCCGGGTGTGACCCGGCATCGATCCCCGCTCCGCTCATCCTGAGCCTGTCGAAGGGTCAGGTGCCCTGGTTGCGCGCGAGGCTCGCCTCCATCCGGGCGATCTGCTCGGGGGTCGCCTCGGTCTGGAAGCGGCGTTTCCACTCGGCCATCGGCATGCCGTGGATCACCTCGCGCGCGGCGGCCTTGTCGCCCGGGTAGCCGGCCTCGCGGATCCAGTCGGCGAGGCAGTTGCGACAGAAGCCGGCGAGGCCCATGAGGTCGATGTTCTGCGCGTCGTGGCGGTGGCGCAGGTGCCGCACCAGCCGGCGGAATGCAGCGGCGGCGACCGCGTCGGGCAGGTCGTCGAGCGGATCGGTCATGTCTGTCCTCGAAATCTAGGCGTTGTCTTGTCGCAAAGCTCTGCCATAGGGCGCGGGGGAATGACGACAAAGCTCGAACCGCGCGGCCGCAAGGTCAAGATTCTCGCCACCGTCGGCCCGGCGAGCCGAGATCCCGACATGCTGCGGCGGCTGTTCAGGGCCGGCGCGGATGCCTTCCGCGTCAACCTCAGCCACGGCGACCACGAGACTCACGCCGCGACGATCCGCGCGATCCGCGCGCTCGAGAAGGAGTTCAACCGACCGATCGCGGTGCTGTGCGACCTGCAGGGCCCCAAGCTGCGCGTCGGCACCTTCGTCGAGGGCCAGGCGGTGATCCCGCACGGGAACCCGTTCACGCTCGACCGCGATCCCGCGCCCGGCGACGCGACGCGCGTGCAGCTGCCGCACCCCGAGCTGTTCGAAGTGCTCAAGGTCGGCCAGCGGCTCCTGGTCAACGACGGCAAGATCCGCCTGCGGGTGACCGAGGCCACGCCCGACCGGATTGCCTGCGTCGCCGAGGTCGGCGGGGTGATCTCCGACCGCAAGGGCGTCAACGTGCCCGATGCCGAAGTGCCGATCCCGGCGCTGACCGAGAAGGACCGGCACGACCTCGCCTTCGCGCTCGACAACGGCGCCGACTGGATCGGCCTCAGCTTCGTCCAGCGGCCCGAAGACCTCGCCGAGGCGCGCCGGCTGATGCGCGGCCGCGGTGCGCTCTGCGCCAAGATCGAGAAGCCGCAGGCGGTGCGCCGGCTCGACGAGATCCTCGAGCTCGCCGACGGGATCATGGTCGCGCGCGGCGACCTCGGCGTCGAGCTCAATCCCGAGGAAGTGCCGCCGCTGCAGAAGCGGATCGTCAACGCCACGCGCCTGACCGGCAAGCCGGTGATCGTTGCCACGCAGATGCTCGAATCGATGATCGAGAGCCCGGCGCCGACCCGCGCCGAGGTGTCCGACGTCGCCAACGCGGTCTACGACGGCGCCGACGCGGTAATGCTCTCGGCCGAGACCGCGGCGGGCCAGTGGCCCGAGGAAGCGGTGCTGATGATGGATTCGATCGGCCGTCAGGTCGAACGCGACGAGGCCTATCGCCAGCGCGTCCGCCTGCTCGACACGCGGCCCGACCCGACCATCGCCGACGCGCTCGCGCACGCCTGCCTGACGATCGCCGACACCGTCGACATCAGCGCGATCACGGTATTCACGAGCACCGGCCAGAGCGCCCGGCGCGTGTCGCGCGAGCGGCCCTCGGTGCCGGTGCTGGTGCTGACTCCCTCGGTCAACGTGGCGCGCAGGGTCGCGCTGCTGTGGGGGGCGCACCCGGTGGCGACGCGCGACATCGGCAGCTTCGAGGAGATGATCGGCAAGGGCAAGCGCATGGCCCTGCGCCACGGCCTCGGCGCGGCCGGCAACAAGCTGGTGGTGATGGCCGGCGTGCCGTTCGGCATTTCCGGAGCGACCAACCTCGTGCACGTCGTTACCCTCGCGGGCGACGAACTCGAGAACCACTCGAGCTGACCGCCGGTCGCGTCCCTGCGCCCGGCCGCCGCTTCGGCCTTGCCCCTTGCCGACGGACCTCGTTGCTGGCGGTTCGCCGCCAGGAGATGCCGATGCGCGTTCGCCCGCCAGCGCTTGCCCTGCTGCTGACCGCGTCGTCGTGCCTGGCGTCGGCTGCGGCCGCCCAGCAACCGTGGATCGACGCCGGACAGCAGGCGATGGTCCAGCACTACAACGACCTGATCGAGCAGCAGTCGGCCCCCGACCAGGAAGGCGCGGTCGAGGACGCGAGGCGGCGCCCGCCTGCCGAAACCGATGCGGACGAGCGTTGCGACCCCGAGGCCGTCAGGGCGAAGCTGCGCCCCGAGTACGATCGGCGGCTGCAATCCGAAGGCGCGGCTGCGGCCGAGTCATGGCTGAGACGGCAGGCCGAAGAGGCGGGACGCTACGCCGCGCGCAACTGCTGATCCCTGTCGACGGACTCAGGCAGCCGCGCGCTTCTCGGCGAGCTTCGCGTCGAGATCGTCGGGCAGTTCGAAATAGCCGCCCGACAGGGCGTCGTAGCGGCCCGAAGCGAGGTCGAGGCACCGCTGGGCGCAGCGGGCGAGATCGGGATCCTCGCCGTAGGCGTGGGGCACGCTCTCGATCCGCTCGATCAGCGGCTTGAAGTACTTGCGCGCGTCGGGATCGGCGGCGGTGTCGCGCGCGAGCTGCGTGGCGGCGAACCCCGGGTCGATCGCGAACACCGCGACACTGGTGCCGGCAAGCTCGGCGGCGGCCTCGGCGACCAGGCGGTTCTGCGCGATCTTGCCCGTGCAGTAGGCCGAGAGGTTGGGCGCGACGAGCCGGCTGGCGATCGCCGAGACGCAGATCACCCGGCCGAAGTTCCGTGCGACCATGCCCGGCAGGACGTAGTGCATGAACAGCATCGGCGCGCGGATGTGCACCGCCTGCGCGCGCCACCATTCCTCGGGGCTGACCTGCCAGATCGGACCGAACGGCCCGGGCACCCCGGCGTTGTTTACCAGCAGGTCGATCGGACCGAGCAGTTCCTCGGTCTTGCGTACCGCGCCCTCGACCGCGGCCGGGTCGGTCACGTCGCAGCGCACGCCGATCGCATGCCCGCCCCTGTCGCGGATCGCCTGCGCGACCTCGTCGAGCTGGGCCAGCGAGCGCGCGAGGAGCGCCACCGCGGCGCCCTCGGCGGCGAAGCGCTCGGCGATCGCCCGGCCGAACCCGCGGCCCGCGCCCGTCACCAGCGCTACCTGTCCTTCGAGTATGCCCATGAAGCTCTCCTGAGAACCAGCAGCTATCGCGCGCCGAGGCGCGTGTCGATAACCTCGATGCTTCGGAGAAACTGGAGCGGG